>NZ_FPBI01000048.1:0-19056 GCF_900116595.1 Mesorhizobium sp. YR577 | reverse complement strand
CATAGCTCCAGACGCGTCCGCCCGTCGCCAGGATAAAGGCAGCATTGCGATCGACAGCCGCTTTGCGGATGGCGTCGAACAGGTGATTGCTCATGAACTCAATTCCTTACTGTCTTTCCTGGCCGACTTTCCGGTCACTTGTCCTTGGGGCGCTGCGGCGTCCGTGAGTGGCACGAGGCTTCGTTGCGGCCGGCTTGCAGGCACCAATCGCCGGATCGGCTGTGCCGCGACCACCTCGCCGCGTCCGGCAAAGGCCTCGTGATTGGTTTCGATGTCGTCAAGCTTGTAGAGATAGTTCACCATCAGCCCGTACGCCTGCCGCATGGCACGCGGCGAACGGTCGGCAAGAAAATTGATGCGCTCCAGTCGCGCGCCATTGCCGAGGTGGAATCTGGCCACGGGATCGAGCACCTTTCCATCGCGGTTGCGGGCTCTGAGGAAGTACCAGGCTGCGGCCTTGGTCATTACGGGCTTTACGGAGGCGATGGCATCTTCCTGGTCCATCCATTCCGGACTGTCGAGCAGCGCAAGCCGTTCTTTATCTTCCGGACTGAATATGTCCGAAACCTCAGCTCGACGTTCGCGCGCGAGCCATTGTGCAAAGCCGGGCGCCGGCGAGAGCGTGACGAACGTGTCGAGCCTGGGCAATTCGCGGCGCAGATCCTCGACAACCTGCTTGATCAGGAAATTGCCGAAGGATATTCCGCGCAGGCCTTCCTGGCAGTTGGATATCGAATAAAACACCGCCGTCGTTGCATCTGCCGCGCGGATCGGTGCGCGATCTTCCCTCAGCACGTCGCCGATACTGGCTGGAACTTCCCTCGTCAGCGCGACTTCAACGAAAATCAGCGGATCGTCTATCAATTGCGGATGGAAGAATGCGAAGCAGCGCCGGTCCTCCGGGGCTAACCGCAGGCGCAGTTCGTTCCAGCCGCCTATGTGGTGCACGGCCTCGTACTGGATGATTTTTTCCAGAATATCGGCCGGGGTCGACCAGCTTATCGGGCGCAGCACCAGAAACCCACGATTGAACCACGAGCCGAAGAGGTGGGCGAAGTCTGCGTCGACCACTTCGAATTCCGGGTCTTCCGCTTTCAGTTTCAGCAATGCCTCGCGCATTCGCACCAGCGTGGCAATGCCGTTGGGTGCAAGGTTGAGGCGGCGGATAAGTTCCTGCCGGCGCGGTTCTGCGGCGATGTGAAGCTCAAGAACAGCGGCAGGCGAGGGGTCAGCGCGATAATCGTCGATCGCCTTTTCCAGACGCCCGGCATCGGGCCCGAAACGGGCAAGCAGCATCGCCATGAAATCGCGTCGCTGTGTCTTATCGAAATGCTCCCAGAGATCGAGGATGTTCTTGGCAAGTGCCATCCCGGAAGCTTCGCCCTGGCTCGAAAGCAGCGTTTCGCACGTCGTCTCGGCATTGCGCACTTTGGCTGCCTGTCCACCATCCTCTCGCGCGTTGAAAGATAACAGACGCCGGCCGCGATCGGTGATTGTCTGAAGCATGTCGCTGAAAAACGAGACACTGTTCATTGCACGATCCCTAACATCTGATTGGGTAGCCATGTGACGATTTGCGGGAAGAAACACAAAATGACGATCGCGAGGAACATGACCAGGACATAGGGCAGGGAACCCCAAAGAATGTCTTTTGTCGGGATTGTCGGTGCAATTGCATTGATGACGAACAGATTGAGCCCGATCGGCGGCGTTATCAACCCGACTTCCATATTGATAGTCAGGATAATGGCGAACCAATAGGGATCAAAACCTGCCTGGGTGACGATCGGGAAGAGCATCGGGGCCGTCATGACGATCACTGCGACCGGCGGCAGGAACATCCCTGCGACCAGCAGGAAAATGTTGATGATGCCCATCAGCACCCAGCGGTTGACCTCCATGTCGGCGATGGCCGTGGCCACCGTCTGGGTGATGAAGAGGGAGGACAGCGCAAAGGCGAAGAGTTCGGCCGCTGCCATGATCATCATGATCATCACACTTTCACGCATCGCCGAACCAAATATGTCGGCGACAGGGCGAAAACGGAAAAGCCGATAGGCGATGATTACGACGACGAGCGTCAGCAGAGCGCCGGCGCCGGCCGCCTCCGACGGCGTGGCGATGCCGCCGTAAAGTACATAGAGCGTGCCGGCGATGATCAGGAGAAAGGGCAGGATTCGCGGCATACCCGCGAGCCGCTCCTTCATCGTATAACGCATCGCCCGGGCGTCGAACTCATAGCCCTTGCGCTTGCAGTCGACGATGGCCCAGATCATGAACATCACCGTCAGCATGATGCCTGGGATGACACCGGCCATGAACAGCCTGCCGATCGAGGTTTCGGTGGCGATGCCGTAGACGATAAGCGTTACCGACGGTGGGATCAGGATGCCGAGCGTGCCGCCTGCGGCGATCGAGCCAGTAGCCACGGAAGTTGGATAGCCGCGCCGGAGCATCTCGGGAATGCCCATCTTGCCGATCGCCGCGCAGGTGGCCGGCGACGATCCCGTCATGCCGGAAAATATGGCGCAGGCGCCGATATTGGAGAGAACCAGGCCGCCGGGGATTCTGTTCAGCCAGCGGTCGAGCGCCGTATAGAGGTCGGAGCCCGCCGGCGAGGAGGCCACCGCTGCGCCCATGAGGACGAACATCGGGATAGACACATAAGCGAGATTAGCGATGCCGGAAAACATCGTGTCGCCGAGGATGTAGAAAATGTCGAATCCGCTTTGCAGGAAGAGCGCGGTAACGGCGGCCAGCCCCAGCGCGAAGGCGATCGGCATGCCGGTTCCGAGCAGGATGAAAAGGGCGGCGATGATCAGCAGGCCGGCAACGGTCGGGTTCATCGCGCAGTCTCCTTCAGTTTGTGCTCGTCGAGCAAGGCGGCATTGGAGGCGAGGGTAGTGTGCGCCGTTTCGTGAGCGGCCGGAGGCGTGGCAAGGCCGGAAAGCTGTGCCGCGATCTCGGCTATATATTGGAGGCAAAGCATTCCGAAACCGAGCGGCATTGCCGCAAGCGGCACCCATAGGGGAGGCGCCCACACGCTCGAATGGCGCCAATTGCCGGCCCATGCTTCGTGGAACTGGACCCAGCCGGCAGCAAGCATGATCAGGCAAAATGCCAGGCCCAAGAGGCTTGCTACGAGACGCAGACGCCTGCGGACGCCGTCGTTGACGAGCAGTTCGATCACATCGACACCGACGTGGCCGCCCTTCATCAAGACATAGGGTGCGCCCAGAAACATTGCAGCGGTCGCGGAAAACACCACAAAGTCCGTCTGCCAGATCGTCGGCAGGCGGAAGGCGTAGCGCATCAGGATCATCTGGCAGACGACGAGCATCGCCGCGATCATCAATGCTGTTGCAAGCGCGGCAAGCGCCCGGGAAAGATTGCTTACGGCCCAGATATAGACCTTCACCATCGGAGAAATCCCTGTTGTGAGGAAAACCGGCAAAATGCGCGTTCGCGCATTTTGCCTTGGCCCAGGATCCTCACTTCACGGCCAGCGCCTCTTCGATCAGCTTGCCGCCGTCGGGCACATTGGCTTCGAAATTCTTGTAGGCCGACGTCTTGGCGACCTCCAGCCAGGCATCATAGTCCGCCTTGGACATCTCGACCACTTCGACACCGGCCTTCTTGTAGGCTTCGATCATCACATCGTCGCCTTTGCGCACTTCCGCGTTGAAGAATGTTTCAGCCTTCTCACCGGCGGCCAGAATAGCTTTCTGTTGTTCCGGCGTGAGACGCTCGAAGACCTTCTTCGACACCAATACAGGCTCATACATGAACCAGAGCGCGTTCTCGCCGGGTGCTGTCAGGCACTTTGCCTGCTCGAAAAGGCGATAGGACACGAAACTGGCCGACGAGGTGTTGGCAGCGTCCAAAACGCCTGTCTGCATGCCGGTGTAGATCTCGGACGACGGCATGGACGATATAGAAGCGCCCGCCGCCACAAGCATCTCCTCGAATGCCGGGCCGGCTGCGCGGATGACCTGCCCCTTTATCGTGTCGGGCGAGGTGATGCAGGCTTTCTTCGAAGCAAAAGCGCCCGAAAGCCATGCGTCGGCAATCACGAGCGCGCCGGCATCCTCGACGATCTTCTTGATGTGCTTCATGAAATCGGAATCGTTGAGCCGGATTGCCCGGTCGTGACTGGCGACCAGTCCTGGCATAAGCGTGGCCGAGAATTCAGGGTGACGGCCGGAAGCATAATCGAGCGGGAAAGACGTCATGTCGAGAAGGCCACGGGTGACCGCATTCCACTGGTCGTTTGGCTTGTAGAGCGACGAGCCCGGGAAAACCTGGATTTCGAGGCCGACATTGGCGGCAGCAACATCACGCGCAATCATCTGGACCATCTCGTCACGGATATCGCCCTTGCCGCCCGGAAACTGATGCGAGGCCTTGAGTACTGTCTGTGCGCCGGCGCTTCCGGTAACGAGGCAGGCGGCAGCCACGCAGGCTGCGAGTGTTAGTTTCGTAGCAAAATGACGCATTTCTTCCTCCCTGATATTCCGGCCCTCCAGCCGGATTGGTTTATGATTTGCCGATATTGCACACTAAGTCAATATTGTTGTATACAAGAGATAGCACCGTGTATTTAATTTCGAGGCTTGGCTTCATGTCAGAGAATACGTTTCACAAACTGCGCGACGAGATCGAAAATGGCATCGTCACAGGCGAACTCGAACCGGGAGAACGGCTTGATGAGGTGCAACTTGCCACCCGCTACGGAGTTTCACGCACGCCGATCCGGGAAGCGCTCATGCAGCTCAACGCCATCGGGCTCGTCGACATAAGACCGCGGCGCGGCGCAGTGGTCGCCGATCCCGCACCGCAACGGGTGTTCGAAATGTTCGAGGTCATGGCAGAGATGGAAGGCATGGCCGGCGCATACGCGGCGAGGCGTCACACCGACGAGGATCGGCAAGCGTTGCTTGCTGCGCATGCAAGATGCGAACGATCAGCCGTAAGTAACGACACCGATACGTATTACTACGACAATGAGGTGTTTCATCGCGCCATCTATGCGGCCAGCCATAGCGGCTTTCTGGAAGACCAATGCGGCGCGCTGCATCGAAGGTTGCGACCTTATAGGCGGCTCCAGTTACGTGTGCGCAACCGCATGAAGGTTTCCTTCAACGAGCATTCCGGTATCGTAAAAGCCATTCTGGATGGTGATGCCGCGGCGGCGCGACAGCTTCTGCGCGATCACGTCGTGGTTCAGAACGAGCGCTTCAGCGATCTCATTGCAAATCTTGCCAAGAGGGAAGCGAAGGCCGTTTGAAATTCCGTGTTGATGACAACTGCATTGCGATGAGGTTTGGTATTCATGTAACCGCCCGGTCGCACGGGGAAATCGATAGTTGCCTGTTATTGATACTTCCGCAGTAACTTCAGCGGCGCGGCGCGAGTTGACGCCACAGGTCGTAGCCGACCAGAGCCACACCAATCCCGATCACGATGGTGAGGTCGATGCGAGCCACTTTGACGACAATGATGCCCAGGAAGCTTGCCAGGACAAAAAGGGCGACAGCTGCCATTGCGTGATCGATTGTCGCTAGCCGGCGCTTCGATGTTTTATGATGTATGTGCATCGTTGTTCGACCTCGTGTCAACGTCCATAGATCGCGTTGGGCAGCGCGTAGACAATCTCCGGAAAAATATAAATGATCACCATGCACAGGATCACCATGCCCATATAGGGCATCATGCCCAGAAAAATGTCTGGCAACTCCACACCAGGTGGCGCGATACCCTTAAGATAGTAGGCGGACATCGCCATGGGCGGAGAAAGGAACGCAGTCTGCAGGTTGACTGCCACCAGAATCCCAAAGAATAGCGGATCAATGCCAAAGTGCGGCAAGAGCGGCAGAAAGATCGGGATGAAGATCACGATGATTTCGGTCCATTCCAGCGGCCAACCGAGAATGAAGATGATCAGTTGGACGATAAGCAGGAAGACGAGGGGCGAAATGTCGAGCCCGGTGACGAACTGGCTAATAAGCTGCTGCCCGCCGAGATAAGCAAAGATTGAGGCGAAGGTCGCCGAGCCAACGAACAGCCAACAAACCATCGCCGACGTCCGTGCCGTGAGGTATACCGATTCCTTGAGCCTCTGCCAGGTCAAGGCTCTATAGGCGGCGGCGAGGATTACCCCACCTGCCGCGCCTACCGCTGCAGCCTCTGACGGCGTCGCGACGCCGAAAAGGATTGCACCCAGTACCGCGAGGATGAGGAGCGCCAGCGGCACGAAAGAGGTCAGCATCATCCATGCGACCTCGAGAGTGGTATGATCTCCGACCTCTTCTTTTGTCGGTTTAGGCGCCAGTTGAGGCTGCAGCACCGCACGGATTACGAGATAGCCGAGATAAAGCCCGGCAAGTAGCAGACCCGGGAGAAGTGCCGCTGCATACATGCGCACGACGGACACTCCTGACGTCGCGGCATAGACGATCAGCATTATGGATGGCGGAATTAGAATTCCGAGCGTGCCGCCGGCACAAATTACGCCTGTTGCATAGCGCACGTCGTATTTTGCCTTCAGCATGGACGGCAAAGCAAGAAGCCCCATAAGCGTGACGACCGCACCGACGATACCAGTGGCTGTCGCAAAAAGAGTGCAGGTGACGAGCGCCGCAACCGCCATGGAGCCGGGAACGCGACGGGTCGCAATGAACAGCGTGCTGAACAATCGGTCGACGATGTTGGCGCGCTCAACGATATAACCCATGAAAAGAAAGAGGGGGATTGCGGTCAGCACATCGTTGGACATGACCGAATACGTTTGGTTCACGAACAAATCGAAGATGCGATTGTTGAAGAAACCGCCGATCCAGGATTCGGCCAAGTTCCACGAGCCCGCGCCCGATTCGAGCGCACGATTATATGTCGACCACATACGGCTAGCGTCGAAATAGGCATAGTAGCCGAACGACACACCGAGCGCTGCGAGCGTGAACGCTACGGGAAAGCCAAGGAAAATTGCAAGAAGAAGAATGAGAAGCATTCCGACTGCTATGAAAGGGTCGCTCATTTGCCGGACCTCTCCTGTTTGTCCTGTTCGCCCGGCATGTTGATCCCCTTGGCACCATCTTTCAGCACATCGAGTGTTTTGGCTTCCATGAGAATCTTCTCCGTCTCCTCCACATCGTCGGAGGCCCGCAACCAATGACCGGTGCGAATGCAGACAATGCAGCGGAAAACCTGCGCGATGCCTTGCAGAAAGAGCAGAATTCCGGCCGCAACGATCACGGATTTGAACTGAAAGACCGGTATGTTGGCGGGACTCATATTGCTGACTTCGAGATAACGCCAAGAGCGGGCGGCATAGCGCCAGCCAGCAAAGATCAATGCCAGGACACCTGGGAAGAAGAAGAGGAAATAGAGTATCAACTCGACCTTGGCCTGCGTCCGCGGCTGCCATAGCCGGTAGATGAAATCGCCACGTACATGCCCGTCGCGTGAAAGCGTGTAGGCACCCGCCATCATGAACAGCGTGCCATACAACATATAGGAAAGGTCAAACGCCCAAGGCGTCGGCGCCCTGAAGAGATAGCGCACGACAACTTCGTATCCAACGCCGAGCGTCATGATGACGACGCACCAGGCGAAGACTTTGCCGAACCACGCCGACAGCTTATCGGCAAACCAGATGTAATTCTCCACGGCTACGTTCGCTCTTTTGAAAAAGCATAATCCGATCTGCAGCGTGCCGGCGGGGGCCTCCCCGCCGGCCAAGCAGCACGAAACAAAACCGGTCAGATTTTGCCCGGGAAATAATGCTGATAGGCAAGTTTGTAGTCGGGCGCATTCAGCAGGCTGTAGTAGACAACGCGTTCACACCATGCCTTCTGGCTGTCCACGACCTTAGCGAAGAAGGGATCTTCCATCAGCGGTGGCAGAATCTTGTCCCAAGCTTCGAGTTGGACCTGCAGAACACTGTCGGGTGTACGTTTGACGTTGACTCCGTGTTCGGCCTGGAGCTTTTGCAGATCGGAGGAATATTGTTGCATTGCCAATGCGTAGTTGGACAGATGTGCAGCCTCGACACCATATTTCAGAATCGCTTGGAGGTCCGGCTCGAGGCTCTCGAATTTGTCTTTGTTGAAGATGTATTCGAAGGATTCGCTGGCCTGATGGTAGGACGCGAGCATGTAATTCTTGGCGACATCTTGCGAGCCGAAACGCATGTCTGAGGTCGGATTGTTGAATTCGAAACCGTCGATGACACCACGCTCCATCGCCGGCACGATCTCTCCGCCCGGAAGCTGCGAAACCGCAGCACCCATCGATTGAAACAAATCAGCTGCGAGGCCAACGGTGCGATATTTCAAGCCTTGCAATTGGCCGGCCTCAGTTATCTCGCTCTTGAACCAACCAAGTGGCTGCGCTGGCATGCCGAACGACAGAAAGCCGACGACGTTAAGACCGAGAATGTCTTGGGTGAGTTCGCGATAAAATTCCTGGCCGCCGCCGTGGTAAAGCCAGGCAATCATCTGGTTGGCGTCGCCGCCAAAGACCGGCCCTGTGCCGAACAGTGAGGCGGCCTTGTTTTTACCGTACCAGTAGACGGGAACTGTATGCGCGGCATCGATTGTGCCGTCATGGCAGGCATCCTGAACCTGGAACGCCCCGACCACTGCGCCGGCCGGCAGTAGATCGATCTTCATGCGCCCACCCGCCATTTCCTGGACGCGATCGACATACTGCTGTGCCATCTCTTGGAATACATCCGAACTCGGCCAGGACGATTGCATCTTTAGCGTTACAGGCGTTTGTGCAAGTACCGCCGGTGCGGCGAGTGTACCGGTGACCGCTGCGCCGACGACGGTCGAGTTCCTGAGAAAATGTCTGCGCGAAATTTCCTTTCTGGTCATGCTTTCCTCCCAAGGTTGTTTTGTTTTTACCCTCAGAGCAGACAGAATAGGCGAACAACAATACTATGCAAGACCGACCAGCTTCTGTGTGCTTGCCTCGGCGGCTTTCACAGCAATCTCGGCGTTGGCCGCCCATGCGGAGAAATGGACTTGATTGCTCTGGACGGGTTGTCGGCCGTTGCCATGGCGGTCGTCGTCATGGGGTTGATGTCCGCCGTCGGCTCCAACGTGCAAGCGTTCGTTTCCACACTGGCAGCCGCCTTCGTTGGCAATTTCAGCCTTCAGATACTGGTTGCCCTTTGGGCGCGCCGCTCGGGCGTAGAGCATCTCGCTGCCCCACTTGGAATTACCGCCGGCAACGGCAACATCGCACTGTTCCTCACGGCACTTCCAGCGGTTGTCACCGATCCTCTGCTCCTCTTCATTGGCTGCTATCAGATACCAATGTACCTGACGCCAATCCTGCTCGGGCGGTTCAATCGTCCTGCCACCACCTGATCGAAGGCTTATCACTTTCGAGCATCAACAGTGTCAGCCGGTATCGGACTCGAAGCCAGGGAGAGACAAAACAAATTCCATGGCGGTTCTGGTCAAGCGCTCATGGTGCGCTCCGCCCTAGATGCTGTGACATGCCTCAAAACTACCGGCGAGATCATTATCACGCCTATAATTGTTGAGTAGATTTCAGGGGCGACCAGAAGAAATGCTGCGATAACCAGCACGGCATTTTCCCACGTCTTGGTCCGCACCAGCATATAGCGTGAGAGCGCGGCTCCGAGGCAAACAATGCCGAGTGCGCATCCGATGAAGGCGAGTATAAAATTTGACCAGGTGAAATCCTTCGTCACCAACAACAGCGACGGTGAAAAGACGAATACGAAGGGAACTAGCACTTTGCCGAGTCCTAGCCTGAACGCGGTATTGCCAGTCTTGAACGGATCGGCTGCGGCCATGCCGGCTGCGGCATAAGCAGCGAGCGCTACCGGTGGCGTGATGTCAGCGAGCAGCCCATAGTAGAAGACGAAAAAGTGAGCGACGATCGGCTCGACGTTAAGCATGACCAGCGCAGGGGCGGCGATCGTCACCATAATGATATAGTTGGCTGTCGTGGGAATTCCGCAACCCATCAGGATGCAGACGAGGCCGGTCATGATCAGAGTGAAGAGCAGGGACAGGGTCGATGCAGCGATCATGCTGGTCGGCACGAAAAGGCTCACGTAATTTGCCAGTTGCGCTGCTGTCGATGTCACGATGAAGGAGACCTTGAAGCCGACGCCGGTCAACGTGACGACGCCGATGACGATACCCACAGTTGCTGCTGCCGCACCAATGGCCAGTGCGTATTTGGCACCGTCGCGCAAGCACAGAAACACTTCTCCTACCGTCATGCGGCGGCGTGGGTTTAGCAGGCCGACCGCAATGCAGGCGGTGATACCCCAGAAAGCCGCCAGGTAAGGCGTGTATCCGGACAGGAGCACCCAGAGCAAAACGACTAGTGGAATGATGGTTGGCCAGTCGCGCTTGAGTGCTGCGGAGATGTCAGGCATTTCATCAGCGCGCAAGCCGCGCAGTCCGGTGCGCTTGGCCTCAAAATGCACCTGCATGAGCACGCCGAAGAAATGCATGAAGGCCGGGACAATCGCGGCAAGAATGATTGTCGTGTAGGGGAGTTCGAGGAATTCGATCATGAGGAACGCGGCAGCCCCCATGATTGGAGGGGTAACCTGTCCTCCGGTCGAAGAGGCTGCCTCCACAGCGGCGGCGAATTCGCGCTTGTATCCAAGCTTGATCATAGCAGGAATGGTCAGCGACCCGACGGTCACGGCATTTGCGACCGATGAGCCGGAGATCATGCCAAAGAGTGCGGATCCAAAAATTGACACCTTGGCAGGGCCGCCCGCATAGCGTCCGGCCACCCATGCGGCACAATCGAGGAACAACTGGCCCAGTCCGATACGGGTGGCAAAGACGCCAAACAGCACGAAGTGAAACACGTAGGTGGCTACGACGCCCAGGGCAATGCCGTAGACCCCTTGCGTCGTCATGTAGAGGTGGTCGATGAGCTGTGCGAAGCTATTGCCGGGATGTATCAGAATTCCCGGCATCCAAGGGCCGAGTAGCGCATAGGCCATGAACAGAAGCGCAATTATCGGCAGAGGCCAGCCAATCGAGCGGCGCGTCGCTTCAAGCAGCGCTACCACCAGAAAGCCGCCCAGAACCACATCCGTGGTCGTAGGATTGCCGATGCGGAATGCGAGATCGTCGAGTGGAATGAGTGGAACATGCGCTACCGCAATGACCGAGCCAATTGCCAGTATCCAGTCATAGATGGGGATGCCGAGCGGACGCAAAAGCGTGCCCTTTAGCGGGGCATCATAGCCCTTCTTGGTGAAAGGAAAGACCAGGAAGACCAACGCAAGCACAAAAGACAAATGGATGCCGCGATGCACCATTTCCTGCAACAGGCCGAAGCCTGCCGTGTAGTAGTGAAAAATGGAAAGCGCGATCAGGAGGCTGCCGACCAGCCAGCCGGCCAATTTTCCAAGGCTTCGAAAGCGAATCTCGCTGTCGAATTTTTCTTCAAGTTCGCGCGATTTCGCCGCGTCATAACCTTCGGAGGTCAGGCGAATCTTGTCTTTTCGCGAGCCGGTCATATGGAATTCCTGTTCACGGAACGTTGTGTCGCCAATGACCCGAACGGCGAAAATGTCGAATAGTTTGCTCGCAGAACGCCGAAGATTGCCCGATTCAGCAAGCTACTTAAGCATCCCGCTCTCCTTGTAAAAGCGCTCGGCTCCTGGATGGAGAGGAATGCCCAGGCTTGTGGTCGCGTTTTCGAGAACGATTGACTTTCCTTTCGCGTGACCGGCGTCGAGGGTGCTTCGTGTCCCGGCACTCCAGAGAGACTTCGTTATTTCATACACCAGATCGTCGGGCTGTTTCGCACTGGTAACCCATTGCGCCGCTACTGCAATCGTATCGGTTACACCGACACCTTTATAGGTTTCGGCTGTAACAGTGTCCTTGGAAAAGAACTTCTGTTCCTCAAGCAGTTTATCCGTCTCCGGGCCGGAGACCGGCACAAGCGTGATGCCGGTTGTTGCTGCAAGTTCAACGATCGCGCCCGCCGGATAGCCGCCAACAAAGAAGTAAGCGTCGAGCGAGTTGTCGCGCATCTTCTCGCCGGAAGGGCCCGGCTTGAGATACTCAGGATGGATATCCTTCTCCGAAAGGCCATACGCTGCAAGGACCAGGCGGGCATCGACGATCGTGCCGGAGCCTGGCTCGTCAATGGACACACGCTTGCCCTTGAGATCAGCTACCGACTTGATGCCCGCATTGGCGCGAGCGACAATATGTAGGGTTTCCGGATAAAGTGTTGCGATGAGCCGCAGGTCCTCAACCTTGCCCTTTCCTTCGTAGAGGCCGGTTCCCGAATGGGCCCAGTAGGCCACGTCGGACTGGGTAAATCCCGACTCGCTCGAACCGCCTGCTATCGCATTGATGTTGGCCACCGATCCATTTGAAGACACGGCAGTCGAAATGAGACCTTCGACGCCGTTCGGTCCGGTTGCGGATATCGAATTGGCGATCAAGCCGCCAATCGGGTAGTACGTGCCCGAGGTACCGCCCGTGCCGATCCGGAAGAATTTCTGGCTCTGGGCAAACGCCGATCTTGCGCCTGCCATCAATATGCTGGCTCCGGCAACAAAAGCGCGGCGCGAAATTGAAAAGCTCATGTGCAACTCTCCCAAAATGTTAGCATGGTCAGGAGGTTGTCCGATTGTCAACAAGACCGACAACCATCGGACAAAGTCTCCGTCCAAGGAGGCGGTCGAGTCGCCATTACAATGATGGGCGCGACGCTAGCGCGTGCAGCTCAGTTCACGCCTGCCCGAAGCAAGACGTTGACCGCGGAGTCAAAATGCTCGGTCATTGCTGCTTCGGCTTGCTCCGGATCCTGGGCGTTAATTGCCTCGGCAATCCTTTGATGGCAGCGAATATTCTCGGTGCGGTTCTCCAGCGTCGCACGGCTGCGCCAGCCGATATGCCACGTCTGCCGGGTGATGACACGGAACGAGCCGACGATGATCGCATAGAGCGAGTTGCCTGAGGCCGCGGCGATCAACTCGTGCAGGCGAATATCGAGCTCCATCAGATCGTTTGGTGCTTCAAACGCGTCGAACATGCCCTTTACGATTTCAAGGAGTTCTCGTGCCTGCGCATCCGTGCGGCGCAGCGCAGCCAGGCTCACAGTGCGAAGCTCAAGTGTGCGCCGAACGTCAAGCACTTGCTGAACGCTGAGCTGTTTCATGGTTACAGTGTGATCGAGAATTATGCTGAGCGGCGCTGCATCCGGCGCGGCAACGCGCGCGCGACGTCCTGCGCTGACCTCCATGATGCCCAGCGCAGCAAGGGCGCGGAATGCCTCCCTCGCGACAGTCCTCGAAACGTTAAGCTGCATGGCCATGGCCGTTTCGCTGGGCATTGGACTGCCGGGCCGAAGCTGGTTTTCCCGCATGTATGAGCGGATGTCTGCTATGGCGCGTTCGACCAGGCCCGTCTCCTGCTCCTCAACTTGTACTACAGCTTTTTTCATTATGGACTATCACTTCCTTAAATACGGTTGACATCACTATAGAAGCCTGTCAAACGTCCCGCCAGAAAAATCGGCTCGGAGGAGCAATTCGCAGGATTTTGACAGGGTAGGGGCCACGTGCATGCGCGTGCGTCCGGCAGCCTTCCTTTGTCCTGCGTTCCTTCAGTCGCAGCCGCGGAACTTGGCAGAGGTCGAGCGGCTCGAACGGAGCGACAATGAAGATAACTGCGATCAAAACCTTTCGCGTGGAAGAATTCTCCAACGTTCTCTGGGTACATGTCGAGACAGATCAGGGCATCACCGGTCTCGGCGAGACCTTCTACGGAGCCGCTGCGGTCGAGGCTCATATACACGATACACTTGCCAGCCGGCTTGTTGGTCGCAATCCGCTTCACATCGAGGCGCTTCACAAGGAAATGCTGAACCTTCCGATGGCCCATGCTTCCACGGGTGCGGAGCACCGGGCCGCGTCAGCCATCGACATCGCGCTCTGGGACGTGTTCGGCAAGGTATGCGGGCAGCCGGTCCACCAGATGCTCGGAGGCCTCTGCGTAGAAAAGATGCGGGTCTACAACACCTGTGCTGGCAGCCGATATGTACGGACCAAGAAGATCAAGCCATTGGATACCTGGAATCTGGGGGAGGAAGCAGGCCCTTACGAGGATCTGGACGGCTTCATGAACCGTGCGGGCGACCTTGCGGAGGATCTTCTGTCAAACGGCATCACGGCCATGAAGATCTGGCCCTTCGATCCGCCGGCGATGGAGAACCGCGGCCTGTTCATCAGCGCGGAGCAGTTGAAGACGGCGATCCGCCCTTTCGAACTTATTCGCGACGCGATTGGCGATAAAATGGAGATTATGGTCGAGTTTCATTCGCTCTGGAACCTGCCGACCGCCAAGCAGATCGCTCGCGCGCTCGAGCCCTACAAGCCGACCTGGTACGAAGACCCGATCCGGATGAATTCGCCTCAGGCGCTCGCCGAATACGCGCGATCCACTGACGTCTGGACCTGCGCCTCCGAAACGCTTGGCACCCGCTATGCCTACAAGGAGTATCTGGATCGGGACGCAGCACATGTAGTCATGGCTGATCTGTGCTGGACCGGGGGACTGACGGAGGGGCGAAAGATCGCGGCCATGGCGGAAACCTACCATCGCCCGTTTGCACCGCATGACTGCATCGGTCCTGTCGGGTTTGCGGCGGCGATTCACATGAGTTTCTCGCAGCCCAATACGCTTATCCAGGAAAGCGTGCGCGCATTCTATAAGGGCTGGTATCGCGAACTCGTAACGGAGGTGCCGCGTATCGACGGCGGCTTCGTCTATCCGATGGAAGGTCCCGGTCTCGGCACTGAACTCCAGCCGGCATTCTTCGAGCGACCGGACCTGATGTCCCGCGCATCGGTGGAGTGAAAAGGAGATTGGCTTGAGCATTTCACTTTTTGATCTCAGCGGCAAGACCGCGCTGGTGACGGGTTCGTCCCGCGGATTGGGGCGTGCCTTTGCCGAAGGGTTGGCGGGCGCGGGCGCGCGGGTGATCCTGAACGGCGTCGCCGCTACCCGTCTCGAAGAGGCCGCCGCGGCCATGCGATCCGCCGGCCGCGATGTGCTGACTGCGGCGTTTGACGTGACCGACGAAGCCGCCGTCATCGGGGCCTTCGAGGCATTCGACCGTGACGGCATCCGGGTGGACATCCTCGTCAACAATGCGGGCATCCAGTTCCGCAAGCCGATGCTGGAACTGGCGACCGCCGATTGGCGCCGCGTCATAGACACCAATCTCACTTCGGCCTTTGTCGTTGGCCGGGAGGCTGCGAAGCGAATGGCCGTTCGTGGTGCCGGCAAGATCATCAATGTCGGGTCGCTGACTTCCGAGCTCGCCCGGGCGACGGTCGCGCCCTATACGGTGGCAAAAGGCGGCATCAAGATGCTGACCAAAGCCATGGCTGCCGAATGGGCCGAAAAGGGCATCCAGGCCAACGCGATCGGACCCGGCTACATGATCACCGACATGAACGAGGCCTTGCTCGCTGATCCGAAGTTCGACGCCTGGGTCAAGGCGCGCACGCCAGCCCGTAGATGGGGCCGTCCAGAGGAGTTGGCGGGAACTGTCATCTACTTTGCGTCAGCCGCTTCCGACTACGTCAACGGCCAGATCGTCTATGCCGATGGCGGGATGATCTCCGTGCTTTAGCCGCACCGCCATCGTCAGTTCATTTTATCGACAACCCGGGAGGTTCTAATGAAATCATTTGCCGCATTTGCCGCTGTCACCGCATTTTTCCTGTCGTTGCCTGCGGCAGCGGCCGATTATACGGCCCGTCTTTCGCTCGACGTTCAGGAAGGCAACCCGAAATACGTCGCGGCCGAAGAGTTCGCCCAAAAGGTCGCCGAAGGCACCAAGGGCGCTGTCGAGATCAAGGTCTTCGGCAACGGCTTGCTCGGCGGCGAAGCTGAATCGGCCGAGGGAATGCGTCTCGGTTCCGTTCAAATGGGCATTATCACCAGTTCGGTATTTGCCTCCTGGGTGCCGCAAGTGCAGGCACTCGACCTGCCGTTCCTCTTCCGGAACGATGAGCATGTCGTTGCCGCCAACGCCAAGCTGACGGAACTTCTGAAAGACGACTTCGCCGAACAGGGATTTCAGTTGCTCGGTTTTTCGATCAATGGCGCGCGCCAGTTGATGAGCACTTTCCCGATCCTCAAGCCTGAGGATGTCAAGGGCAAGAAAATGCGTGTGATCCAAAGCCCGATCCACATCGCTCTCTGGAAGCAACTCGGTGCCAACCCCGTCGCCATTCCCGCAGCAGAAGTCTACAACTCGATGCAGACCGGGGTCGTCGATTATTTCGATAATACCGCGACCAACTATCTGACCTTCAAGTTCTACGAAGTGGCTCCGCACTACACGGATCTCGGTCACATCTATGCAATAGGTGCCTGGGTGGTTTCCAAGGCATGGTGGGATAGCCTGCCAGCCGAACACCAGGCTGCGATTTCAGCTGCAGCGACAGAGGCGCAGGCGGGCGTTGCGCCGCGGCAAGCAAAGGTGGATCAGGAATCCCTGGCCGAAGCCGTGAAGAATGGCGCAACCATCCACAAGGTCGAAGACAAGGAGGTCTGGCGCACCTTGTCCAAGCCTGTGTGGGATACCTTCACGCCGCAAATCCCGGACGCCGACCAAACCATTTCCGCGATCAACGAGATCAAATGAGATCGAAGACGTCGACCGTCAAGCAGGACGGTCGACGTCCAGTCCGCGATCGGGACATAAGGGAGACATTCGATGTCGGACAATGCCACTTTGGAGAGCGGGGTAAGTCAGTCGGCCTCGATGCCTAATGCGCTCTCCGTCGGTCTTGCACGATTGGGCGGGCTCATCAACGTTGTGATTCTCACCGCGATGATCGTCGTCGTTTTTTTTGGAGTCATTGCCCGCTATGCCTTTGGCTCCGGTCTGCCCTGGACTGAGGAGTTCGCCATCTGGTGCTTCACATGGCTCATCTTCTTGGGAGCTGCCCTCGGCGGCGCGTCTGATCGCCATGTGGCGATGGACATGTTCACATCGGCGCTGGGCGACAGGGCACGCGCCGTTTCGGATTTTATCCGGGACGCTTTGATAGCGCTCACACTCTTGGTCCTCGTGTTCAGCGGTTATCAGCTGGCGCAGATGGTCGGCGGGACGAACGCTGCACTTCAGTGGCCCAATGCACTTCGCTATGGCGTAATTCCCGTCTCGGGAGCACTCGGTATTGCCTTCCTGCTGCTGCGGCGTGCCGATCGCGCCGGACTTGTCCGCAGTGTGGCGACTGTGGTCGTGGGAGCCCTCATCTACGCGCTTGTTCAATTTCCGGAGCTGTCGCCGTTTCACGGTGTTTCGGCAAGCCTGCTGATGCTCGCGGTCTTCTTCGCAACGCTGTTTCTCGGCGTGCCGGTCGCGTTCTGCATGGTCCTTGGAGTGTTTGCGACGACGTGGGGCGGTGGGTTGCTCCCGGCACCCGCACTGCTTCAAAACATGGTCGCGGGCTCGACCAAGTTCATCCTCCTTGCAATCCCCTTCTTCCTGACGGCCGGGTACCTGCTCAACCTTGGCGGGCTTTCGGCCCGACTGATTGATTTCGCGGCGGCTTGCTTTGGCCATTTCCGTGGCGGTCTGGCCCAAGTGAATGTCTTCAACAGCGTTCTTGTCGGCGGTATTTCGGGTTCGTCGGGCGCGGACGCGGCAAGCACCGCAAAGGTTCTTGTGCCGGAAATGGTCAAGCGTGGTTACCCGCCAGCCTTCTCCTGCGCGGTCACCGCCGCCTCATCCATTCTGCCGAATGTCCTGCCACCGGCCATCGCAATGCTGGTTTATGCGTCGGTGTCCAACGTCTCGATCGCGCAGCTGTTTGTGGCCGGTATCATACCGGGCCTCATGATCGCTGTCGCCATGATGGTCGTGAACTACGTCATAGCCACTCGCCGCGGGTATGAAGCTGCTACGACGCGCGCGCCGTTATCGGTTATCATGCGTACGTTCGTCCGTGCACTGCCGGCTCTAGCGATCGCAGTGGTTGTGCTTGGCTGCATCCGTTTCGGCGTCACCACTGCGACTGAAGCGGGCGTTGTGGCCCTGGTTTGGGCGTTCGTTCTCGGCAAGTTTGTATTTCGCGAATGTTCGTGGCGGCAACTCTATGACGCGCTGGTGGACTGTGGAATAGATTCGGCTTTGATCGGCTTCCTGATTGCAGCCTCTGTTCCCTTTGCATGGGTGTTGATTGCCGAAGGCCTACCACAGGACATGATTACCTGGGCGCGATCCGGCAGCTTCGGATCGTTCGAACTGATGTTGATCCTCATCGGCGTGCTGTTCATCGCCGGCATGTTCCTTGATCTGACCCCGGCCATGCTTATTGCCGCTCCGCTGTTCCTGCCGCTGATGATCAGCGGGGGCTTCGATCCGATCCATCTTGGAATCGTAATGATCGTCGTGTTGCAGTTGGGCGGCGTGACGCCGCCGGTCGGCATCCTCGTGTTCATCACGGCGCAAATCAGTCGCACTGCTCCGGTGGCCATATTCAAGGAGGTCGTACCGTTCGTCGTCGCCGTAATGGCCGTTCTGGCGATCGTAGCAGCCGTTCCTGCGACGGCATTGACCCTTTGGAAACTCATCGGCTGAGTTCATCGAGAGGAATGAAGTTGAGACGATTGAGATAGTCGGCCGTCCCGGTCTTTGCCTGCCATTGTGTGTTTCCGCTTCCATCCAACGTCACGCGAAGGTAGGCAACGGAAGCCCCATCCTCGATCCGTCGTGAGCCATTTGGCAGTCGCAGCCTTACTTTGCGGGTGAAACTGCCCGCGTCGGAAGGAGGAGGGATGGGCGTCGATACTTTGAAGCGGCCTTCCCGTAGCAAATGTCCGAAATGGGTGGACATTGAAGAGCGGGGTTTCAACGTCGATGTCTATTCCACTGTCTTCTGTGTGAAAGCGCGCCGAACATTGGGTCTGACTCACATTCGATGATTTTGGATGCTCGCGTGGCGCTGTTTTCCGAGGGGAATCAGCATCATGACGAGAAATCTGCGTTTGTCGGCCT
>NZ_FPBI01000067.1:0-1654 GCF_900116595.1 Mesorhizobium sp. YR577 | reverse complement strand
GGGTCTGACGCACTCTCGATGAAGTTTGGGTCATGCCGCACCGATCAATCTGGCTTGCAGGAGGTCGATCTTTCCACGTCCATACATTTGGCGCTTGACGAGCTTGAGCTTGGTGATCTGACCCTCTGTCTGGCCGTTCGACCATGGCTCGGTGATGGCCGCGCGGACAGCGGCGTGGTCACGAACGATGCCGTTGGCGAAAGATGCGACGAGACTTCTGCTGGCGGCCGCGATCCACAGCTCGAGATCATCGTCAAGCTTCTTGCGGATCATGGAATGGAAACCGGCGACGAGGTTGCGTGCTTCCACCAGCATGGGCACGCCCGCCTCGACGGCGGCTATCATCACAGTGTCGGCTTTGCTCAGATGATCACGTGCAGTCGTCATCAATCGGGCGATCGTTCTGGCTGACGGCACCTTGTGGAGTTGCTGATCGGAGGCCTGTTCGGCGCGCCGACGTCGCCGCGCCCACTCGCTGACGACACCCAGGCGTCCCCGAAAGCCTTTTGTCTTCAGCCGCCGCCAAAGCTCGCTTGCATTGTGGCAACCCGAGACCCATTGCCCGTCCAGGAAGGGGAGCCAGGCTTCGAGTGAACTCTGCCGGACGCGGAATATATCGGTCCGCTGGCCACGGATCACCTGGCGGACGAGTTTGCGGCTATGACCGGTGCGGCGCACGATCTCCTTGATGGGAATGCCTTCGCCAGCAAGTTTCATGATGGCCGCGTTCGTTTCCTCGCGCCGCAGATAGCCTTCGTATTGCAGTTTCTCGGCATAGGTGAGCAGGTCTGGGTTGATCGTCGTGGCACCGATCGCTGCTCGGATAGTCCGCATCGATTTGCGAACGGCGTCGAGGAATGCCGCGCTGGCGTTTTCCATCAGGTGCCATCTATCGGCGACCTGAACCGCATTTGGCAAGGCTCTTGCCGTCGCCTCTCCATATCCGCCGCCGCGGTCGCGCGAGACGATTGCGATCTGCGGATGGTCAGCCAACCACGCCTCGACGGTCGCAATCTCACGATCTGGCAATAGTGTCACGATGCGCCGCCGCTCCAGGTCGCAGACGATGGTGCCGTAGCGATGGTTTCTGCGCCAAGCCCAGTCGTCAACACCGACAACTTTGAGAGTATCCGTTCGCAAACAAGCCCGCCGACGAACGACCCGCAGCAGTGTGTCATTGCTGACCGGGACCATCAGCCGCTTTGCAAAACTGGCCGCCGGCCTGCCGCCAAGCGCCAGCCCAAGGTGATGGACGATGCATTCCAATCGGGACGTGTGCCGTGACCGCTCAGCGACAACCCCATCTTCGAATCGTTCCGCGAAGATTCGCCGCCGGCAGAACGTCGCATCACAGATAAAGCGGCGCGCCACGAGCCGAAGCTCTACCTTCGTCCCGGTACAAGGAAGATCCGACACTCGTCGAACATAGCGGCTGTGGACCCGGCTCGACACCCTGCGGCAGAGAGGGCAAGGTCGCGCTGGCGCCCCCGAGCGAGCGGTAACGGTAATCACTCCTTCGCTCTCGGCAATGGCCTCGACCACCAATCCCGTCGGGATCAAGGCCGACAAACGCAGATTTCTCGTCATGATGCTGATTCCCCTCGGAAAACAGCGCCACGCGAGCATCCAAAATCATCGAATGTGAGTCAGACCC
>NZ_FPBI01000032.1:0-54484 GCF_900116595.1 Mesorhizobium sp. YR577 | reverse complement strand
GGCACTCTCCTCCAATCCGCAAAGCGGATTGGAGCAACCCCCACCCCTAACCCCTCCCCACAAGGGGGAGGGGAATTTCGCGGCCGCTATGCCGCACAAAACCGTTAATCGACGATCCTCGCACAGACGCCACCGATCCCCCTCCCCCTTGTGGGGAGGGGTTAGGGGTGGGGGTGCTTCAGACGCACACGCCTTGCCGTTCACATCAAGGCAAAGAACCCCTACGCCGCCTGCTTCGACAGCGCCCGCTGATACGACGCCGGAATATTATCCCGCTCCGGCAATGTGCCAGCCTTGAGATGACCTACCCATTCGTCGGTTTTCAGCACGGCGGCGAAACGCGACTGCAGGACGACCGTCATGACGCGGTGGATTTCCTCCGCCGAGGCATAACCGGCACTGTTGGCATACGCCAGCGACCCACTTGCATCGCTCAGGAACTCGACCGCAAAGCCCATATGCAGGGCATGGATGATGGTCGACAGGTCGCAATTATGCGTCATGTAGCCGATCACCGTGATCGTATCGATGGCATTGGCGCGCAGCCATTCCTCGAGGTCGCTGTCGGTGAAGGCGCTGGGCAGCTTCTTCTCCACATAATGATCGCGCGGCCGTTTCGCGACTTCGGGATGCAGTTCGCCGCCATGGCTTCCCGCGGCAAAGACCGGTGAGGTTTCCGGCGCCATCTGCTTGACGACAACGATCTTGACGCCGGCCTCAGTGGCCGCGTCGATGGCTTTCGCAACATTGAGCACCGTTTCCTGGAACGGCGGATACTGGATGGCGAGATTGCCGCCGCGGTCATACTCGTTCTGCACGTCGACGACGATCAGTGCGCGGCGTGGTGCGGTGGTTATGGACATGGCCTCTTCCTTTCGGTTGCGTAAGGGATGATCGACATTACCACGGCTGCCGCAGGGCAAAATTGGCCCGATTGACAATATTCGAAAGAATTGGGACAATCCATGCTTTCACGGTCAGACAAGCATGACAGCCTCCATCAACCCACCCGTCGTCGCCGCTATCGCCTTTAACGACATCAGCCCGTTCCATCTCTCGGTGCCCTGCCTGGTCTTCGGCGAGGACCAGACCGCTCTCGGCCTGCCCCGCTTCGATTTCCGCGTCTGCGCCATCGAACCCGGTCCGCTACACACCGGCGCAGGCTTGACGCTTGTCACCCCGCATGGGCTGGAAGGGCTCGACGGAGCCGATATCGTCATCGTGCCGAGCTGGAAGGATCTGAACGCCCCGGTGCCCCAGCCGTTCATCGACGCCCTGCGCGCTGCCCATGCGCGCGGCGCGCTCATTGTCGGCCTCTGCCTCGGCACTTTCGCCGTGGCGGCGGCAGGGCTTTTATCGGGCAAGCGCGCAACGACGCACTGGGCCTATGCCGACCAGCTTGCCACGCTCTATCCGGACGTCGTTGTCGACCCGGAAGTGCTCTATGTCGATAATGGCGATGTCGTCACCTCGGCGGGCGTGGCTGCCGGACTGGATTGCTGCCTGCACATCATGCGCGCGCGTTATGGCGCTGAGGCGACCCTGAGGCTTGCTCGGCGCATCGTGCTTTCGCCGCACCGCCAGGGCGGCCAGGCGCAATTCATCGAAAAGCCCGTGGCCAAGGCACCGGCCACCGATCGCTTCATGCAGGCACTGGACGACGTTCGCGCGAGCCTCGACCGAGCCCACAGCCTGGACCGCGTTGCCGACGACGCCGGCCTCACCCGCCGGACTTTCACCCGCAGGTTCCAGAAAACGGTCGGCACGAGCTTCGGCGACTGGCTGACCGACCAGCGCGTGACGCTGGCGCAGCGTCTTCTGGAATCGACGGAGAAATCCATCGACGCAATCGCTTTTGAGGCGGGTTTCGGCAGCGCCACATCCCTTCGCCAGCATTTCGCCGCGCGGCTGAAAACCTCGCCGGTCCAATATCGCCGCGAATTCTCGAAGCGCTTCGACGCAGTGGCATGACGCGGCCTCAGCCGCGCACCACCCGCGCCGGATTGCCCACCACCGTCGCGCCGGCAGGCACATCCTTCGTCACCACCGCGCCTGCGCCGACAATGGCTTCATCGCCGATCGTCACGCCGCCAAGGATGATCGCCCCGCCGCCGATCCACACGCCCTCGCCGATCGTTACCGGCCGCGCGATCTCCAGCCCGGCCCGCCGTTTCCCGGCATCCTTGTGATGCTCGGCGCAATAGATCTGCACCACCGGGCCGAGCAATGTGCCGGCGCCGATGCGCACCGGCGCGGTATCCAGAATGACCGAGCCGGCATTGATGAACGCGCCATCGCCGAGCGAAATGTTGAAGCCGTAGGGGCAATAGAACGGCGCTTCGACGCGGGCGTTTTCGCCCACCGCCGCAAACAGCTGCCGCAGCGCCGGGCCGATATTGCCGCGCTGCCTCGGCGGCAGCGAATTGTGCTCGAACACCGCCTCCTGCGCTGCGGTTCTCAGCGCATCAAGTTCGGCGTCGATGCACACATACCACTCGCCCGCCCCCATTTTCTCGCGTTCGCTGGCACCCATCGCATTCCTCATCAAGACCGTTTCCGGCCGGGGATCATGCGTCGGATTCGGCTTCGCGCGCGAGCAGTTTTTCTTCCAGCCGCGTGAGAACGCCGACCACCGCGTCGAGCTCGTCATCGCCGACATCGGCCAGAAGCTCGGCACGCAGCCGCGCAAGGATTTTCTCGATCCTGTCCACGCGCGCCCTGCCGGTCTCCGTCAGCGTCAGGATTTTCGCGCGGCGGTCGGCGCGGTCTTCGGCCCGTGTCACCAGCCCCTCGGCCAGCAGCAGGTCGACCACGCGCACCAGCGACGGTCCCTCCAGCCCGAGCTGGTCGGCAATGACGCCCTGGCGGAGATTGTCGCCGAGCCGCGACAGCGTCAGCAGAGGCATGGCAGTGGCGTGCGAAAGCCCGCAATCGTCCAGCGCCTGATCGGCCGCGCGCCGCCACAGCCTGGCCACGGCCAGTATATGCATTCCGAATTTGGCTCGGTTCGAACCTTGCTTGGACATCCCGTAAAAGATAACATACTATCTATTAGGATGCGATCAGATTCTCCCTCGCAGGCGACGCTCCGTTGCCTACCCGGAAGGTTGGCGAGGCCGGTTTCGAACCGTCGATACGATGGTCCGGGCCGATCCCAAATCAACCGCACGGTCCCGCATCCGGTTCAACTTTGCGAGTAAGGCAACATGGCAGAACAAACTTCATCCAGACCCGGCGGCTCCTGGCTGCTGGTGCTATTCGGCGTGATCCTGGTGATCATCGGCCTGCCGCTGGTTTATGGCGGCGCACAGCTCATCTTCCTTGGCGGCTCGTGGTATTACGCGCTTGCCGGCCTCGGCATCATCCTTTCCGGCGTTCTCTATGCGCTGCGCCACAAGACCGGCTTCTGGCTCTATGCCTTGATCTTCCTCGCCACCATCGTCTGGGCGTTGTGGGAGACGGGCCTTGCCTTCTGGCCGCTCGTCCCGCGCCTCGTCGCGCCGACCGTGCTCGCCATCCTGGCGCTGCTGCTTCTGCCGGTGTTTCCCTATTCGACCGGAAAGCGTGGACCGTTCTCGATTGCCGGCCTGCTCGTTCTGGCGCTGATCGCCACCGGCATCTACGCCTTCCAGCCGCATGAAGTGACACGCAACGCCTTCGCCAAGGTTGAGAAGCCTACCGTTCCTGCAGCCGCGGCGAGCGCCGGCGACTGGCGCTATTACGGCCGCACC
Source organism: Mesorhizobium sp. YR577 (assembly GCF_900116595.1). Classification (NCBI taxonomy): domain Bacteria; kingdom Pseudomonadati; phylum Pseudomonadota; class Alphaproteobacteria; order Hyphomicrobiales; family Phyllobacteriaceae; genus Mesorhizobium; species Mesorhizobium sp. YR577. The sequence goes on along the minus strand of NZ_FPBI01000032.1, from coordinate 50,753 downwards.
CCGGCCGGCACGCGCTACGCGCCCTTCGACCAGATCAACACGGACAATGTCAGTGGCCTCGAGGTCGCCTGGACGTTCCGTTCCGGCGACACGCCGGCAGGCTCGGCACAGGACCAGAACACGCCGCTCTTCGTCGGCGACACGCTCTACACCTGCTCGCCCAACAACATCGTCAACGCGCTGAACCCGGATACGGGCGAAGTGAAGTGGAAGTTCGACCCGCAGGCCAAGGCGCCGCTGTGGCAGCGCTGCCGTGGCGTCAGCTACTACGAGCCGGTTGCAACCCCGGTCGAGGCCGCACCCGCCGCCCCGGCGGATGGCGCTGCTGCACAGCCCACGGCTCCGGCAGCTCCCTCAACGGCTGCATGCACCGCCCGCATCGTCATGACCACCATCGATGCGCGCCTGATCGAGCTCGACGCCAAGACCGGCGAGCCTTGCGCCGATTTCGGCACCGGCGGCACGGTCGACCTCAAGCAGGGCATGGGCGAGATCAAGCCCGGCTTCTACTTCCAGACCTCTGCCCCCACCGTCATGCGCGACCTGATCCTCATCGGCGGGTGGGTATGGGACAATGTCGAAACCGGCGAGCCTTCCGGCGCCGTCCGCGCCTTCAGCGCCAAGACCGGCGAACTGGTCTGGGCCTGGGATCTCGGCAACCCCGCCATCACCAAGCTGCCGCCGGAAGGCGAAAGCTACACGCGCGGCACGCCCAACGTCTGGTCGACGCCGGCCTATGACGACGCTCTTGGCCTCGTCTACCTGCCGACCGGCAACGCCACGCCCGACTTCTGGGGCGGTCACCGCTCGAAGGAAGCGGAGGAATATTCCTCCTCCGTCGTTGCCCTCGACATCGCCACCGGCCGCGAACGCTGGAAATTCCAGACCGTCCATCACGACATCTGGGACTATGACGTGCCTTCGCAGCCCGCACTCTACGACGTGCCGGACGGCAAGGGCGGCACCGCGCCTGCGCTGATCCAGGTCACCAAGCGCGGGCAGATTTTCATGCTCGACCGCCGCGACGGCAAGCCGATCGCCGAGGTCGAGGAAAAGCCCGTCCCGCAGGGTGCTGCTGAAGGCGACTGGACGTCGGCTACCCAGCCTTATTCCACCGGCATGCCTTCGATCGGCACCGAGCCGTTCACGGAAGCACGCATGTGGGGTGCAACGCCCTTCGACCAGCTTTACTGCCGTATCGAGTTCAAGAAGATGCGCTACGACGGCGAGTTCACGCCGCCGAGGACCGACTACAGCCTGATCTATCCAGGCTATTACGGCGGCATGAACTGGGGCAGCGCCTCGGTCGACGAAGCCAACGGCCTGCTGATCGTCAACGACATCCGCATGCCGCAGTTCATCACGCTTCTGCCGCGCGAACAGGCCGACAATTATGGCCCGTCGGCAGCCCATGACGGCCTCGGCACGCAGCTCGGAACACCCTATGGCGCGTTGAAGAACGGCTTCATGTCGCCGCTCGGCGTGCCTTGCCACCAGCCGCCCTACGGCACCATCAGCGCCATCGACCTGAAGTCGCGCCAGCTCGTCTGGCAGGTTCCGGCCGGCACGCTGCAGGACACCGGCCCGCTCGGCATGAAGACCGGCCTGCAGATCCCCATCGGCATGCCTTCGCTGGGTGGCCCGATGACGACTTCAGGCGGCCTCGTCTTCTACGCCGGCACGCAGGATTATTATCTGCGCGCCATCGACGTGACGACCGGCGAGGAACTGTGGAAGGGCCGCCTGCCGGTCGGTGCGCAGGCCACGCCGATGACCTACACCTCGCCCGAGACCGGGCGTCAGTTCGTCATCATCTCGGCCGGCGGCGCACGCCAGTCGCCGGATCGTGGCGACTACATCGTCGCCTATGCCCTGCCGAAAAAGAACTGACACGACGGGTCAAAACCCGGTTGAAAATAAAAACACCGCACGGGCAACCGTGCGGTGTTTTGCATTCCAGCGGCCTGCAACTCGCCCAAACGAGCTATTTTCCGGCAAAAAAGATGCGCCGGCTGTAGATTTTTCGCTCAAAAATCCTAATCTAGGCACAGCAGCGCCACAATCAGAGGTGATTGTGCTGACCGCGTGGCCGCGGGGGCTTACCGGACTATCCGATGCGCGATTTGGCTCGCCAGGCAGAAATCTTATCGCATGACGAGCAAGCGAAGCGTTTGGCCGTCCGGTTTTTCGCGTTTGTAATGCGTGGAGTAGCCCCTTGAAAGCCTCTCGACTCGCAGAGATCCATGGCCCGCAGGATGCGGGCACCCTTGAAGACGAACTTTGGCGGAGCCTGCCGGCTTCATCCCCTGCCCCCGCTGGCAGACAGGAGACCGGATCGTCATCGCCCTTGTGGCAGCGCCCGTTCCCGGCCCCCGCCAATGATCGCACACGGCCCTCCCCCGATGCGCAGCGCAATCCGCCTGCCCAGCCGGAACCGGCCAATCAGGACAGCGCTGCCCGCAGCACTTCCCACTACACGTCGACCGAGCCTGCGGCAGAGATGCCGGCATATGATCCCGTCGAGGACGCGTCGCACCGGCATTACGACTGGGATTGCAAGATCGCGGACGATCCGGTCGACGACACACCGAGCAGATTTGAGAAGCTGGACCGCGTCTATCAGGCTCTGGCGGCCCGCCTTGGCTGGCTAGGCAGCGTCTCGCCGCGCGCATTGGCGCTACCCGCAGCCGGCGTGGTTGTGGTCGGCGGCCTGATCGCCGGCATGACCTTGCTTTACGACCCGCTTTCGCATCCTACCGCAGAGCCGGCAGCGGCAGAGACCACCGTGGCCGCCGAAGCTCCAGCCCAGCCCGCTCCCCCGGCAGTCGTGCCGCAAAATGGAACCGCGCAGCAGGCCGCCATGGCAACACCTCCGGCGCCGGCAGCAGCCGTGCCGCAGCCACAGGCCACGGTAAACGCGCTGGAGACCGACAGCGAACGTTGGGCGCGCACGGACGCCGAACAGGCAAGCCCTTCAGCGGACCAGAACCAGCCGGCGACTGCGGCTAAGGATGCCGGACCCTCGCAACCCGAGGCCACCGCCTTCGCCGACGAGGAAAAGACCGCGGCAATCCCGGCGGACAAGCCTGCGGCCGTGCAAGCCGCAGCTGCCACAGAGACCCCGCCTGCCGCCGCTGCCAAGCCTCAACCGGCCGCCTCGATCGGCAAGGGCCGCATCACCACCGCGGTCAATATGCGCGCTGGTCCCGCCGACGAATCCAAGGTCCTGCGGACGATACCCGCCAGGGCCACCGTCGACATCATCACCTGCAAGGGCTGGTGCAAGATCGCCTACGAAGGCCAGCAAGGCTGGATCTACAAGAAGTTCCTCAACCGCAGCTAATCTTGCGGTGAGATGAATTGAAGGCGCCGGATTCCGGCGCCTTCTTCGCAAACGATCAGAACACGGTCGCGACCGGCAGTCCCAGCGCCATGGCTCCGGCATAGTGCGCCTGCGGCCCGCGCTGAAGCGGATGGAAGCGCGCGCCCTGGATATCGCGGAACCGCTGCTCCAGCCCGTTCACCCGATAGAAGCCGGCACCGCCAGCCAGTTCGAGCGCCAGTTCGACGGTCTTGATCGCATTCTCGGCGACCAGCGAACGCCCGATCATCACCTCGTTGACGCTTTCAGCCGACGGAGCGTTGCGTTCCACGATGTTCACCATCCAGCGATGGGCAAGCTGCGCTGAACGCAAGGCCGTGTCCATCTTGCCGGCAAGGTCCGTCGCATAGGCGTTTGGTTCCTTTTTCTTGGCCAGATTGATCGCGATCTCGCGCGCACTCTCCGCCACGCCCAGATAGGCCGAGTAGATCAGCGGCATCGCGATCGTGGCGATGATCTGGAACACCGGGTGCCATTCCGCCGCCTTGCGCGAGAAGGAAACGCCGGCATCGGCAACGAACAAATCGTCTATCACGACATCGTTCGAGCCGGTTCCGCGCATGCCCATCGCCCGCCAGGTCTCCACCACCTTCACCTCCGGCGCCTTCATCGGCACGCCAAAATGAAGCACCGACTTCGAGCCGTCTTCGCCCTCCAGGATCGCACCGGTCATCAGGATATCGCCGGCCTGCGCACCCGAGGTGAACACCTTGCGCGCCGATATCCTGTAGCCGCCGTCGACCTTGACCGCCTTGCCGGAGCCGGCGAGCCAGTCCGACCCGCCGCTCGAAAGCAGGATCAGCCGCTCGGTCGCAACGCGCTTGAGCAGGCCTTCGACCACCGCCACCTTCTGGTGCCGCCAGCGCCATGCCGGAATGGCCACCTGATGCGTGTGCATCGAAAAGGCCAGTGCCGTCGAGCCGCAGGAATGCGCGATCTCGCGGATCATGTCGCAAAGTGCTGCGATTTCAGCGCCGCGCCCGCCAAGCTCGGCTGGGACAGCAGCTTCGACGAGACCGGCTTCCTTCAGCAGGCGGTAGTTTTCGGCGACGAAACGGTCCTGCTCGTCAGCACCGGCCGCGCTTGCAGCAAATTTGGGAGACAGGCGCCGCACGATATCGACAATGTCCTCAACCATAGCGGGTTTCTTGTCGTCTTCTGCCAGCGCAAGATTAGAATAAGTACTCACGTTTACATCCTCCAACTTCAACACGCATGGAGGATCGCTCCGATTGGCTCTGTGATCCAGTTCACGAACTGTACTACCCATTTCTGTTATCTGTTTTCAGCGGTATTTCTGCGCTATTATATAAGAATAATCTCAAACACCGGTTTTCACATGGACCCTCACGGAGGATACGGCCAGTTCTGCCCGGTATCGATGGCGGCGGAGATATTGTGCTCGCGCTGGACCGTGCTGGTGATCCGCGAGCTTCTGGCCGGCACCACCCGTTTCAACGACCTTCGCCGCGGCGTGCCGCGCATGTCGCCCGCCCTTTTGTCCAAGCGCCTCAAGGAACTGGAGCGCGCCCATATCATCGAGACGGTTCGCGGCGCAGGCGGCGCGGTCGAATATCATCTTTCGCAGGCCGGCCGCGATCTCGAGCCGATCGTCTTCGGCATCGGCTTCTGGGGCCAGCGCTGGGTGGAATCGCAACTGTCGCTGAGAAATCTCGACCCGTCGCTGCTGATGTGGGACATGCGGCGCCACCTCAACCCCGAGCCCTTGCCGAAAAAGCGCTGTACGATTCAGTTTCTGTACCCGGAACTTACCCAAACCAAACAGAACTGGTGGCTGGTCGTCGAAAGCAACGTCGTGGACCTGTGCGGATTCGATCCCGGCTTCGAAATCGATCTCCTGGTGACGAGTTCGCTCCGCAGCATGACCTCCATCTGGATGGGCCTGTCGCGCGTGCGCCGGGAAATCGATGAGGGCCGCGTGAGCCTCGACGGCGATCCCGCGGTCGCGAAAGCGATGCAGCAATGGCTTGGCCTGAGCCCCTTCGCCAGCGGTTCCCGCGCCGTGGCTTAGAGTCCCACCTGACCTGTCCCATTCCCATTGCGAGACAATCGGCTAGAACCGATCTCATCCCTACCTGAAAATGCATTGCTGCGTTGCAGCATAAGCACTTGTTCGCCGGCCCCAATCGGACAACATCACGTTTCAATCGTTTTATGTTCCGAGCTTGCCATGCCATTGCCCATCCTTGCCCTCGCCATTGCATCCTTCTGCATCGGCACCACCGAATTCGTCATCATGGGCCTGCTGCCGGAAGTCGCCGCCGATCTCGGCGTGTCGATCCCCGCTGCCGGCCTGCTGGTCACCGGCTACGCGCTCGGCGTCGTCTTCGGCGCGCCGATCATCGCCATCGGCACGGCGCGCCTGCCGCGCAAGGCTGTATTGGTCGGGCTTGCCTCGCTATTCGTCGTCGGCAATCTGTTCTGCGCGCTCGCCCCGAACTACTGGACGCTTATGGTTGCGCGCGTCGTCACCGCCTTCGGCCATGGTGCCTTCTTCGGCATCGGCTCGGTCGTGGCCGCAAGCCTGGTGCCGAAAAAGCAGCGCGCCAGCGCCATTGCGCTGATGTTCGCCGGCCTGACGCTCGCCAACATCCTCGGCGTGCCTGCCGGCACCGCACTCGGCGAGGCTTTCGGCTGGCGCTCGACCTTCTATGCCGTGGTGGCGATCGGCATCATTTCGGTCGCAGCCATCGGCTGGCTGGTGCCGGCCGGCGTTGCGCCGCCCAGTTCGGGTGGGCTTGCCAGCGAGGTCAAGGTTCTCGGCAAGCTGCAGGTGTGGCTGGCCATGATCATCTCCGCGCTCGCCTCGGCCAGCCTGTTTTCCGTATTCACCTATATCAAGCCGATCCTCACAGACGTCTCCGGCATTTCCGTCGGCGCAGTCACCTGGGTGCTGCTGCTGTTCGGCGCGGGCATGACTGTCGGCAACATCATCGGCGGCAAGCTTGCCGACTGGAAGCTGATGCCGACCGTGCTCGGCACGCTGGTGCTGCTTGTCGCGCTCTTCCTCTTCCTGGCCGAGATCAGCAGCCTGCCCATGCTCACCATCGCCACCGTCTTCATCTGGGGCGTGCTCACCTTCGTCATCGTGCCGCCGATGCAGATGCGCGTCGTGGAAAAAGCATCCGAAGCGCCTAACCTCGCCGCTACCTTGAACCAGGGCGCCTTCAACATCGGCAATGCCGCCGGCGCCTGGATCGGTGGCGTGGCGATCTCGCTGGGCATCGCCTATCAGCACCTGCCCTTCGTCGGCGCGGCAACGACATTGCTTGCGCTCGCGGTTGCGCTCTTCTCCTTCTGGATCGACCGCCGTCCGGCCGAACTCGACTACGTCGAGCCGGTCGGCAGCACGAGCTGATCGAAACATCCCCTCGAATCCAGTTGCGCGATTTCTCATTCGCCGCTAAGGAAAAATCATGAACACGTTTTCGAACACGACGTCTTGGTGGTGGGCCTGCTGACAGCGGCCTCGTAAGCGCGTGCGCGTGAAATCTGGTGGCCGCAACGGGAAGTCCGGGCGGCCATTTGTTTTTTCAAGGGTTTTTCCGGGTCTGCCTGGCGGCGAAAATGGAGACGGGAAATGACGATCGAAACTCTTGAGGACGGTGCCGAGCGCTTCGTGACCGGCGGCGGCGTGACCATCACGCGAAGCCGCCACGACACGGCCTATGCCGGCGCCATCGAGACCTATATCGACGGCCTGAATTCGCGGCGCGGCGCGGTCTTTTCGTCCAACTACGAATATCCCGGCCGCTACACCCGCTGGGACACCGCCATCATCGACCCGCCCGTGGTGATCAGCGCCCGCAACCGCGCCATGCGCATCGAAGCGCTGAATGCGCGCGGCGAGGTGTTGCTTCCCATCATCGCGCACGCTTTGCTGGCCGAAAAGGACGTCAGCCTCACCCAGACCACGAAGCAGCGGCTGGCCCTGACCATCGCCGAGCCCGGCCGTGTCTTCACCGAGGAAGAGCGCAGCCGCGTGCCTTCGGTCTTCACCGTGCTGCGCGCCATCACGGCTTTGTTCAAGACCGACCAGGATTCCAATCTCGGCCTCTACGGCGCTTTCGGCTACGACCTCGCCTTCCAGTTCGATCCGGTCGAGCACACACTGAAGCGCGCGGAAAGCCAGCGCGATCTGGTGCTTTACCTGCCGGACGAAATCCTCGTCGTCGACCATCATCAGGCATTGGCCTGGCACGACCGCTACGACTATTCCGGCGACGGTTTTTCCACCGAAGGCCTGCCCCGCGATAACGAGGCGCTGGCTTTCAAACCGTCCGACCGCATACCGCCGCGCGGCGATCACGAGCCGGGCGAATATGCAAAAATCGTCGACAAGGCCAAGGAAAGCTTCCAGCGCGGCGACCTGTTCGAGGTCGTGCCCGGCCAGATGTTCTACGAGCGCTGCGAAACCGCGCCCTCGGAGATTTCGCGTCGCCTGAAGAAGATCAACCCGTCGCCCTATTCCTTCTTCATCAATCTGGGCGAAGGCGAATATCTCATCGGCGCTTCGCCCGAGATGTTCGTGCGGGTGAACGGCCGCCGCGTCGAGACCTGCCCGATTTCCGGCACCATCAAGCGCGGCGACGACGCCATTTCGGACTCTGAGCAGATCCTGAAGCTGCTCAATTCCAAGAAGGACGAATCCGAGCTCACCATGTGCTCGGATGTCGACCGCAACGACAAGAGCCGCGTCTGCGAGCCCGGCTCGGTGCGCGTCATCGGCCGTCGCCAGATCGAGATGTATTCGCGCCTGATCCACACCGTCGACCACATCGAGGGCCGCTTGCGCGAAGGCATGGACGCCTTCGACGCCTTCCTGTCCCACGCCTGGGCCGTCACCGTCACCGGCGCGCCGAAGCTGTGGGCGATGCGCTTCATCGAGAAGCACGAAAAGAGCCCGCGCGCCTGGTATGGCGGGGCGATCGGCATGGTCCACTTCAATGGCGATCTCAACACCGGCCTGACCTTGCGCACCATTCGCATAAAGGACGGGATCGCGGAGGTTCGCGCCGGTGCTACACTGCTGTTCGATTCCGTTCCGGAAGATGAAGAAGCCGAAACCGAACTGAAAGCATCCGCCATGCTATCCGCCATTCGCGACGCCAAGGCCGGCAATGCCGCCGCCACCGAACACCAGTCCGCCCGCGTCGGCGACGGCGTGAAGATCCTGCTCGTCGATCATGAAGACTCCTTCGTCCACACGCTGGCCAACTATTTCCGCCAGACCGGCGCCGATGTCTCCACCGTGCGCTCGCCGGTGCCGGAAGAGCTGTTCGACGAGCTGAAGCCCGATCTCGTCGTGCTTTCGCCCGGCCCCGGCACGCCGAAGGATTTCGACTGCGCCGCGACCATTAAGAAGGCGCGTGCCCGCGACCTGCCGATCTTCGGCGTGTGTCTGGGCTTGCAGGCGCTGGCCGAGGCCTATGGCGGCGAGCTTCGCCAGCTCCACATTCCCATGCACGGCAAGCCGTCGCGCATCCGCGTGTCGAAGCCCGGCGTCATCTTCTCCGGCCTGCCCAAGGAAGTCACCGTCGGCCGCTACCACTCGATCTTTGCCGATCCGGTGCGCCTGCCGGACGATTTCATCGTCACCGCCGAGACCGAGGATGGCGTCATCATGGCCTTCGAGCACAAGCGCGAGCCAGTCGCTGCCGTGCAGTTCCATCCCGAGTCGATCATGACGCTCGGCCAGAACGCCGGCATGCGCATGATCGAGAACGTGGTTGCCCATCTGCCCCGCAAGGCGAAGGAAAAGGCAGCGTGAGATTGAGGCTCGGCGCTCCCCTCCCCCTTGAGGGGAGGGTGGCCCGCAGGGCCGGGTGGGGTCGCTGCCGCAGTGCTCGACGTTCCTTTGCGCCGAGCGCTGCCGCAACGACCCCCTCTGGCGCTTCGCGCCATCTCCCCCTCAAGGGGGGAGAGTGCGCCGTGGATACAGCATGACCTCCAAGCAAAAGATCGAACGTCTCGCCTTCTGGTCGATCATCATCGCGCTCGGCGTGATGGGGCTGAAATACCTGGCCTATCGCATGACGGGTTCGGTGGCGCTGTACTCCGACGCGCTGGAATCCGTGGTCAATGTCATTGCCGCGGCCGCCGCCCTCTGGGCCATTCGCGTCAGCCACAAACCCGCCGACCAGGATCACCCGTTCGGGCATCACAAGGCCGAGTATTTCTCCGCCGTTCTCGAGGGCGTGCTCATCGTGCTTGCGGCGCTGCTCATCCTGCGCGAGGTCTGGTCCGCTTGGCAGGTGCCCGCCCCCATGGAGCAGCCATGGGAGGGTCTTGCCGTCAACGGGCTCGCCGCAGCCATCAATGCTGGCTGGGCGTTTCTGCTGATCCGCACCGGACGACGCGAGAAATCGCCGGCGCTTCTGGCGGACGGCCAGCACATCATGACCGACGTCGTCACCTCGGTCGGCGTCATTGCCGGCCTGGTCGGTGCTGTCCTCACCGGCTGGACCATCCTCGATCCCGCGCTCGCCGTCATCGTTGCGCTCAACATCCTGTGGCAGGGCTGGCATGTCATCGGCTCGTCGCTCAACGGCCTGATGGACCGTGCCGTCGACACCGAAGAGCATATGCATATCCGCGATATCATCTCCGCAAACTCGAAAGGTGCGCTCGAAGTCCACGACCTGAAGACCCGCATCGCCGGCCGCGCCGTCTTCATCGAATTCCACCTCGTCGTCGACAAGGAAATGAGCGTCGGCGAAAGCCATGTCATCTGCGACCGCATCGAGGAAGCGCTGAAGGCCCAGATCCCGTCGGTCCGCATCACCATCCATGTCGAGCCGGACGACGAAGCCAAGCTGCCGCTCGGCACCGCCGCGGTGCCATTCGCGTGAGCGAAGGAATCGCGTAAGAAGGCCCGGCCTGTTCAGGAAGGGCGTCAGAAAGAGGCTCTCGCGGCCTCGTTGAAAGAGAGCCTATGGAAGCGCCAGTCCGACCGCCAAAACCCGAGCCGCTGGCTCGCATGGCGCCGGGCATGCAATGGGGCCTCATCCTCCTCGTTTCCTTGATCTTCGCCGCCCTTCTGGAGTTCGCCGGCCTGCCCGCGGCCCTCCTGCTCGGCCCGATGTTTGCGGGCATTCTCGCCGGCACCAACGGCGCGACCGTGCGCCTGCCGCAACCGCTGTTCTTTGCCGCGCAGGCCATCATTGGCTGCCTCATCGCTGCATCGGTCGAGCTCGAGATCCTCACCTTCTTCCTCAGGGATTGGCCGCTGTTCATGGGCACCGTCATCGCGACGCTGGTGGCTTCGAGCTTTCTCGGCTGGCTGATCAGCCGCTGGAAGGTACTGCCCGGCACCACCGCCGTCTGGGGCACCGCGCCCGGCGCCTCCACCGCCATGGTGCTGATGGCCGGCGCCTTCGGAGCCGATGCGCGCCTCGTCGCCTTCATGCAATATCTGCGTGTCATCTTCGTTTCGGTCGCAGCCGCCGTCATCGCGCGGCTGTGGGTCGATACCTCAGGCGTGGTCTTGCCGGAGGTCGACTGGTTCCCCGCGATCGACTGGCAGTCCTTCCTGTCGACGCTCGGCATCGCCGTCGTCGGCGGGCTGGTCGGGCGCCTGCTGCGGCTGCCCTCGCCCTATTTTCTCGGCTCGATGTTTCTGGGCGTTGCCCTGCACCTCACCGGCTACGTCAGCTTCCAGCTGCCGGAATGGCTGCTCGCCATCAGCTATGCGGTGGTCGGCTGGACCATCGGCCTCAACTTCAACCGCACCATCCTGCGCCACGCCGCCCGGGCGCTGCCGCAGATCATATTCTCCGTGCTGGCGCTGATGGCGTTCTGCGGCGCGCTGGCCTGGATGCTCAGCCACTATCTCGGCATCGACCCGCTGACCGCCTATCTGGCGACCAGCCCCGGCGGCATGGATTCGGTGGCGATCATCGCCGCTGCCTCCAACAATGTGGACATTTCCTTCGTCATGGCACTGCAGACGGCACGCTTCATGTTCGTGCTGCTGTTCGGCCCGGCCATCGCAAGGACGGTGGCGCGGCTGGTGAAGGAATAGCGCCGTGCCGTTTTATTCTGGCGCATGATCCTGTCCGAAAAGTCTGCAACTTTTCGGGGTCATGCGCTTACTTCGTCCGCAGCCGGATGCGCGGGAACACCGGCCGTGCCTCTTCGACCGGCTGCTCGGCCTTGGCGAGGATCGTCGTGATCTCCAGCGGCAGGCTGGTCAGTGCCTTCTTCGAGGCCACGCCGTCGGAAAGCGTCAGCACGCTGTCGTAGAATTCGGCCCCGCTCGCCGATTTCGGCGGCGTCACTTCATGCATGACGCTGATGACGGTCACGCCGGGGCAGTTGTCCTCGATGGCCTGGTGGAAGGCGATCTTGGCGGCAGGATCGAGCGCACCCGTAGCTTCGTCGAGGAACAGCAGGCCGGGCTGCTGCAGAAGGATGCGCGAAAGCACCAGCTTCTGCTTCTGCCCGCCCGAAAGCACCTGGTCCCACAGCTTGCCCTCGCGGGTTTCCTCGCCAAGATATTCGATGAATTCGCCAAGCCCTGCCTTGTGCAGTGCAGACGCCACGCGCGCATCGGAATGCTCGTCGGGGCTGCCGGGCAGGCACACCAGCTGCTTGAGCGAGACCTGCGGCAGCTTCACTTCCTGCGCGGCATAGAAGCTCTTCACCCCCTCGGGGAACACGACATCGCCGCGGCCATAGGGCCACAGACCGTTGATCGCCTTCATCAGGCAGGTCTTGCCGCTGCCGGAAGCGCCGCGCATATAGGTCCACTCGCCGCGGCGGAAGCGCAGGTTCGGTGCCGTCAGGAAGGGCAGCGCATCGTCGCCCTGGTGCATCAGCGCCAAGTTCTGCACGGTCAGGCCGAACACCGAGTGCTGGCTGCCATACTGGAAGTCGGACTGGCCGGTGAGCGCGTAGAATTCGCTCGGCTTCTGCACATTCTCGATCGCCACCGCCAGATCGGTCACGCGCCGTGCATTGGCCTTGAGCGAGGCGATGTCAGGCATGACATGGATGAACCACGAGCACTGCTGGATCAGCGAATTGACCAGCTCCGCGCCGGTGACATAGCCCTTCAGGCTGATATTGCTGTTGATATAGGGGATGAGACCCGGGCCGTAGGCGACGAAGCGCGCGGCGATGAAATTATACACCAGCTCGAACGACATATAGGCCGCGTTGATCCTGTTCAGCCGGCCCCAGGTCCAGTCGATATCCTTGTAGAGCCTGTTGTTGACCTGCTTCTGCACGCGCTCGCTGCCGGAAGCGGCGACATGGAAGCTGCGGCGCAGGAAGGTCGTCAATTCGCCACGATAGCTGCCTTCGGCCTGCTGTATCCTGACGGTGAGGCGCTCCAGCATGCGGCCGAGCTTGACGGCGATATAGGTGTTGAGCGGCACATAGGTGACGACCGCGACGAAGGCCAGCACGGCGCTGCCATAGTCGCCAAGGAACTCCAGACCCTTCACCTGCGTCGAGGTTTCGAGCAGCTTCTGGCCGACGAAGAACAGCGACATGACCACGCCCATGACGCCCATGGCGAGCCCGATGGCGCCGCCGGTCATGCCCTTGATCGATTCCTGGACGCGCTGGTCGATATTGTCGGGCGCGACCGGCGCGTGAGCGGCCTGCTTGCCTGCGCCATGCTGCAGATGGAAATGCGTGTGGTTGCCGTCGAGCAGGGCTTCGTTGAACCGGCCGTCGAGCCAGCCGCGCCACTTGCGATGCAACGTCGTGGAAAACAGGTGCCTGATGCCGGTAAAACCCGCATCCTTGACCAGGACGAGAGCAAGCAGGATGCCGGCGCTGGTAAACAGCGTGGCGAGCGGCGTCTCATTGTCGGTAGCGTGGAAATAGGCGATCGAATTGACGAGCTCGCCCGAAGCTTCGGCCATCCAGACGCTTGTCTTGCTGGAAACGGCCGTGAGAAGAGTGATCGCCAGCGTCAGCCCCCAGGCTTCCATCCAGCGATCCGAGAACCAATAGGCCTTCATGAGGCCCCAGAAGCCGCGCATCGAGGAGACAGGGGTGAGCGGCGGCGGCCTTGCAGGACGGCGGCGCCATCTGTCGGTCAATATCAGTCGTGGCCAGTGTACCCGAATCACTTGCTCCAACCCCGGTTATTATTTTTGTTACACAGGGTAACACGACTTGATCGTTTGCAAACGCTTTTGTCGATCACACCTTCGAGGGGCGGAGGATCATCCATGCGGCACTGTGCTTTTGCCGTCACATCCATAAGTGCGATGATCGCGCCGGATGGTGAAGTTTCCGTTGCAGTTGGTGGGGAGGCTGGTCTAGCTATCGAGATATTTCACCGGCGAAAAAGCCTGCCATCGATGATGATAAGGCTGGCCAAAATCAGGCCCATTCCGGCGAACTCAAACGGTTCCAACCGTTCTCCCAGGAAAACCGCACCGAGCATGATCGCGCTGACCGGCACTACCAGCGTTACCAGGGATGCGTTCGTTGCTCCCGCCGAGGCGATGAGATTGAAATACAGTATGAAAGCGAAGGCCGTGGTGAGGATAGCGAGCGCAAGTACTGCCATCCATATCGAAACGCCCGACGTGACGATTTCCGCAGGACTGTAGAAAAGAAAGACGATCGGCGCCATGAGGACCGTTGCGGCGGTAAGCTGTCCAGTTGCTACGAGCGTCGGCTTCATGTCCTTGAAGCGCTTCGCGTATACAACGGCAAAAGCATAGGAAACAGCCGCCCCGATGACGGCGAATTTTGCCCATGTAGGCCCGCCGAGATTGGACAGGAGGCCCGGACCGATCATGACGGCAGCCCCGGCGATTCCGAGCCCCACGCCGGCAAGCTTGGAGACCGAAAGCTTTTCGTCGGCCGTCAGCAGATTTGCAACGAGGATCGTCCACAGGGGTGTGGTCGCATAGAAAACCGACGCAAGGCCAGCGCCGATCTCTGTTTGTCCGGTGAAAATCAGGGAAAAGGGAATGACGTTGTTGAGCAGCGCCAGGCACAAGAAAGAGCCGGGCTTAGCGACGACAGGCGCGAAGGAAATGCCGCGCAGCCTCAACCAGAGATGTAGGACTATCGCGGCAATCGACACGCGATACAGGACGAGGGCTAACGGCGGAATATCCGCCACGGCAATGCGGGCGAAGAAGAAGGAGCCTCCCCAAAGAAGGCCGAGGAGTAGGAGTTGGCCCCAATCGCTTGCCGACATAGACCGTGAGGGTGTTGCCATGATCGACGCTTTTTCCACACCACCGACGCTATTGCATTTGATTGCTGACCGTTCGATATAATGAACGTTCTGCAATCGTTCGTCAAGTCGAACGATATACCATTATAATGAACGGCATCATGAACCCGACAGACCTCATAGCAAGCGCCATCCGCCGCGAGAGAGAACAGTCGGGCATCAGCCTTTCCGCTCTCGCGGCCAAGGCCAATCTGGCGAAATCAACCTTGTCCCAGCTTGAGGCAGGTAAGGGAAATCCGAGCATTGAAACCTTGTGGGCGATTGCGTCTGCACTCGAAATTCCGTTCAGCTTTCTGTTCGAAGGCGCATCTTCGCACAGCCAATTGATCCGGGCAGACGAGGGAGTGAAACTCAATTCCGACAGTTCGGATTTTTCGACCGTGCTTTTAAGTAAATGCCCTCCGGCCTGCCGGCGCGATCTCTATCGCCTTACCCTTCGGCGCGGATCGGTACGCAACGCCGAACCGCATCCCAGAGGGACCATCGAGCACATAATTACCATCAGCGGATCGGTTCGTCTGGGACCGGCGGGGGCTACTGCCGACATTGGCCCCGGTGACTATTATCGCTACCCGGGCGATGGGCCACATTCCTATGAAGCCCTATCCGAAAATGCCGTCATCTTGCTCGCCTTGGAGAGCGCCCGTTAATATCAGACGCCTCAGAAAGCTCCCGTTTAGTGGATAAATTTCGAATTTCTCAAAAATAAAATATCGTAAAAACAATCTCTTAACTCTCCGCACTTCTCTTTTTTATCCCCCTCCTTTCCACCTCCCTTACCCTTGGTCCCAGTTCCTCCCGCGGGAACGCCGGTCGCGACGGTGATCTGTGGGGAGGAACCGGCGCTTCCGTCTTGCGGCAAACGTAGCAGCAAGGCCGGGGAGGTTCCGTCCAAGGGTTCCCCTGCGGGTAATACGGCCCGCGCGTGCTGGACGAGCACATAGGCCCTGCAAACCAAAAGGTTTGCAGGGAGCAGCGGAACGGACGGGAACAGAAATCGCCGGCGGGGCGCGGACGTCGCGCCACGTACTAAACACTAGGAAGGCACGGCCATGCGCCCCGCTTCCCGGTTCTTTGACAATGGCCAGATGCGAAAGCAGGCGTGGCGATGATGAAGTGCGCCGGCGCTTACCTCCCCCTTGAGGGGAGGTCGCGCACTGAGCGAAGCGAAGGAAGCGGGTGGGGTCGGTCAAGGCAGCGCTCGGCGCAAAGGAACGTCGAGCACTGCCGCAGCGACCCCACCCGACGGCTTCGCCGCCACCCTCCCCTCGAGGGGGAGGGGAACGCCGCGCTCAGCCTTTCGCTGCCGCTTCCAGTCCCGCGATATCGAATTTTATCATCTTGAGCATGGCTTCGGTCACGCGCTTGGCCCTGGCGGGGTCGGGGTCGTTCATCAGTTCGCCGAGACGCTTCGGCGTGATCTGCCAGGAGAGGCCCCAGCGGTCGCGCAGCCAGCCGCAATGTTCGATCGAACCGCCCTCCTTCAGCGCATCCCACAGCCGGTCGATCTCGGCCTGGGTCTCGCATTCGACGATGATCGAGAAGGCATGGTTGAACGGGTCGAGCGGCCCTGCTTCGATGGCCATGTAGCGCTGGTCGCCGAGGGTGAAGCCGGCAAGCTGCACGCTGCCGGCCGGCCCGCTGGGATTGTCGGCCGGAATGGCCGACACCCACTCGACCGACGAGCCGGGGATCAGCGACGTGTAGAAGTTGACCGCGGCCTGCATGTCCTTTTCGAACCAGAGATGCTGGGCGACCTTCATCATGTGTTCCTCCTTCGTGATCTACCCCGCAGGGCTGTGATCAAAGGACGAAGCTGGACGGGCCTTCCCGACAGGAGGCCACAAAAAAATCATGCGGACGCGCCAAAAGCGCCTGCCCGACAGACAGCAGTTCAGGTTCCAAACAGGGAAAACCCCGGCTGTACCGGGGTTCTCTCGATGCTACGGGTTAAAACCGAACCCAGATCCAGACACGCTCGCGATAGCAGCGCGTAATCCGCCGGCCATGGCGCCAGTGTCTGCGGCACACCCGTCTCCACACACGCCGCCGGTGCCGGCGGTTGTGTCTGCGATCGTGCCTGCGGTGCGAGCGGCGGTGATCGACAAGCTCCACTTCGGCTTGATCATCTTGACCGTCGAAGACGGCAGTCTCCGGCTGGTTGAGTTCATCGAGAATTCCACTGCCATCCGGAATCCCGGCAAGCGCACTGGCTGGCCTGGCAACACTTACCAGGGCAGCGCCTCCCACGAGGCCAAGCATTCCGGTCAGAAATAGTCGTCGATCCATAAAAACCTCCCGATCTTGCGACCACAGGCAACGTCAACCCGAGTATTAGATTACGGCGATGCCGAATGCGCAACTCAAACGGGTGAATTTGGTTCCGTTCGCACCCGCTTCCCGGCTCTTTGACGTTGACCGGATGAAAAGCCGGTGCGGTGAGCATGAAGCTGCAACGCCGCCCTCTTGCACCAAACCCGCCCCTGCTATATGAACCCGCGCATGACTTCGCGTCCGAACCATTCCGCATCCCGTCCGTCCGCCTTCGCGGGCGAGACCGTTCGCGCGCTTTCGGCAACGCTGCTTCTTCTCGGCCTTATCGGCGATCGCCGGGCTCGTTAAGGGAGCGTCCGGCGGTCGAATTGCCGCCGAGGCATAGCTCCTTTTGCTCTTCACAACAGAACCGAAATTCTGATTTAAGACCGCTTGGATGTTGCGCGCATTGTCGCGCATGGCGGCAAGAGAACGAGACCGAAAATGACCAAGATCACCCCCGTATCCGCTGCCGAGCGAACGGCCGGCATGCCCATAGCTTCCGCCAAATACGAAGCCTACCAGAAGGTCGACCTGCCCGACCGCACCTGGCCCTCCAAATCCATCGACAAGGCGCCGATCTGGTGCTCGGTCGATCTGCGCGACGGCAACCAGGCGCTCATCGACCCGATGGGTCATGACCGCAAGGTGCGCATGTTCAAGCTGCTCGTCGATATGGGCTTCAAGGAAATCGAGATCGGCTTTCCGTCGGCCTCGCAGACCGATTTCGACTTCGCCCGCTGGTGCATCGAGGAAGGCGGCGTGCCGGATGAAGTCGACCTGCAGGTGCTGGTGCAGTGCCGGCCCGAACTGATCACCCGCACTTTCGAGGCACTCCAGGGCGCACGCTCGCCGATCGTGCATTTCTACAATTCCACCAGCGAGTTGCAGCGCCGCGTCGTCTTCGCCAAGGATGTCGCCGGCATCAAGCAGATCGCCACCGACGCCGCCAAGATGATCACCGACATGGCCGCCAAGGCCGGCGGCGGCTTCCGCTTCCAGTATTCGCCCGAAAGCTTCACCGGCACCGAACTGGAAGTGGCGCTGGAAATCTGCAACGCGGTCACCGAGATCGTGAAGCCGACGGCCGAGAACAAGCTGATCATCAACCTGCCCTCGACCGTCGAGATGTCGACGCCCAACATCTATGCCGACCGCATCGAGTGGATGATCCGCCACCTCGACAACCGCGAGAACCTGATCATCTCGCTGCACCCGCATAACGACCGCGGCACCGGCATCGCCACCACCGAGCTCGGCCTGCTGGCCGGTGCCGACCGCGTCGAAGGCACGCTCTTCGGCAATGGCGAGCGCACCGGCAATGTCGACATTGTCACGCTGGCGCTCAACATGTTCACGCAGGGCGTCGATCCGGAACTGGACTGCTCCGACATCAACCGCATGAAGGACGTCTACGAATATTCCAACCAGTTGAAGATCCCGGAGCGCCACCCCTATGTCGGCGAACTGGTCTACACGGCATTTTCCGGCTCGCATCAGGACGCGATCAACAAGGGCATGAAGGCGATCAAGACCGCCAACAAGCCGTTGTGGGAAGTGCCCTATCTGCCGATCGACCCGCAGGATGTCGGCCGCAGCTACGAGGCGATCATCCGCATCAACTCGCAGTCGGGCAAGGGCGGCATCGCCTATGTGCTCCAGGCCGACTACGGTTTGCATCTGCCGCGCCCGCTCCAGGTCGAGTTCAGCCAGGACATCCAGGCAATCACGGACGCGGAGGGCAAGGAAGTGTCGTCTAACCGCATCCATGAGCGTTTTCTCGAGCGCTATGTCGACCAGCCCGGCGCGCGGCTGAAATTCGTCGACCACCAGACCTTCCCGGATACCGAGGTGAAGGGCCGGCGCATCGTCGAGGCGACGATCGTCGACCAGGGCAAGGAAGTGACGATTTCCGGCACCGGCAACGGCCCGGTCGATGGTTTCGTCGATGCGCTTTCGCGCCATATCGGCGTATCCATGTCGGTGCTCGACTATTCCGAGCACTCGATCCAGCGCGGCTCCAACGCCTCGGCCATTTGCTACATGGAGATGGAACACCCCGGCGGGCGGATTTTCGGCATCGGCATCAACACCAACATCGTCGCCGCCTCGCTCGAAGCCGTGGTGTCGGCAGCCAACCGCGTGGTGTGATCCTCGATCGAGGTTAACCATGTCGCGCCTTGCCCGGGGATATATCGGGCAAGGTGCGCGCCAGACAAATTCTGCGTACTTGTGAGTTGGCGCAAGCACGCTATGATTGAGTTCCATAACGGCGCCGCTCTCGAAAAAGGTCCGACGCTTGCCACAGAATAAGCCTGCTGCCCCCGCAGTGCTCGAAACGCTGGAAAAGCTGCTCGCCAGCGAAACCTTCGGACGTTCGGAGCGTGCCCGCAAACTGCTGCGTTACCTGGTCGAACAGGAGCAAGCCGGTCGTGCTGACCGGCTCAAGGGTTTCGCCATTGCGGTCGACGTCTTCGGCAGGGATGCCGGCTTCGATTCATCGGCTGACGCCGTGGTCCGGGTGCAGGCCGGCCGCCTGAGAGAACTTCTGGGACAGTATTTCGCCACCGAAGGCGCGTCCGACCTCATCCGCATCACCATTCCGCGCGGCAGCTACGTTCCCGCCTACGAAATCGCGTTTGACGCGACCGTAAAGCCTGCTCCGAAAATCCTGCCCCTGGACGAGCCGATCGTCCTTGCGCAACCGCAAATCCAGGCCGATACACCACCGGCAGATGCCGGCCAGCCACCGGCTTTCATCGCTGCTGCCCAGCCTTTGCCTCCAGCGTCGCAGGTCATGCGGCACCTCTGGTTCTTTTGGGGAGCCATGGCCGTCATCATCGCCATGCTCGGTTTCCTTGTGTTTCGCATAACGGAGCCGGCAACGCTGGACGACGTTGCGACGCTGGCGGGCACCTCTTTCACCGAAACCGGCAGCATCACAAAATCGTCCACGATCGAGGCCCTGCCGCCCGTCTACATCACCAACGCGTCGGAGGATGCCGACGCGACGCGTGTCGCGACAGTCCTGCGGGCCGGCCTTTCCGGCTTCGACACCGTCGACTTCATCGCCAAGGATGTTCCGGCCGGCACCAGTCCCGTCAATCCCAATCAGTTCGTCTTCAACGTATCGCCGGGCACATCGGCTGGAACGGTGGCGGTCGAGCTGCAGCACAGCGGCAGCGGAAAAATTCTCGTCAGCCGCACGCTTTCGCCAGCCGACCTCGATCCGAAGGTGCTTGATGACCGCATCGCCGACATTTTGAGCGCCACGATACCCGTCTCCGGGGCGATCTACGGCTTCATCGACCAGAACGATACCGATACCGGGCTCACGCGCTGCCTGCTGCTCAACGACAATTACTATCTCGACCAGACCCCGCAGAAACACGAGGAGGCCTATCGCTGTTTCGAGCAACTGCTGGCAGAAAATGCCAAATCGCCGTTGATATACAGTGAACTGGCTTCACTTCATCTGGAAGCAGTCACCGACCACCACCCCTACCCGCCCGGTGCAACTGCCGAGCAGGCGCTGGCGCTGGCGCATCGTGGCGTGCTGACCGGCCCGACCAGCCCCTATACGCATCGCTCCTACGGCTTCCTGAACTCGCGCGTCGGCGATCCGACCGAAGCCATCCGCTTCATGCGCAAGGCCTATGAGCTCAACACCTATGATCTCTCGATGGCGGCCGCCTATGGCTATGCGCTGATCTTCTCGGGCAACTACACCGACGGCGCGCCCATCATGGAGCACGCCGTCGAAGCTTCGAGCGCCCATCCGATGTGGTGGGATTATGGGCTCTTCCTGGCCAAGCTCATGACCGGCGACATGGAACGGGCGGCACGCGCCACCGAATCTTTGGCTGCAACGAAGAAATCGCATTACCTTGCTGCTCGGCTGATTGCCTTCAATGTCTCAGGCAAAACCGATCAGGCCAAGGCTATCGCAACCGAACTCGTCAACGACTTCCCGAAGTTCGCGGCCGATCCACGCCCAACGTTCGAGAAGGCCAACTATCCCGCCGACCTGACGGAAAAGCTGGTGAATGCGCTGCGCGCAGCGGGGCTCGGCGGGTCAAGCTGACCGGTTCTCACGGTGAAGCCGCTCCGGGTCGTCCACGGTCATTTTTCCAGGCAGCAAGTGCTGCCAAAAGACAGTCCTGCCGGAGAAATCACTTCAGATGACCCAACCGCTTTTTGCCGCCGAGACTGGCACCGGCTCTCGCGTTGTCGTGCTCATACATGGCTTCGGCGGCTTTCATGGCATTTGGGATCGGGTTGCCAACGAACTTGCTTCGGAAAATCGCGTCATAGCCTATGACCTGCCCGGCCATGGTAGCTCACTTGGCTGGCCCGACGCAGGCCCGGCAAAGATCGCCGTGCGCGCAATCCTTGCTGATCTCGCCGCACGTGGCGTCGAAAAAGCTCATCTCTTCGGCCATTCGATGGGCGGCGCCATTGCGGCACTGGTAGCCCTTTCCGACCCTGCCCGCGTCGCATCGCTGACCTTGCTCGCACCGGGCGGCTTCGGAGAAGAAATCGCCGGACCCTTGCTGCGCCGCTTTGCGGCGGCAAGATCGCAGGCCGAGATTCGAGACTGCCTCAATGCGATGTCGGGACCGAAATTTCACCCCGCAGACGATTCCGTCGAGGCGCTGGAGACGGTGCGCAGCATCGACGGCCAGCGCGAAAAACTAATCGAAATCGCCGCCGCCATTACCGAGAATGACCGGCAGGGCGTCATTCCACGCGAAATGCTGGCGAAGCTGACCATGCCGGTCGCCGTCGTCTGGGGAACCGAGGACTCGGTCTTGCCCTTCTCGCAGACCGAAGGTTTGCCATCGGCCTTCAGGCTTTACCCCCTGCAAGGTGTCGGCCACATGCTGCCGGAGGAAGCACCCGAAACGGTGCTGGACATCATCCGCAGCACCATGGGCTGAGCCGGTCGCGGACGGTCGAATTTGGCGTTGGAACAGATGCAATGCCACATTCGCTATGTTAAGAGTTCGTTAACGTAGCCGCGGGTTTGGAGCCACTGCCCATGAGCGATGCAGGGGAAAACGTCACGCCGATCGACCAGACGCACCGGCTTGCCGACGTCATTCGCGACGTCAAGAACGCCGCCGCCGACCGCGAGGATGTCGTCGTGGAGTTGCGCGAGGCAAGCCGTATGCGGCTCGATCTGCTGGCGCAGGAGTTGGCGCCCGTCTTTGCCGATGTGCCTGCCGATATCGACCTGTTCGACTTCGCCGTCTCCTCCGGCCTGCAGCCGCGACTGTGGATCGACGCGGTCAGCCATGTCAGCCTCGGGCGCGACCGCCGTACCTATCGCTTCCTGCACGACACGCGCATCGGCCGCGTCGTGCTTGCCGAATCCACCAGCATCAAGCCGGTCGCCGACCAGGTGACACGCTACATCGCCGAACGCATCGTCGAGCGCCAGCGCTTGATGGATGCCGGCCCAGCGCAGAGCTTCGCCCGAAGCGCGGAGGTTGCCGAAGCGGCTCCCGCCCTTCGCACCACCGGCTCCGACGGCTGGAAGACATTCTTTTCAGGGCTTGGCATCATCACCGCCGGTGCGCTGGTCGGCGTTGCGGTTGCCGCCATCCTGTTCTGGGAACGCCTCTCCGCGATCAAGATTTCGTTCTGATTAGCGCCCAACCGTTTCATGCGCACTGGTCAGGTCCAGCGCCATGATCTCGGATGGAGGCATCGCCGTCCCGGTCAAGCCATGGCGGCTGAGGCGGATGTCCCATGCCCCCGCCTCGCCGGAAATATCGATGAGATTGTACTGCGCCGCAGGCTTGTGGCCGCCCGGTGCCTGCCCGGCCGCGGCAACGCCCACCACCGGCACCCGTGCCGATCCGCGCTTGCCGATCCAGTAGAGCGACGGTTCATGCGAATGTCCGTGCAGCACCAGTTCAGCGCCGTGGCGGGCGACGATCTTCTGGAAGCGTCTTATGCCGAACAGCCGCTTGTGCTGGGCAACGGCGCTTCGCACCGGTGGATGATGGATCATCACGACGCGGCACAGCCCGCGCTTGCCGGCATCGTCAAGCATGCTGCCAAGCCTGTGAGCCTGTTCCTCGCGGAAAAAGCCATTGGCCATGAAGGGCGCAGTGGCCCGCGCCGACGAAACGCCGATCAGGGCGACCTGACCACGCACGCGCAAATAGGGGAAACCATGACGGTCGACCGGCGCATTCTGCCCGTCGCCAGCCATCCAGGGCCCCCAGGCGCGGCAGATCTTGTCGAAGGCGCCGGGCACATAGGCGTCGTGGTTTCCCGGCACCACCGAAACATCCTCCGGCTTGCCGACCATCTCAAGCCAAAGCTTCGCCAGTTCGATTTCGCCATCCAGCGCCAGATTGACGAGGTCGCCCGTCACCGCCAGATGGTCCGGGTTCTTGGCCTTCAGGTCGGACACGATCGCATCGATCACGCCGTCATGCAGGTAGCGGCGGCGGTTTCGTTGCCAATTGACATAACCGACCGCCCGCTTGGAGGCGAGTTCGCGATAGGTTACAGCGGGTAGAGGTCCCAGATGGATATCGGAAATATGTGCAAGCCTGAACATGAACCCCTTTTAGGATACGAGCTTGCAGCTTTCCACCCGCCGGTTGCCGCAGGATGACAATCAGCGAGCGCGAAGCACAACAGGGCAAGAGCCTATGGGCGCGGCTGCGCTCCAACATCTTTCATTTCTATTTTTTGCTGCGCCGCCCGATGACGCTGGGCGTGCGCGGACTGGTCTACGACCGCGAGGAAAATGCCGTCTTTCTGATTCGCCACACCTATGTTCCGGGCTGGCAGTTACCGGGCGGTGGCGTCGAGACAAGCGAGATCATGGCCGATGCCCTGGCGCGCGAACTGGTCGAGGAAGGCAACATCGAAATCACAGCGCCTGCCGTGCTGAAATCGCTGCACTTCAACCGGCAGGCCAGCCGGCGCGACCATGTCGCCCTGTATCTGATCGAAAGCTATCGGCAGACAGCGCCGAAGCGGCGCGATCACGAGATTGCCGAGGCCGGCTTCTTCAAACGCGACGCCCTGCCCCCGGAGACGACCCCGGCAACGCTGCGCCGCATTGCCGAGGTTCTGGATGGAGCGGAAGTATCGCCTTACTGGTAATCAGGCAGCCTTCTTGAACCGGTCGCGGTCATGCGCCGCGAAATGATCGATCTCCGGCCCGAGGGGGATTATGCCTGTCGGATTGATCGTGGCATGGCTGCCGTAGTAGTGCGCCTTGATGTGCCGCATGTTGACGGTTTGCGCCACGCCCGGCACCTGAAAGAGGTCGCGCAGATAGTTCGACAGGTTCGGATAGTCGGCAATCCGCCTCAGATTGCATTTGAAGTGGCCGACATAGACCGGATCGAAACGCACCAGCGTCGTGAACAGCCGCCAGTCGGCCTCGGTCAAGCGATCGCCGACCAGATAGCGCTGGCGTGACAAGCGGTCCTCCAGCGTGTCGAGCGCACCGAAAAGCTCCTTGAATGCCTCTTCATAGGCCTCCTGCGTCGTCGCAAAACCTGCCCGGTAGACGCCATTGTTGATCGCCGGATAGACGAGATCGTTGATGGTATCGATCTTACCGCGCAGCGCCTGCGGGTAGAGGTCGACCGAGGCGTCACCCCATTCGTCAAAGGCCGAATTCAGCATGCGGACGATTTCGGAAGACTCGTTCGAGACGATCGTCTGCTCCTTTTTGTCCCAGAGAACCGGCACGGTGACCCGCCCCGAATAGGCGGGGTCGGCCTTGGTGTAGATCTGATGCAGGAAGTCGAGGCCATAGAGCGTGTCGCCGGTGGCGCCATCATCAGTCAGGAACGTCCAGCCGTTTTCACCCATGAAATGGTGGACGACCGAGACGGAGATGATGTTGTCGAGCTTCTTCAAGGCACGGAATATCAGCGTGCGATGCGCCCACGGACAGGCCAGCGAGACGTAGAGATGGTACCGTCCCGGCTCGGCCTTGAAGCTAAGCTCCCGGCCCGGCGCAGGCTTGCCGTCGGCCGTGATCCAGTCGCGCCACCCCGATTGCTGGCGCACGAAGCGTCCGCCGGAATCCTTGGTATCGTACCAGCGATCCACCCATTTTCCGTCGACCAGCAGTCCCATGGCAATACTCCTTTGTTGGCCACAATGTAGGGACCCTGGCGGCAGGCAGAAACCCTTGTTGCCTGAACAGTTCGTCAACGCGATCGTTTCATTGAAGAATTCCGGTGGACGACGTCGAAATTTGATGGTAGCGGGTCACCTCAATGGCAACACACTTTGCACATATTCGGTTCGACCGACGACGAATGGGCGCCCGCGCTTAAACAAGCGCTGTTTCCCGACCGCTGCCATGCGCTGCGGATAGTCTCCTCGACCGGATGCAAAGACCATGACTCTTGCCGTGACCTACCTGCCGGAACTGCCGGCACATGATTCCGAAATCGACGCGATCAATGAAGAGGCCTTTGGCCCGGGCCGCTTTGCGCGCGCCGCCTACAAGATCCGCGAAGGTGGCCCCCACGAACGCAAAATGTCCTTCGTCGCGACCTATGACGGAGCGGTGATCGCCTCGGTGCGGATGACCTGGATTGCCGCTGGAGAAGGCCGCGCCTTGCTGCTCGGACCGCTTGCTGTGCGCCCCGCCTTCAAGAACATGGGCATAGGACGCAAACTGGTGGCTATGGCTGTGGAGGCGGCGAAGAAAGCCGGCGCGCCCTCCGTCGTTCTGGTCGGCGACGAGCCTTATTACGGCCCGCTCGGCTTCAAGCGCATCCCGCGCGGGCAGATATCGATGCCGCGCCCGGTCGATCTCGACCGGATTCTCGCAGTCGAAATCCAGCCCGGCGCTGTCGCGACGCTGACGGGCGAGGTTTGCCACGCCGACCTGGCCGGGCTCCAAATCGATTGCGTGGCCGAGCAAGCCTCCGTAGCATGACGCTCACATCCCGATTCCGGAGGGTTGAAATCCTCCGGAACGGTTTGTCGTTGACACAAACGGCCCGAAGCATACCCGCTTCGGGCTGAAATTTATTTGCTTTGAACCTAGGAGGAAATTCGCCCATG
This sequence comes from Mesorhizobium sp. YR577, assembly GCF_900116595.1. NCBI lineage: Bacteria > Pseudomonadati > Pseudomonadota > Alphaproteobacteria > Hyphomicrobiales > Phyllobacteriaceae > Mesorhizobium > Mesorhizobium sp. YR577. The sequence continues at coordinate 24,762 of NZ_FPBI01000032.1, read as the reverse complement.
AACCCCAACGGCCAGATAGCACTTGTCACAGGCGGCAGTTCCGGTCTGGGCGAAGCCACGGCGCGTGCGCTCGCTGCGCGCGGCGCAAAGGTCGGGGTTCTGGATATCAGCGTCGAGCGTGCGCAAAGGGTTGCGGGCGACATCGGCGGATACGCGGCCGAATGCGACGTCAGCAGCGCCGAAAGTGCTGAGGCCGCCATTGCTGAGATCGCCGCGAAACTGGGCGAACCACGCATTCTGGTAAACTGCGCCGGCATTGCCATCGGCATGAAGACGGTCGGCAAGGACGGCCCTCACCCGCTCGACCTCTACCGCAAGGTGATCGAGGTCAATCTGATCGGCACCTTCAACATGATCCGCCTGTTCGCCGACCGCGCGGCCAAGCTCGATGCGCTGGAAGGCGGCGAGCGCGGCGTCATCATCAGCACCGCTTCCGTCGCTGCCTATGACGGGCAGATGGGACAGGCCGCCTATTCATCCTCCAAGAGCGGCATCGTCGGTATGACCTTGCCGGTGGCACGCGACCTCGCCCGCTCCGGCATCCGCGTGATGACGATCGCGCCCGGCATCTTCAAGACGCCGATGATGGCCGGCATGCCGCAGGAGGTACAGGATTCTCTGGGTGCTGCCGTGCCGTTCCCCTCGCGCCTTGGCGAGCCATCGGAATATGCCGCCCTTGCGCTTCACATTGTCGAAAACCAGATGCTCAACGGCGAAACGATCCGCCTCGACGGCGCGATCCGCATGGCGCCGAAATAGATCCGACAATCCATGACCGCAAAGCCGGGACCGCTTTCAGGCCTGACCGTCGTCGAGATGGCCGGGCTTGGCCCGGTACCGCTGGCCGGTCTGATCCTGTCGGAGATGGGAGCGGACGTCATCCGCATCGAGCGCCTGCGGACGGACCGGGCATTCCTGTCGCTGCCGCCCGAATATGATCTTGACCGGCATGGCCGCGAAATCCTGCGCGTCGATCTCAAGCAAGCGCTAGGCGTCGAACTGGTGCTGCGCTTGGTCGAAAAGGCCGACGCGCTGATCGAGGGTTTCCGCCCCGGCGTCATGGAAAAGCTGGGTCTAGGCCCCGAGATCGCCTGTGCCCGCAATCCCGGTCTGATCTATGGCCGCATGACCGGCTTCGGCCAGACAGGCCCCATGGCCCAGCGCGCCGGCCATGATCTCACCTATCTCGCCTATACCGGCATACTCCATGCCATCGGACAGAAGGGCGGCAGGCCGGTGCCGCCGCTCAATCTCGTCGCCGACTATGGCGGCGGGACGATGCTCTTGATCACGGGCATGCTGGCGGCGCTGTTCGAACGCTTCAAATCCGGGCGGGGTCAGGTGATAGATGCCGCCATGGTCGATGGCGCATCCATGCTGGCGACGCCCTTCTTCGGCTTCATGGCCGCCGGGCTGTGGCAGGATCGCCGTGGCGAGAATCTGCTCGACTCGGGCGCGCCCTTCTACGACACCTACGAAACCGCCGACGGGAAGCACATCGCCGTGGCCTGCCTTGAACCGCAGTTCTTCGCCGAGTTCTGCAGGCTCCTGCCGCTCGACCAGCGTTTCGCTGAAGCGCAGTATGACAAGTCGCAGTGGGATGAGATGCGCGAAGCGATTGCAACTCGCGTGCGGGTGAAAAGCCGCGATGAATGGGGCGCCTTATTCGAAGACACGGATGCCTGCGTGGCGCCTGTACTGTCGCTGAAGGAAGCGCCGAACCATCAGCACAACCGCGCGCGTCAAGCGCATGTCGAGGCTGGCGCATTGCTGCGCCCGAGCCCGGCACCGCGTTTTTCGCGCAGCGGCACGCAGGCCGCAATGCCCGTCGACAGCACGTCCGCGACGATCCTCTCCCGTTTCGGTATTTCCGGGACCGAGATCGAAACGCTTGCCAAGGAGGGCATTGTCGGCAAATAAGTGGATATTGTTAGTCATGATTTTGTGAGGACGGGGTGGAGACGAAAAAAGATGTCATTCGCGAGACCGATGCCGAGGCGATCCTTCTCGCCAAGACGCTGATCCGCACAGCGCGACACGGCGCCATCGCCACCCTTGACCCCGAAACCGGTGCGCCGCTCGCAAGCCGGGTCGGCACCGCAACCGACGCCGATGGGACACCGCTGATCCTCGTTTCGCTGCTTGCCGCCCACACCCGTGCGCTTCTCGCCGATCCGCGCTGCTCGCTGCTGCTCGGCCAGGCTGGCAAGGGAGACCCGCTCGCCCACCCGCGAATTTCGCTTTACTGCCGGGCAAGGAAACTGGAGCGGGACACACCCGACTATGCGCGGGCGCAACGCCGCTATCTGAACCGCAATCCCAAGGCAGAGCTCTATGTCGGGTTGGGTGATTTCTCGTTTTTCCGGCTCGAGATCGACGGCGCCAGCCTGAACGGAGGCTTCGGCAAGGCTTACAATCTGACATCGGCGGATCTGCTAACTGAAAGCCCGGCGCTGGAAGCGCTTGCCGAAAGCGAGCAGTCGGCGCTCGACCACATGAATTCCGACCATCTCGACGCGATCGCGGTCTATGCCCGCCACTACGCAAAGGCGGATGGCGACGGCTGGATCGTCACCGGCTTTGACGCCGATGGTATGGATATTGCCACAGGCGACCAAATTCGACGCATTTTCTTCCCGCGTAAGTTGACGGAAGCCGGCGAATTGAGAAAGATGCTTGTCGAAATGGCCAAGAGCGGACGTGAAGCAGATCACATACGGCGCTAGCTCGGGTCTTTAAATGAACAGCAGGGCCTCGAATTAGCAAAATTGCTTTTAGGCTTTGCTTTTTTAGAAATTGTCGGTCTCAGGTGAAACCGACGCGCGTTTCTCGACGTTATTGCCCCCATAACGTCGAGGGAAAAGTTTTCAGTGGGGGAAGTATGACCGCCAGTCCGCTTATCGATAATGCAGGAGCTGCAGCCACGCTGCTCAGCCTCTTGGGTAATGAGAAGCGCCTCGTCATCATCAGCCATCTTCTCGAAGGCGAAATGTCTGTCGGCGCGATCGCCGAGAAGGTTTCGCTCAGCCAGTCTGCGCTTTCTCAGCATCTGGCCAAATTGCGCAGCATCGACATCGTCGAGACGCGACGCGACCGGCAGATGATCTACTATTCGTGCAATTCCGCCGCGGTGCGGCAATTGATCGGCACGCTCGATGGAATCTTCAACGGCGCAGATGAGGTCTACGAGAAATCCTACGCTCAGAGCCCGGCCCTCGCTCAGAAGTCTTGACCGGGAGCCGTTGGCGCTCTTTAAGAAGTCCATCACTGGATCGTAGCGCGTCCCTGCGGACCCACAAGCGACGATCCAACACCTTGAATGAGCGTCGGAATATTTCGAAAGCTGGATTCCGCTTTGGTCCGATGCAGACCGACCGAGCCCGATGGACCCGATACGCATCGACGACCCCGCCGACCCTCGCGTCGCGCCCTACATGGACATTCGCGAACGCGATCTGGCCGGCCGGCAGGGTCGTTTTGTCGCCGAGGGCAAGGTCGTGCTCAACGTCCTGTTTTCAGCGCGGCGGTTCGAGGCGGAATCAGTTCTGCTGCTTGAAAACCGGCTCGCCGGCATGACTGAGACGCTGAAATCCGCTCCGGCCGAGGTGCCGGTCTACGTCGCCTCCGGCGACGTTCTGGACGGCATCGCCGGCTTTCACATGCATCGCGGCGTACTGGCGATAGGCCGCAAGCGGCCGCCCGAAACGATCGAGACGCTTCTGGAAGCCTTGCCGGAACGCGCATTGGTGGTGGTCCTGGTCGGCATCGCCAATCACGACAACATCGGCGCCATCTTCCGCAACGCCGCAGCCTTCGGCGCAGACGCCATCCTGCTCGATGAAACCTGCTGCGACCCGCTCTACCGCAAGGCGATAAGGGTTTCCGTCGGTGCAGCGCTCAAAGTGCCCTTCGCCGTCGCAAGCGAAACCGGCAGTCTTGTCGACACCCTTGGAAAACACGGCTTCGAGCAGATCGCCCTATCGCCTCAGGGCACGGTCGACTGCCGTGACATGGAACGGCCGCAACGGCTCGCTTTGTGGTTCGGCACCGAAGGCGAAGGCCTGCCGGAAGCACTGATGCGGCGACTGAAAACGGTGAAGATCGCAATGGCCGGCGGCTTCGACAGCCTGAACGTGGCGGCGGCTTCTGCAATCACCTTGCATCACTTCACCGACCATCGAGTTTAGGGATTATTCAGTCCGCAGACGTCGCCGTCTGCAGGGCCCGCACCCGGTCGGCTAGGCTGATCGTTCGGCCTGCACCCTCACCTGTCTCGGCGGCCAGCGCCTTGGCAATCGGCGAATCGGGGCCGTCCAGCTTCGCCGCCAGATTGACGACGTGGGCCGCCAGTTCGTTCATCTGCTCCCGCAGCCTGGCGTTTTCGTCAACTTCGCCGGGACCATTCGGCAAAGCAGGAACGGAATTTTCCGTCTTCAGCCGTTTGTTCTCGCGCGCCAGCGTGGTCAGCCGTTCTTCCAGCCGCTCACGGTCGGCAGACAATTTTGCCAGTCGTCTATCGATATCGGCATCCGCTTCCACGGAGGCCAGGGCCGATGCTTGCGAGACCGTATCTACGGAAACATTGCCCTTCGACGCATCCCGGAGCCGCGCCAGTTCCCGCTCACGTCGCTCCAGCCTGTCGTCGCGGTCGGCAAGCGTGGCGGTCAGCGTCTCAACCTTCCTGGCAAGGTCGCTCGCCCGCTTCTTTTCTGCCGTCAGTGCTTCACGCGCTGTTCTGGTCTCAAGAGCCATGGCCTTGCCCTGAAGGTCGGCTTCCTTGCGCTGAGCCTTGAGCTTCGACAGCTCGCTGGTGAGCCTTTCAAGCTCGCTTTCCCGCGCCACCAGTTCGATCTGACGGCTGCTGGAAGAAAAACTCGCCTCGTCATACATGCGGCCGAGCTTTTCCAGTTCCTCGGCACTCATCGTGCTGGAGCCTTCAATCTCGGCAAGCCTTTCGCCGAGGCGCTTCAATTCCTCGTCGCGCTTGGTGAGATCGGCAGTCAAGGCACCCACCCTCACCGCCAGCGCATCATGCGCCTTGAGCTTCGCGTCACGCTCGGCGGCAAGCTTTTTGACCTGTTCCTGAGCGCGGCCGACATCGACGAGCTGCGAAGCATTCTTAGCCTGAAGGCTTTCGGCCTTCATTTCCAGCCGGCGAATCGACATCGCCGCTTCGGCGCGGATGCGATCCTTCTCAGCCTGGATTTCGCTTGGCGTCAGCGGCATCGAGCCTTCGATGCGCTTACGCGTCAGGTTCACAGCCCGCCGCCAGGCAACCGGTGTGATCAACACGGCAATGAAGCCGGCACACAGGAAGCCAAGCACAAAGAACAGGATGGACTGGATCACGTTACACTATCCGTTGCCGGTGGGCTCCGCCCGCCCTTGGCCTATCTGCCACAGGCAGGTGTTGGGGGCAACGCAATGGTGGTCCGTATGCTTAAAACGGGTTCCACGTCGCCCGCTGGGTCAGCTTCAGATATCCCATATTGATGCCAAGTCGGGCACCGACACCGGTTCGCACCGGCACCAGCAGCATATTGCCATTCTTCATGACGTTGAAGCCGACGCCTGCAACCACATAGGCAGAGCCCGCAACACCGCCGAAGCGGTTGTAGAGGTTGGAAACGTCGTCGAGATTGTACACCAGCATCATGGTGCGCGAACCTTCGCCGCCGAAATCCCAGCCCAGAGAAGGACCCTGCCAGAACACTTTATGGTCGCCGGCGTTCTTCGTGTAGAGCGAGCCTTCGCCATAAGTCAGGCCGCCGATCAGCGCGCCCGAGCCTTCCTCGCCGAGGATATAACCGTTCGGCAGGCCGTAGGACGAGAATATCTTCTCGATCACGGTCGCCAGTCCACCGGATGTGGCGCCGAAGAAGCGGTGGCCGGAATCCACGATTTCCTGAGCGGAATATTCCTGAGCCCGCAAGGCCGATGAAGAAAAAGCCACGATGCTCGAAACGGCGAACATCATTGCGATCAGCCGGAACAAATTCCGGTTGTATAGTCGGGAAAACATGCTTCCAATCTCCGTCCGGGAGCACACTCGCCGACGCCTACTGCCTGTCGCGGCTCTTTGCTGGCCGCTTTCAGGGTCACTCACCCGCAAATTATGCCGTAATCCTTTTTCAACCATTAAGCTTTCACATGAAGATGGCGGTTCGAAGGCTGGCGACAGCCTTGTGGGCCGTGCAAACGCTGATTTTAAAGACGAAAATGCTGGAACTTTTCGCTGGCCGCACGATGCCTGTATGATCGCGGCCTGAGAGCCAGGCGTGATTCGTTCGGGCTGGCGCGGTAGAACTGCTTCGCACTGATTCGTTAATTGATGTTAGGGATACCGTTCAATGTCCGATCTCTTCGCGCTGTCCGCACCAGATCTCGCTGCCCTTCTGTGCAGCCGCGTGTGCCACGACATCATTTCTCCCGTCGGAGCCATCAACAACGGGCTGGAACTGCTTGATGAAGGCGGCGCCGACGAAGACGCCATGAACCTCATTCGCGCCAGCGCCCGCAACGCCTCGGCGCGCCTGCAATTCGCCCGCATTGCATTTGGCGCGGCAGGCTCGGCCGGAATGCTGATCGACACCGGCGACGCGGAAGCCGTGGCGACCGCCTTCCTGAAGAACGAAAAGCCGGAACTGACCTGGACCGGACGACGCGCGCTTCTGCCGAAGAACAAGGTCAAGCTGCTGCTCAACCTGGTTCTGGTGGCCAACGCCGCAATCCCGCGCGGCGGCAAGATCGCCGTGACGCTCGACGATGTCGAAACCGAGCCGAAATTCACGCTCTCCGCGAGCGGGCCGATGCTGCGCGTGCCGCCGAAGTTCCTCGAGCTTCATTCCGGCCACCAGCCGGAAGAAGCAATCGACGCGCATGCTGTCCAGCCTTATTACACGCTGCTGCTGGCGCGCGAGGCAGGCATGACGATCTCCATCCATGCTACTTCGGACGAGATCGTCTTCACCGCCGCATAGTTCCGGCAAAGCAGGCTTCGCACTGCTCCATTTCGGGGATCGTGCGCTGAACGCGTATCCCCGAAACGCCTGGCCGTGGGGGCCAAGCCACTATTTTTACGAAAACTTTACCCAACGGATTTTCAGCTTTTTTACATCGCCGGGCTAACTTGCATCCGCACGATCCGTTCCTCTGGCTCGCGCGGGGGAAGCAAAGAGAGACGGTCTCATGAAACGCTGCATGTTCATCGACGACTCGAGCGTCATCAGGAAGGTCGCCAAGCGCATCCTGAGCGGCCACGACATGCTTGTGATCGAGGCCGCCACCGGTTCTCAAGCCATCGAGATGTGCGCCGCCGACATGCCCGACATCATCGTTGTCGACGGAGCGCTTCCCGATATGGCGAGCGCCGACGTGATCCGCCAAATTCGCGCCATAGACAGCCCGGTCAAGCCGAGGATCGCGATATGCCTGGTCGAGTTCGACATAGGCGCGATCATGCGCGCCAAGCGCGCCGGCGCCCAGGATTACCTCTTGAAACCTTTCAACCGGTCGCAACTGCTGTCGCGCTTCCGCGATCTGCGGGCAGCCTAGAACAATTCCAGGAAAAGTGTGCAGCGGTTTTCCTGGAATTGTGTAAAAACAAACCGTTAGAGCGGTTCAACGTTTCTATCAAAAACTGAACCGCTCTAAGCCAAAACGAAAAAACCCGGCAAAAGCCGGGCCTTTTCAATCGCTTGCAGAAAAATCAGGCGCTTTCGCGGATTTCCTCGGGCTCACGCAGCACGTAACCGCGGCCCCAGACCGTCTCGATGAAGTTCTGGCCACCGGATGCGGTGTCGAGCTTCTTGCGCAGCTTGCAGATGAAGACGTCGATGATCTTCAGCTCAGGCTCGTCCATGCCGCCATAGAGGTGGTTGAGGAACATTTCCTTGGTCAGGGTGGTGCCCTTGCGCAGCGAGAGCAGCTCCAGCATCTGGTATTCCTTGCCGGTCAGATGCACGCGCTGGCCGCCGACTTCGACGGTCTTGGCGTCGAGATTGACCACCAGGTCGCCGGTGAGGATGACCGACTGGGCGTGGCCCTTCGAACGGCGCACGATGGCGTGGATACGGGCGACGAGCTCGTCCTTGTGGAACGGCTTGGTCATATAGTCGTCGGCGCCGAAGCCGAGGCCGCGGACCTTGTCCTCAATGCCGGCCATGCCGGAGAGAATGAGGATCGGCGTCTTCACCTTGGAAAGCCGCAGCGTCCTCAGAACTTCATAGCCGGACATGTCCGGCAGGTTGAGGTCGAGGAGAATGATATCGTAGTCGTAGAGCTTGCCGAGATCGACGCCCTCTTCACCGAGATCCGTCGTATAGACGTTGAAACTCTCCGATTTCAGCATCAGTTCGATGCTTTGTGCTGTCGCACTATCGTCTTCAATCAGCAGAACGCGCATTTCATTCCCCTTTTCTGCCGCCGGACCGCATCGAGAGCCATCCGGTACCGGAGCAGTGATTGCCTAGGTCGCAGGCTGCCATCGAATGGTTAACAAATCCTAATTCCGCTTGGCAAGCAGTACCAGTTTTTTTAACCCTTGGATACACCCTCTTGAATCTAATGATGAATCCCAGATCCATTTCTTAACAGGCCGCATTAACAACCGGCCCTAAGTGATTCTTTCGACTCTTGTTGTGGTCGTTAGGCTTCGCAGCCAAATTTTTACCGCCCCTTAAGTCCTGACCCTTATGATTAACAATGCCCGTAAACGAATGGTTACCAGCGGCGAAAATTTTAGGGATTTGTTTCCCTTTTTGCCGGGAAGCCGGGGATGTGTGTGTTTGTCGGGCCTTTTCGGGCTGCAAGGGGGCGGTTTGATGGGAGAGTGTGCGTGAATTGGAGTATCGAATCATGAAATCACGTGAAAACCTGGTTCGGCTGAAGCAGTTTCAGGTGAATGAGAAACGCCGCCAGCTGCTGCAGCTCGACATGATGATTGCCGAATTCGATCGCATGGCCGGAGAACTGGAGTTCCAGATCAACGCCGAGGAAAAGAAGGCCGGCATTACCGATATCAATCATTTTGCCTACCCGACTTTCGCCAAGGCTGCCCGCCTGCGCCGCGACAACCTCAAAAATTCGCAATCCGACCTGCTTCAACAGCGAGCCGCAGCCGAATCATTACTCGGCGAAGCTGAAGCGGAGCTTTCCAAGGCCGAAATGCTCGAATCACGCGACAGTAAGAGCCGCGAGATCGAAAGCGACAACCGCAGCGCCATGATCGGCTGAGACAGCCGATCCCAATCAAGGCCGGCCGCCGGCACGCCCTGGACGCGAACAGCGTCCGGGCCGGCAAAAGAAATACGTTTCCCGTCACAATGTCGCTGCCAGTGCGGCAACAAAGCGCCCGCATTCGATGGCGGATTGCTGCCCGGACGGGCGGCTTTTTCGAATCGGGAGACGACTTCATGACAATTTCGCTGACACGGCGCTCGATACTGGCCGGCTCGCTTCTTGCTGCCCCTGCCCTGATGGTGGCGCGGACGGCATTGGCCGATGTAAAAGACGCCGCAGCGCAACTGCGTGCCCTTGAGAAGAAATATGGCGGCCGGCTTGGCGTCGCCATCCTCGACACGGCAAGTGGAACCAGGATCGAGCACCGCGCCGACGAACGTTTTGCCCTGTGCAGCACCTTCAAGGTCCTGGCATCGGCAGCTGTCCTGGCCCGCGTCGACAAGGGCGAGGAAAAGCTCGACCGCCGCATCACATATGAGAAGAAGGATCTCGTCACCTATTCGCCGGTGACCGAAAAGCACGTCGGCAAGAAAGGCATGACGCTCGCCGAGCTTTGCGAAGCGGCAATCACCCTCAGCGACAACACCGCCGGAAATCTTCTGCTTGCCAGTTTCGGCGGGCCGGCCGGGCTGACCGCCTATGCACGCACGCTTGGCGACGAAGTGACCCGGCTCGATCGCATCGAGACCGCGCTCAACGAAGCAAAGACCGGCGACCCGCGCGACACGACAACCCCGGCGGCAATGCTGGCAGACCTGCAGAAACTGGTGCTTGGCGATGCGCTGTCACCGGCTTCGAGAGACCAGCTCAAGACGTGGCTTCTGGCCAACAAGACCGGTGACAAGCGCCTGCGTGCCCATCTGCCCAAGGATTGGAAAGTCGGCGACAAGACCGGAACCGGCGACAATGGCTCGGCCAACGACGTCGGCATCCTGTGGCCGCCCAAGCGCGGTCCGATCATCGTTTCGTCCTACTTCACCGAATCGTCAGCATCGACGGACGAGAAGAACATCGTTCACGCCGAGGTTGGCCGCATCGCAGCCACCCTCGTCTGACAGGCATCGCTCGGCAGCCTTGCGGGTAAGGCTACAAGGCTGCCGAAACACTCTCCGAATCAGATGACGCCTGCTTGCGCGCTTCGACGATTTCGGGAACGTGACGTTCCGACCAGGCTCTGATCTCGTTGAGCAGGCCTGCCAGATTGCGGCCAAGCTCAGTCAGTTCATATTCCACTCGGGGCGGGATTACCGGAAAAACCTCACGCTGCACCAGACCATCGCGCTCCAGCACGCGAAGCGTCTGCGTCAGCATCTTTGGTGTGATGCCCTCGACCTTGCGAGCCAACTCGCCATGACGGCGGCGGCCGAAGCTCAGCGCACCGACAACGAGATAAACCCATTTGCTCGACAGCATTTCGAGAACCGTATGCGACATGCATTCGCGGCGGAATGCGTCGTAGCCGAAGGGCTTGTCCGGATCGTTGCTATACATTGGGTACCTATATATCCAAATTGTGCATACTAGACAACGGATAATTACTATCCAAATGATAGTGGCAAGGTTTTGCAAACAGGAGATTGCATCATGCGCGCTATCACCCAGAAGACTGCCGGCGGACCGGAAGTCCTTGAAATCGAAGACCGCCCCTCACCCGACCCCAGCCATGGCGAGGCAGTCGTCAAGGTCAAGGCGGCCGGCATCAATCCTGTCGATATCGCGGTGCGCGGCGGCTTCTACCCGCTGCTTGGCGAACCGCCCTTCACCATCGGCTGGGATGTTTCCGGCATTGTCGAAAAAGCTTCCGAAGGTGGCCGTTTCAAGGTCGGCGACGAAGTACTCGGCCTCTCGCACTTTCCCGGGCAGGCAGCCGCCTATGCCGAGGAAGCCGCGATTTTGGAAGACGAGTTCGTCCGCAAGCCAAAGACGCTCGACCACATTCATGCAGCAGCCCTGCCTCTTGCCGGCCTGACGGCATGGCAAGGGCTGGTGGGCGCCGGCGGGCTGAAGGAAGGGCAGCGCGTGCTGATCCATTCAGGCGCCGGCGGCGTCGGCCATCTCGCGGTGCAGATCGCCAAGGCGCGCGGTGCTTATGTCCTGGCGACCGCCAGCGCCGGAAAGATCGATTTCGTCCGCTCGCTCGGCGCCGACGAGGTGATCGACTACAAGGCTTCCGATTTCACGAACGAAGCGCGCGATGTCGATATCGTCTTCGAGACCATCGGCGGAGACCATGCCGCACAGTCTCTCAAGTCGCTGCGGAAGGGCGGCGTGCTCGTGTCGCTGCTCGATCCCGGCGAGAAGACGCGCGCTGAGGCGCCTGCGCTAGGCGTGCGCGTAGAACGCATCTCGGTTCGCCCTGACCGCGATGGACTCAATGAACTCGTCCGTCTCGTCGAAGCGGGCAAACTCACCGTCCACGTCGAAAAGACCTTCCCGCTCGAACAGGCAGGCAAGGCGCATGAATTCCTCGGCACCCGGCCAAAGGGCAAGGTGGTTCTGACGGCCTGATCGATACGCTCGACAAAGAAAACGGCCGGACCTTGCGGTTCGGCCGTTTCACTGGTGCTCTAGAAAATCAGTGTCGATATTGCTGGATGCGGGTGGTCCGCAGTCCGGCCAGGCCATATTCGTCGATCGATGCCTGCCAGGACAGAAATTCCTCGGTTGTCAGTTTATAGCGCTGACATGCTTCCTCGAGGCTCAAAAGCCCCCCGCGAACGGCCGCAACAACTTCGGCCTTGCGGCGAATGACCCAGCGACGGGTATTCGTCGGAGGAAGATCGGCAATGGTAAGCGGGCTGCCGTCAGGCCCAATAACATATTTGACACGCGGTCTAACCAGATCGGTCATAGTACTCTCTACACAAAACTTAAAGACCCAATCACAACCACATTACCGCCACAGCTTTAAAAATTGCCTAAACCGATGGTAAGCCTTGAGTAATGTTCGTGAACCTTTTGTTAACCATGAAGCGGCCCACTGGTGTTGCTGTATGGTGCCAATGAAAGTGTTAAAAACCTCATCTCACGTGGCACAAACGCCAACTGTGGCGCTTTGCGGCGGCTTGACCTATATTCCCGTCGTTGGCATGAAGCGCCCGAACAGCTGAAATGGACCATCCTTTTATGAACAGCCTGGACCTTCCCGGACGTCCTGAAGATACACGCGTCGTGGTTGCGATGTCGGGTGGCGTCGATTCGTCTGTCGTGGCCGGCATCCTGAAACGCGAAGGCTACGACGTCGTCGGCGTGACGCTCCAGCTCTACGATCATGGCGCAGCCACCCACCGCGCCGGCTCATGCTGTGCCGGACAGGATATCGACGATGCCCGCCGCGTCTCCGAGACGCTCGGCATCCCGCACTACGTGCTGAATTACGAAGAGCGCTTCCGCAAGGCGGTCATCGATCCCTTCGCCGAGAGCTATGTCTCCGGCGAAACGCCGATTCCCTGCGTGTCGTGCAACCAGACGGTCAAGTTCGCCGACCTTCTCGAGACCGCGCGCGAACTCGGCGCCGACGCACTGGCGACGGGTCATTACATCCGCTCACGCGCCAATGGCGCGCACCGCGCGCTCTACCGGCCCGTCGATGCCGATCGCGACCAGAGCTATTTCCTCTTCGCCACCACGCAGGAACAGATCGACTATCTGCGCTTTCCGCTCGGCAGCCTGTCTAAGCCCGAAGTGCGCGCCATCGCCGAGGATCTCGGGCTTTCGGTTGCCACAAAGCAGGACAGCCAGGACATCTGCTTCGTGCCGCAGGGCAAGTATTCCGACATCATCGCCAAGCTGAAGCCGACCGCCGCCAATCCCGGCGACATCGTCCATATCGACGGGCGCGTGCTCGGCCGGCATGACGGCATCCTGCGCTACACCATCGGCCAGCGCCGCGGCATCGGCATCGCTTCGGGCGAACCGCTTTACGTCGTCCATCTCGACGCCGAGCGCGCCCGCGTCATCGTCGGCCCGCGCGAGGCGCTTGAGACGCACAAGATTTACCTGCGCAACATGAACTGGCTGGGCGATACGCCGCTGGGCGAGATCGGGCCGGAAGGCATCGAGCTTTTCGCGAAGGTGCGCTCTACCCGCCCGCCGCGTCCGGCCGTGCTTCACAACCGCGACGGCGCGATCTTCGTCGAACTCGGCGACGGCGAATCGGGTATCGCACCGGGCCAGGCCTGCGTGCTCTATGTCGATGATGGCAACGACGCCCGCGTGCTCGGCGGCGGCTTCATCGAACGCTCCGAGCGGGGTGCCGAGGCCGAAGCCATGCTGACGAAGCTCGCTGCGCGCTCGAACACGATCGCTGCGGAATAGACGCGAGGCCTCGATGTTTGCCACGCTCAAAGACTGGGCGAGGCGCATCAGGCGAGACATAATCGCTTTGTATCTGGTGGCGCGCGACCCGCGCACACCTTGGCATGTTAAGATTGCCGCCGCCTGCGTTGCAGCCTACGCCCTCAACCCCATAGACCTCATTCCGGATTTCATCCCGGTTCTCGGCTATCTCGACGACCTTATCATCGTGCCAATCGGCATCTGGCTCGTCGTGCGTTTGACGCCCCCCGAATTGATGAGCGAATTGCGTGCGAAAGCCGCGCAAATGGATGTTCGACCGAAAAGTCGCGCGGGAGCACTGTTCGTTGCAGCGATCTGGCTTGCCGCCGGCGCACTTGTCTTGTGGTGGCTGCGGCCTGTACGAGCGGCCTGAGCCACCGGTCCGTCAACCGTGCGTGACGGTCCCGGCAGTCAGGATGCGAAGCACGGTGATTGCTTCCTCACCGCTGGTGCGCGGCTCTGCCCGCGTCTGGATGCACGACAGGAAGTGCTCCAGCTCGCGCGTCAGGGGCATGCCGCCTTCCACCGGAATGTAGGTCGGCTCGTTGGCCGTGAAGGCCCATTGGCCGCTGTCCTGCCAAACGGCATGGCGATAGACGGCAAGCTTGCGCTCCCACGGCTCGACATCGTCGAACACCGCCATTGCCCGCGTGCCGACCACCGTCAGCCGGCGCTCGCGATAAGGATTGAGCCGCGAAGTGAAGAGATGGCTGCGCAGCCCGTTGGGGAAGCGCATGTGCAGATGGGCAAAATCGCTCTGGTGATCCAGAAGGGCTGCACCCTCGCCACGTATTTCCGTCGGCGCCGAACCGGTGATCGCAAGGATCATCGACAGGTCATGCGGCGCCAAATCCCACAGCGCGTCGTTTTCGGTGTGGAACTTTCCAAGCCCGAGGCGGTGCGAGTGGATGTATTTCACCTCGCCCAGCTCACCATTGTCGATCAGCTCCTTGAGCTTCTCGAAGGCGGGATGGAAGCGCAGCACATGACCGGTCATGAAGATGCGCTTGTTGGCCTTTGCCGCCGCGACCGCGCGCTCGGCATCGGGAACCGTCAGCGCGATCGGCTTTTCGACCAGCACGTCCTTGCCGTTTTCCACAGCCTTGATCGCCGCCTCGGCATGAAACTGCGGCGGCAGCGCCATGACGATCGCGTCGATATCCTTGCGGGTGAACAGGGCGTCGGGCTCGATCGCAAGGCAATCCTGCTCCGAGGCAAAGCCTTCGGCGCGCGCCTTGTTGGCGTCCGAAACCGCGTGGAGGACACCAAGGCCCTTTAGAGTGCGGATATGGTTCGCACCCCAATATCCGCATCCCAGAACTGCAATTCGCGGTTTCATCAAATTATGAACTCAATAAATAGGTGGCGGAGACATAACGGCGCGCCGTTTCGAACTCAACCCCGCCCGCTGAATCAAATGGAATGCCAGAAAGGATTTCTTTGCATCAATTCTTGAAGTCGCACCGGCTCTCGGCGCTTGACAGCCCTACCGTCGCGACCTTATATCCGCCCGACCTTCGGCGAAGGCTTCGAAATGCCCGCGCAATTGCGGCAAATTTTCGGACCTTGGCCCTGTGGCGGGATAGCTCAGTTGGTTAGAGCACGGGAATCATAATCCTGGGGTCGGTGGTTCGAGTCCACTTCCCGCTACCAAAACTTCCAGACCGGCATCGATCATCGGCCTTGCAGCGCAGGCGCGCAAGGCTTTCCGGTTGCCCAATCAGCCTAAACTCCCTTTGCAGCATCGAACTTGTTCGGCATAAAAGGCTTGGTCCTGACGGATCGTGGGCAACTCTGGGGACTTGGATTGGCATGACGACGAACAACAGCGCTGGAAGACGCGTTCTTGCCTGGGCGATTGTGGGCGCGGCGATGCTGGCGGCTCATTCGGCACGGGCCGATACGATAAGCGAGGTCGTCGGCGACTGGACAGCCAGCGTCGAGGACGTCAACACCGGCCAGGACCAGCGCAAGACCTGCACGGCCACCGCATCGGCCAAGGATCCCGACGACACCGCCTGGACGCTCAAGGTCAGCATCTCGGATGGTGACGTGCTGCCACCGGAAGCCTATCCCGCCGTCACGGTGAGCGCCGAGAAAGGCGATTTTCCTGAAGGCGAAGGCATTCCGGCCGTGTTCGATGTCGACGGCACCAAAGTGGAGGTGACCGTTCTCGGCGAAGTCACCGACACCGGCCATCA
This sequence comes from Mesorhizobium sp. YR577, assembly GCF_900116595.1. Taxonomy (NCBI): domain Bacteria; kingdom Pseudomonadati; phylum Pseudomonadota; class Alphaproteobacteria; order Hyphomicrobiales; family Phyllobacteriaceae; genus Mesorhizobium; species Mesorhizobium sp. YR577. The sequence goes on along the minus strand of NZ_FPBI01000032.1, from coordinate 8,983 downwards.
ATGGGTCATGGAAAACGACAACGACACCAGCCAGGCCCTGTTTGCGGCGATGAACGATGCCGATGCAGTTACCTTCGAACTGCAGGACTCGCCGGTCGCTTCCCTGCCCGTCGGCGGCTTCGACGACGCCTATCGCCAGTTGGGCGAATGGTGCGGCTTTCCCACCGACGACGTGGCGCCCGCCGAGTAAATTTCACGTGTACGAGCCCGGATGAGGTCGCGCCGCGTCTTCCTGGCCGCGACCCCTCCCCTATCTCTCCTCCTGTCCGGGACGAAACCGGACGCGAAAGGCGTTAGCGAGACAGGAAGCCAGTTTGGCTTTCGACCACGCCATTCAGGGAGAGAAACATGAAAACGATCATCGGACTTGCTGCGCTCATCATCGGCACCGCGTCTGCGATGGCTGCCGAACCGGCAATGACCACCGACCATGGCGGCGCAAAGATCTACACCGACATGAAGGGCATGACGCTCTACACATTCGACAAGGATGCCGCCGGCAAATCGAACTGCAACGCCGAATGCGCAATGAAATGGCCACCCTTCAAGGCCGAAGCTGATGCAAAGGCGGAAGGCGAATGGTCAGTCGTCGAGCGCGAGGACGGTTCAAAGATGTGGGCCTATGACAGCAAACCGCTCTATTACTTCGCCCAGGACAAGGCCGCCGGCGACATGAAGGGCGACGGCATGGGCGGCGCCTGGCATCTGGTCAAGGCAGACTGACGCCGGACTTTCGACAAGGGCTTGCCGCGTGAAAATCTTGCCGGCGACTTGCGTCGCCGGCAGAGAATTCACTTGTTGTGGAGGTAGGCTTCGAGCGAATCGTCCAGCGCGTCCAGCCATGGCGTGTGATGCTTGGGCGCCATTGTGCCGGTCATCAGCGACTTGTAGCCGTGGTTGCGGAAGCCCATGATGTCTTCCATCTTGTGGTGTTCCCACTCCATGAAGGTCTTGTTGACGGCCTCGATGTCGAAGTCCGGATAGTCGGTCGCGTCGATCAGTTCCTTGGTGTAGTCGCCCTGGAACCAGATCATCTGCTCGGCATCTTCCAGCGTTTCCTCGCGCTCGCGCCATTTCTGGCTGTCGGCGGCCATTGCTTCCTTCGATGGCAGCTTGATGCGTCCGAGGATGACGTCGCGGGCATACCAGGCCTGCGCGTCGAACATGTTGAAGGTGTAGAACTGGTCCTGCATGCCGATGTAGAACAGCTTCGGATTGTGCTCCCAGACCACGCCCTTGTAGAGATCGAGCGGCCACAGCCGGTTCGCGGTCTTCAGGCGCAGATCGTCGGTCAGGAACGGGAAATGGTGCAGATAGCCGGTGCACATGATGATGGCATCGACATCGCGTGACGTGCCGTCCTTGAAATAGCAGGTCTTGCCCTCGACCCGCATCAACAGCGGCACTTCCTTCCAGTTATCCGGCCAGTTGAAGCCCATCGGCTTGGAGCGGTAGCTGGTCGTGATCGACTTCGCGCCGTATTTGTAGCACTGCGAGCCGATGTCCTCGGCCGAGTAGCTGCGGCCGATGATGAGGATGTCCTTGTCCTTGAATTCGAGCGCGTCGCGGAAGTCGTGCGAATGCATGACGCGACCGGCAAACTTGGCAATGCCATCGAAATAGGGAACGTTCGGCGACGAGAAATGGCCGGACGCGACGACCACGAAATCGAATTCTTCCGAATAGACGACGTCGTTGGTGCGGTCATGGACGGTGACGGTGAATTTCTCGCTGGCGTCCGAATAGGTCACCATGCGAACCGGGCTGTTGAAGCGCACCCATTTGCGCACATCAGCCTTCTCGACACGGCCCTTGATGTAATCCCAGAGCACGGCACGCGGCGGATAGGAGGCGATCGGCCGACCGAAATGCTCTTCGAAGCTGTAGTCAGCGAATTCCAGGCATTCCTTCGGTCCGTTCGACCAGAGGTAGCGGTACATGCTGCCGTGAACCGGGTCGCCATGCTCGTCCACGCCGGTGCGCCATGTGTAATTCCACAAGCCACCCCAGTCGGACTGCTTTTCGAAACAGACGACTTCGGGGATTTCGGCACCCTTTGCCGCCGCTGACTGGAACGCCCGAAGCTGTGCGAGGCCCGAAGGTCCGGCGCCGATAACTGCTACCCTCTTGCTCATACAATCCCCTCCAGGACTCTTTTTCTTAAGCGAAAGAAATTTCACTGACAGGACAATAATTCGTTCTGTGATGCTGTCAACAAGTTCTGCCGCAAAACCAGATTCCGAAAAATTGGCTGCTCCAGCACTTCTTCCAGAGGCAGCCTGACGTTTCGGTACGATGAGCCATATGCTAGCCTGATGTAAACAGGTCTTGCCTTCATCTTGCAGGCTGCGTATTCTTTTAATTGAAAAAATTTCACACTCAGGAAAATACGATCGGGGAGGTCGCCGTGTCGCAAGCAATCTATCCCAGCGTGGTCTCTGGCCCGCCGCGTCCGAGCGCGATCCTGACGCCTGGGCTGCTTGCGCTGCCTGCCGGCATGGAGCGCTATCAGGTGGCGGGTGCAGGTGCTGTGTTCATCAGCGTCGAGGCCGGCGATACGGTTACGATCCGCGATGTCGAGGGTGGACAGGCCTGCGAACTGGTGGCTGCCGATGGCTCCGGCAAGACCGATGCCGGCATCCTGGGCACCAGGGCCAACAGCAATGCGGCAGGGCTGAAGGCGCTGCTGTTGGACGACAATGAGAGCCTGCGCACATTCCGTCACAGCCTCGCGCGCCGTGCGATCGATCTGGCCGAGCCGCAGGCGGTGCGCCTGTTCGGCAACACCAGTCTTCCCGGCTCCGAAGAGAGCTTTACCGTCGCCCGCGACGGTAGCCTGATCATCGCAGCACCCGGCGGGCCGATGCCGGTCGACGGCCACGACACGGCAACACCGCTGCTGGTCGTTGTCCAGCGCGCCCGCATTCAGCCTGCGGGAAAGTCCGACCTGCCCGAGCCGCTCGCCGACCCGGTTCTCGACCTGCGCGTCAAATCGAAGACGGCGCAGAGCTATTTCGTCAAGGCTGGCGATTTCATCCAGATCATCGATGTCGACGGGCGCCAGTGCACCGACTTCCAGTGCTTTTCGGCGCGCAAGCTCGACAAGGGCAAGGACCACCCGCTCGACGTGACGGTCACCCGCTCGCTGATGGGCACCAGCTATCCGATGCCCGGCCTGCATTCCAAATACTACGACCAGGACATGGAGCCGCTGGTCGAGGTGGTGCAGGACACCTGCGGCCGCCACGATGCCTTCGCGCTCGCCTGCTACGCCAAATATTACGACGACATCGGCTATCCCGGTCATCTCAACTGCACCGAGAATTTCAACGGCGCGCTTGCCGACAAGGGTGTCGCGCCCCGCGGCGGCTGGATGGCGATCAACTTCTTCTTCAACACCGGCATCGACGCGCATGGCGTGATCTATTCCGACGAGCCATGGTCGCGGCCCGGCGACTATGTGCTGCTACGGGCCCTGACCGACATCGTCTGCGTCTCGTCGGCCTGCCCCGACGACACGACGCCGTCCAACGGCTGGAACCTCACCGACATTCATGTGCGGACCTATTCGGGCGCGCAGAAATTCTCACGCGCCATCGCCACACGACCGACCCCGGATGCCGAGCCCAAAATGACCCGTGAAACCGCCTTCCATTCGAGCTTTGCCAAGCACACGCGCGACTTCGTCGAATATCGCGGCTACTGGCTCGCCAATTCCTTCGCCAAGGAAGGACCGCTGGAGGAATACTGGGCCTGCCGCGAGAAGGCCGTCGTCATCGACCTGTCGGCGCTGCGCAAGTTCGAGGTCACCGGCCCGGATTCCGAAGCGCTGCTGCAATACACACTGACGCGCGACATCAAGAAGCTCGCCGTCGGCCAGGTCGTCTACACGGCCATGTGCTACGAGCATGGCGGCATGATCGACGACGGCACATTGCTGCGGTTGGGCAAGGATAATTTCCGCTGGATCGGCGGCGATGACTACAGCGGCACGTGGCTGCGCGAGACGGCGCAAAAACTCGGCCTGAAGGTGCTTGTTCGCTCCTCCACCGACCAGATGCACAACATCGCCCTGCAGGGCCCGAAGAGCCGTGACATCCTGAAGGAGATCATCTGGACTTCCCCCGTGCAGCCGTCGATCACTGAGCTCGAATGGTTCCGCTTCGCTGTCGCCCGCATCGGCGACGCCCAGGGCGTGCCGATCGTCGTCTCGCGCACCGGCTATACCGGCGAACTCGGCTACGAGATCTGGTGCCATCCGCGCGATGCCGAACAGGTGTTCGACGCGGTCTGGCAGGCCGGCCAGCCGCACGGCCTGAAGCCGATGGGACTTCTGGCGCTCGACATGGTGCGTATCGAGGCCGGGCTGATCTTTGCCGGCTATGACTTCTCCGACCAGACCGACCCGTTCGAAGCCGGCATCGGCTTCACCGTGCCGCTGAAGAGCAAGACCGACGATTTCATCGGCCGCGACGCGCTGATCCGGCGCAAGGAGCATCCGGCGCGAAAGCTTGTTGGCCTCGACATCGACGCCAATGTGCCTGTCGGCCATGGCGACTGCGTCCACATCGGCCGCGCCCAGATCGGCGAGGTCACATCCAGCATGCGCTCGCCCATCCTCGGCAAGACCATCGCACTCGCCCGCCTCGATGTCGCCCACGCCGAGATCGGCACGGAAGTCGAGATCGGCAAGCTCGACGGCCATCAGAAGCGCCTGCCGGCCCGCGTGGTGCCCTTCGCTCACTACGATCCGCAAAAGACGAAGCCGAGGTCGTAGAAAACCGCAGTTCAGGCGGGTTCGAACGAGCCCGCCATGCGCCACCAAACCATTCATTCCCGAAACGCGACCATCCGCGCAAATCCATTCCTTGCGCGCAGGGCGTTTCACGGCGTAAGTGCCGCTGCCTTGAGAGCCATATCGCCCAAATGCCCGAGTTCCTGTCAGTCCTGAAGCGGTTGCTTCCAGCCCTGCCGTCCGTCAGCAATGCGGAGCGGATGCGCATCTGCGTAGGCGCGCTGATCGGCATTTTCTTCACCGGGCTCGCCACCAAGATCGCCTTCAGCTCGTCAGGTGCATCACCGCTGCTGATCGCCCCGATGGGCGCCTCTGCCGTCCTGCTCTTTGCCACGCCGTCCAGCCCGCTGGCACAGCCCTGGTCGATCATCGGCGGCAATCTGGTCGCCGCCCTCATCGGCATCACCTGCGCGCGATGGCTCGACGATCCGCTCATTGCCTCGACGATCGCGATCACCGCCTCGATCGGCGCCATGCTGTTGCTGCGCTGCCTGCATCCGCCAAGCGGCGCGGTGGCGCTCACCGCCGTGCTCGGCGGCCCGGCCGTGCATGCCGCAGGCTACGGCTTCGCGCTGTGGCCGGTCGGCGTGAATACATTGCTGCTGCTTGCCGCCGCACTTGCCTTCAACAACCTGACCGGCCGCCGCTATCCGCACCTCACGCCCGCGCCGGCGGTCAACCCGCACAAGACGGCTGATCCCGTCCCGACGGCACGCGTCGGCTTCACGTCCGCCGATCTCGAAGCAGCCTTGAAGCGCTATGACGAGGTCGTCAATGTCAGCACCGACGACCTCGACGCCCTGCTGCACGAGACCGAGATGCAGGCCTATCACCGCCGCTTCGGCGTCATCCGCTGCGCCGACATCATGTCCCGCGACGTGGCGACGGTCTCGCCACAGACCTCGCTTCGCGACAGCTGGAAAGAGCTTTGCGACCACCGCATCAAGGCCCTGCCGGTGATCGACGATGCCCGCAATGTCGTCGGCATCGTGACCCAGACCGACTTCATGCAGAGCGCTGACTGGGGGCCGCGTGGAGAACTGCATCTCGGCCTCGGCAAGCGCCTGCGCCAGGCCGTAAAGCCCAGGCGCAGTTTCAACAAGACCGTCAGCGACATCATGAGTGCGCCGGTGCGTTTCGCAGCGCCCGAGACGCCGATCGCCGAGCTTGTGCCGGTCATGGCCGATGCCGGGCTGCACCATCTTCCAGTCGTCAATGCCGACGGGAAGCTCGTCGGCATCATCACGCAGTCGGACCTGATCGCAGCGCTTTATCACGGCGCGCTCTCGGATCGCCCCGACGCCGTGGAACCGGCCCTCGTCGCCGCGCAATAGCCGGCGCTCGTCATCCGCCACAACTCTCCCCGGGCATAGCCCGCCTCGCCTCGAAACCGAGATCGCGGCTGAATTCCGCGCGTCTGCGAATGTGATCGGCGTGGTCAAACAAAATGCTTGACGCCACCAGCGGCTGTGTCAATCTTCACTGTTAGGAAAAAAAGAAAACTAAGCGGAAAAGCTGGTCAGGCCCGTGGAGGCGCACGCCGATCAGCCCAAAAAGAAATCCTTCCGGGAACACATCATCAACAATGGGGAACTTCGACAATGAGTTCGACGGTTAGCTATGCGCCTGCGAGCGATGGCGAATTGCACAGGACGATCGACTGGCGCGGCGCGTTCTGGGTGGCCAGCGGCGTCCCGCCACTTGTTCTCTTCTCGATCGGCGGCATCGCCGGCACAGCCGGAAATGTCGCCTTTCTGATCTGGATTTTCTCCATGCTGATGGGGTTTCTCCAGTCTTTCACCTACGCCGAAATCGCCGGTCTCTTTCCCAACAAGTCGGGCGGCGCTTCGGTCTATGGCGCGACCGCGTGGCTACGTTATTCCAAATTCGTCGCGCCCCTTTCGGTCTGGTGCAACTGGTTTGCCTGGTCGCCGGTCCTGTCGCTCGGCTGCTCGATTGCCGCCGCCTACATGCTCAACGCTCTGGCGCCGATCCCCGGCTTCACCGAAACCTCACCGGAGGTGCTGTCGTATATCGCGGCCAATGCCGGCACCTCTGCGGCTGATGCCATTGCCGCCGTGACGACCGCGGCAACGCCTGGCATCCGCACCTGGACGCTCTACAGCCATTCGCTCGGCCCGGTCGGCTTCTCGCTCAACGCCACCTTCTGGATCGGCGCGGTGCTGATGCTCATCACCTTCGCCATCCAGCATCGCGGCATTCTCGGCACCGCCAATGTGCAGCGCGTCGTCGGCCTGCTCGTCATCGTGCCGCTGCTGATCGTCGGCATCGTCCCGATCCTCACCGGCCAGATCAACTGGGACAACTATTCGCCCATCGTCCCACTCGCCGCCGCCTACGCGCCGGAACCGGGAGCCTGGAACATCCCCGGCTGGACGCTTATCCTCGGCGGCATGTTCATCGCCGCATGGTCGACCTATGGCTTCGAGACTGCCGTCTGCTACACGCGCGAATTCAAGAACCCGGCAACCGACACCTTCAAGGCCATCTTCTATTCCGGCCTGCTCTGCATGCTGCTCTTCATGATCGTGCCCTTCACCTTCCAGGGCGTGCTCGGCCTGAATGGCATGCTGGCGACCCCGATCGTCGACGGCTCCGGCGTTGCCGACGCCTTGGCAGGGATGGTCGGCGGCGGCGGGCTGGTGAAAAGCCTGCTCATCATGCTGATGATCCTGGCCCTGCTGCTGTCGATCATGACAGCGATGGCAGGCTCATCGCGTACCCTCTATCAGGGTTCGGTGGATGGCTGGCTGCCGAAATACCTCAGCCACGTCAACACGCATGGCGCGCCGACACGCGCAATGTGGACCGACCTCGTCGTCAATCTCATCGTGCTGGCCATCGCTTCGACTGATGCGACGAGCTTCTTTTTCATCCTCGCCGTGTCGAATTGTGGCTACATCATCTTCAACTTCCTCAACCTCAACGCCGGCTGGATTCACCGCATGGACAACGGGCATATCGCCCGGCCATGGCGGGCGCCGACATGGCTGATCGTGGTTGGCGGCGTCTTCGCCTATGTGAACGCGATCTTCATGGGCGCGGGCGCCAAGGTGTGGAACCCGTCGGCGCTGTGGGCCGGGCTCTTCACCGCAGCGCTGATCATCCCGGTCTTCTGCTTCCGCCACTACATCCAGGACGGCGGTAAGTTCCCGGATCACATGCTCGACGATCTCGGCATGAAGCAAAGCGACCTGAAGACAAGGAAGGCCGGCATCCTGCCCTATCTGACGCTGGTGGCAGGCCTGGCCGTCGTGCTGATTGCGAACTGGTACTTCGTGATCTGAAGATCGAAAGTCTCGGCCATCGAAAGCCGGCCCAAGGGCCGGCTTTTTTCATCATGGGATACTGAAATTTCGCCGTCAAAAATAATTCTTACTGTGAAATTTTCTTTCACACAGGTTGACGAGACGCACTCGAAATGGCTTATTGTCAATCCTGAAAGAAAAGGTGGAAATCAGGATTTTCGAACCTTGAAGCGTTGTTTTCGTGCCGGTCACCTGCGCCCGGCCGGAGATGGATTTTCCCGCATATTCCCCACCTCGTTCAGCCCACTGCGACCACAAGAATTCAGTATGGAGGACACGATTTCATGGCCGACGTAAAGAGCGACATCGAGATAGCGCGTGGTGCGCAGAAGAAGGTTATCCAGGAGATCGGCGGCAAGATCGGCATTCCGACGGAGCATCTTCTGCCTTACGGCCATGACAAGGCCAAGGTCTCGGCCGAGTTCATCCAGTCGGTGCAGGGCAACAAGGATGGCAAGCTCATTCTGGTCACTGCCATCAACCCGACGCCGGCCGGCGAAGGCAAGACCACGACGACGGTGGGTCTTGGCGATGGCTTGAACAGGATTGGCAAGAAGGCCATCATCTGCATTCGCGAGGCCTCGCTCGGGCCCAACTTCGGCGTCAAGGGCGGTGCTGCCGGCGGCGGCTATGCCCAGGTCGTGCCAATGGAGGACATGAACCTCCACTTCACCGGCGACTTCCATGCCATCACCACCGCGCATAATCTGCTCTCGGCGCTCATCGACAACCACATCTACTGGGGCAACGAGCAGGCCATCGACACCCGCCGCGTCGCCTGGCGCCGCGTCATGGACATGAACGACCGCGCCTTGCGCGAAATCATCTGCTCGCTCGGCGGCGTCGCCAACGGCTATCC
>NZ_FPBI01000029.1:0-64390 GCF_900116595.1 Mesorhizobium sp. YR577 | reverse complement strand
GCAACGCGTTACGACAAGCTTGCCAGAAACTTCTTATCTGCGGTCGCCTTGGCTACCCTCGTCGCGTTCTGGCTATGATTGAGTCTGAACCCTAGCACGATTGGCAGCGGCGACTTGTAGTATTGGTCGCGGAAGACGATATCGGTGTGGCAGACGCCGCACGCGACAACCCGAACCAGCACTTCGTTAGAACGCGGACCGCCGAGGGTGACGGCTTCTATGACAAGCGGCTTGCCAGCGGAACGCACGACTGCCGCCTGAGACTGGCGCGTGGCAAGTTTATCCATAATTATCTCCTGATTGTTGTCAGTCTGCCGGGTCCCTCGAACTTTTGAAGTCCGCCGTAAGAGCGAAAAACACAGCGATTCCGAGCATTGCGGTATTGACATTAATTTACCAATGCGAAATCGATTTTACAATGCAGAATTTTGAAAGCTGCCGCTGGGAACGTCTTAAGACCCGCGCGACGTCGGTTCTCCAAAGCTTTGATGTTTCCATCGAGCGATGTCCTCGCGTCACTGGTTGTAGATTGAGACGCGACACATTTTCAAATTTGACTACCAAGCGACATCAGATCCGGCTATCCAGATTTCAAAGCTATCGCGGTCAGTCGAGAAGCCGTCGCTCCTTTGCTCTTCGCCTTCAACGCCGCCGGCAGCATCGTGGTGCTTGAGGAATTCTTCAACAAGGCTCTCCGGTGAAATGAAATGAATATACCACCCCGTCAATTGGCGCCTAATCAGCGCTCCCAGGTCTGGATTCACGATGTCGTAAGCGGGCAGAACACCCTAATTCTGGACACCAAGGATTTGCTGCTTGAGGCACCGAATTGGACCTTGCATGGGGATGCTCTCATCCTCAACGGCGCCGGCACTTTGTGGCGCGTCCCCATCGACAGGCCGACGCTCCAACCCATTGCCATCGGCGCTGTTCCACCCGTTAACAACGATCACGTTCTCGATCCAGACGGCACACACATTTTCTTGTCGGCCTTCGACGACTGGCATCTTTATCGGGCGCCGGTAACCGGTGGAACCGCCGTCCGCATCACCGGTAAGGATGGCCCCGAAGGGCTCATGCATTTCCTTCACGGCGTATCGCCCGACGGCATGCAGCTGGCGTTCGTCGGGGTTCGCGCTGAGAAGAGCGCAGGCGCACTGACGTTCATATCCGCAGAGATCTACACGGTCGGAGCCGACGGTACAGGCTATCGGCAGGTCACCAGCGCTGGGTCACCGGCCGATGGCCCGGAGTACAGTCCGGATGGTCAGTGGCTGTACTTCAACACCGAGGCTTTCTCCGGCCATGCCCAAATTGCACGCATGCGGCCGGACGGCTCGGAACTAACTCGCATGATTGTCAGCCAAACCGTCGACTGGTTCCCTCACATATCGCCGGATGGTCGCACCGTGGTGTACCTGGCCTATCCGCCCGGCACCGCCGGACATCCTCCTGACCTTTGGGTTGACTTGATGATAGTCCTCGACGGGCGATGGGCTCGCCCTGTCCGCGCAGTACGCCTCTTCGGAGGACAGGGGACAATCAACGTGAATAGCTGGTCGCCTGACAGTTGCCGGTTCGCATATGTCGCCTACCCGGTCGACATTGAAACCGCACCGCACGACCGTTGAAACGATTGCTGGGGCCGGGGGCCGCCGAAGTATGCGCCACCCCTAGGCCGTCCGTCTCGCTGGGGCTCCGTCCCTCCGGATCGTCGCTGTCATTTGCACTGCAGAGAGGACAGCTTTTGGAGGAGACAGAAATATGTTCAGCCAAAACTAGCGTCGGCGGATACAAATTGCAGCAGCAATTGTCGCCTCGCGGTGGTTGCGGGCACAAGTTCCGCAGTCTTGACCCAGACCAAGGACATTCATATCGAATTTTACTAAGGCGCTGCGGATGCCAACTGGGGCAAGATGATGGCCGAGCTTGGAAAGCAGACTCGTAATGCTGCTCAAAGGCCTTCGCGACATGGTCGGACATCCGTTTGAGGCTGAAGCTGGGATCTTCGTCCGCGCAATAGGAACGTTGCTCGACAGAGCCTTCGGTCTCAACCTGCCAGCTCAGGAACGCTTCTGCCACGCATTCGAAGCAAAGCCGCCTTTCTTCAAGCTCTTCGACGTCTTTGATAATCATCGAAAATGCTATCCTCACCCAACCATTCTTGTCAGCCGGTAGGGTGCGCCCTCAAAGGCGAAAGGGTTCAGGAATTGTCGCCGCCACATCAAATTGCGATCGACGATCGCTCAACCCGGGCCTCGTCACAAATGACCATCCACTGCTTCTGAATGATATCGATCTGCGTCTCCATGATCGCGATAGCCTCCTCCTCATTGAGCTGGAACTGCGCAGCCGCGTCGAGGCAGACCGCTAGCCGGCTCTGACGGTTCTTCGCCGGTAATGAGCATGGCCTGCCCTGCTTCGTTGCCGGCTCTGCCTTGAGGACAGATATCGTACGCGGGCGTCAGCATGAGCGTTGTCCCGTCCCAAAACGCGGCATGATTTCCAGCATGATCGTCCGTGTTGCCGCATAAGATGTTGAAGACGAGCCGCCCGAACAGCTCGTGCAGTGTCGCTCTCGGCGTCTCGAAGCGATGACGGATGATCTCGGCCAAGTCCTGATAGCTCGCATAGCGCGCCATGAGTTCGTCAAGGCCAAATAGGGTGAACGCCGACACCATACCTTTTCGAAGCCAGCCCCCCTCTCCAGGCGACCGGTCGAAGCGCTGGATCAGCAGTACATCTTTTCCGGCGGTGCCGACTAGACGCACAGGAGCGACGCGCAGGCCAACAAGGACGGCCAGCCGCATCGCTATGAATTCCGCCTTGACGATGTTGAGGACATCGTACGCGATGACAATTTGGCGATGTATTTTGCGCTGGGCTCTTCGATCATTGCTTTCGGCCGGGCGCCTCCGAGCGAGCTGCCATGAAAGAGCGCCTGTTCTAGCTCGGGCGTGATGGGAACGCCGGCCTCGACTCGCTCGGCGGCCATCAGCAGGTCGTCGAGCGAAGCACCACCAGCTTGCCGGGGCTCATAGACTGTAGCCGAGCGCTGGAAGTCGAGCGCGCCGATCCGATCAGAGCCGGATTCGATGAGATAGGTCAGCTCATCGAGCTGCCCTAGATCGATCGCAGCGCCCTTGTGTCCGAACTTGCGATTTGATGATGACCCGCCGGCCCCAAGCATCCGGCGCAGCATCGCGCAGACTGCTCGGCATAGAAAGCCCGGCTGGCAGTGGCAGTATCCCAGATTTGAGCGGAAGTTCGGCTCGTAGATCGGAATCGCGTTGTCACGCTCGAGATAACTGCGGGCCGTAGTTGAACACCAACGCACTACCGGCGCGTGAAAGCAGACCTGCAACGACTGGTTCTATTTCATTCGGAAGCCAGATCCAGACATACACTTCGTTGAGAGGCTTCTCAGAAGTCATCTTTGACGACCTTCGTGGGATTGCGGACGGATTGCGGCAGCAAAGTCAGAATCTGTTCATTCGATACGATCTTTCCCGTCATCTAGGCTTGATCGGCATCTAACAACCTAATTCCCACAATAGCCGCTGTTTCGAAGACAGCACCGATAGCGCAGCCCATATCGCCGCGTTCGATGCGCTGGACGAGGCCGCGAGAAAGGCCAGCACGCTCAGCGAGCCCCTCAACCGTCAGCTTTCGTTCAATGCGGGCAAGCCGGATCGACTGGCCGAGAAGCTTTGCAGCATCGCTGCTATAACGCGAATAGATTCTCGCGACCGGCTTCACCATCAGAGTTAGCTCCATTAACGGTTCTCGAAGGCGTACCCCCTGAGGTGGTGCGTCCAAAACGGGAAGTCACCTATTCCGAATAGCTCTGCGGCGAACTCACCAATCGAGCCTCCAATGCGACCGGAGCTACGTGAGAATGTTCGCCCAGCATATGAGAGAATACCGAGTAAAGCACGCGAAGCTCAGGACTATTATCATCGTCTCGATGGCAGAAGACGATCGGTGACGTGATGTGCTCCAACAACGGTCGATGGACAACACTCGTGGAGGTGAAATGCGCCGATGCCGGGACGATTGAAAGCCCGCTACCGGCAGCAATGAGGATGAGCGCCGTATCGTACTGCCGAACCTCAATGACATTCGAAAGTGCAATATCGCGTTCTGTGAACTGAGCCAGCATATGGTCAGCAAGGCTGGGACGTGGATCGCTGGTGTAGACGATGAAGGGTTCATTCCTCAACGCCTCGAGAGGTATTGCTTCTTCCATGCTGGCAAATGGATGGTCGTAAGGCAACGCGACCACCATGGGCTCCTCACGAAGCACGATGCGCTGCACTCCTTCGGCGACGATTTGAATGCGGCTGATCCCGGCATCTATTCGCCCTTGCCGCAGGGCATCGGATTGCTCGATACTGTTCATTTCCAGAATCCGTACGCCTACCTCCGGCAACGCGCGACGAAACTCGCGGATGACACCGGCGATATTACCGTGGAAGTTGGCAGGGACAACGCCCAGGGTGAGTGTCCGCCGCTCTTCGCTGCTCAGACGACGCATTGAAGCCATCATGGCGTCGGTCTTTTGCAACACCTGCATTGCATGATCGAAGAACAGCCGTCCCGCAGGAGTGAGCGTCAGCGGGCGGGAGTCACGGTTGATCAGAATCGAGCCGACTTTGGCTTCGAGTTCCTGAATCCGTTGGCTCAATGGGGGCTGCGCCATGCGCAGGGCCTCAGCTGCCCGGGTAAAGCTCCCGAAATGCGCCACGGTCACGAAATAGCGAAGTCGCTTCAGGTCCATTCTTATATCAAATCACGAATACTACACGACAAAACTTCTAAATTACGACACAGAACTGAGCCATCCCCATATCATATCGATATGACCGATATCAAATCGGTGTTTCACTCGGGAAAATATTCCCGATAACAAGGCATTTGCGAAGTATTCACCCGTCGAATGGGACGAGCCGTTATCTCGAGCTGCTCTCGGCGACATGCTGGATGATGTTGACTAGCCGCTCAGGCCGCAAGACCGGTGTATACTTGAAACCATTAGTAGCTACCTTTTTCAATCCGACAGCCCGGAACATCGCTAAGCGCCTCACGCTGGCGTCCATCATTGCTATGTTGATTGCGACAGTGTCAGGACTTGAAAATCCCTGGTGGGCAGCCATGGCGGTATGGATGATCGGACAGCCGTCGCGAGGGCTCTTACTGGAGCGCAGCCTAGCGCAATTTATCGGCACTCTTGTCGGTGCGGTGGCGGGTGCGTTCCTGGTAATTGCCGGCGGCGGATCGCCCGCCCTGTCGCTTCTGGGTCTCGCGATCTGGATCGCTGCCTGCAGCGGTGTCGCAAATGCAATGCGTCACCAACGCGCTTACGGCGCTGCGCTGTGCGGCCTGACATCCGCTGTAATCGTGACACTGACGTTGGGCACAGCGATCGATCCATTGGAATTTGCTGCCGCCCGTCTCCTGGATAATATCATCGGGATCGGTTCGGCTATCAGTATCGCAATTGTCTTCGGTCCACCTGCAGTTCGTTCGGAGATCACCGACCGAGCCCGCACGGTGACGGTGCAGGCGCTCGTGATGATCGCTGATGCTCTAGCTGAACCTGGAGAACGTGCCTTCGCAAAAGAGCGCGAATTCCTCCTGTCGCTTGCGTCCCTTGAGGCATCAGCCGAGGACACGGCGGCGGGATCGATTTCCGCCCGGCGAAGTCTGCACGAAATGAATGCACTGTTCGCATTTCTGCTCGACCTTATCGTTGTAGCACGGGCGGTCCGCTCTCGGGAGGTCTCGGCGCTTACGCCCGGTTGCACGGACCTCACTGCTTTAAGAAACGCGTTTGACGAATCCGCGAAAACCCTAGCCGCCGCCGGCGTTCTGGACATTCAGGCGATCCATACCGCTTCTCATCAACTGGAGGCAGCGGACCCGGCAATATCTCCTGTTCTGGACGAGATGCGGGCTCTCCTCGCGCGCGCTGCGCGAGGCTACGAACGAGTCGGGAACGCTGAAGGCAAGCCCGCACCACGCTTATCAAGGCCGCACCCGGATGTTGCAGGCTTGCGGTTGGCCGCACTCCGGGCAGCCATCGTAACTTTGATTGCTTCGTCTGTCTGGCTTGCTTTCGACTGGGAGCCGCTGCGGTACTTGCTTCTTGGGACCGGCATATTCGCGGTACTGTTTTCCATGGTGGACGACCCCGCCCCCGTCGTTCGTCAGGTATTCCTTGGCGGCCTGGGAGCTGCGGCCGCCGCAACCCTTTGGCGTGTCGCCGTCTTGGGACAGGTTTCGCATACGTGGCTTTCGCTGCTGCTTGCGGTGCCCCTCGTATTCGGCGCCTCCTTGTTGCAGGTGGGCCATGGAACGCTGTTCATCGGCCTTGCTTTCAACATGCTCTTCGCAGTTCTCGCGCGGCCCGTCGACATGAGCCCCAGTTCCACACCGGAAATGATAGCGAACGAGGCAATGTTGCTGACCGGGATTTCCCTGAACTACGTCTTTTATCGCTGGATGCTGCCGATGGATTCGAGGCGCCGCCGGCGTCATTTGCGAGCGTCCATACGCCGTGAGATCTCTGCTATTTCGATCCGTTCGAGGACGCCATGGGCAGAGCGCCATCTCGCTCGTTTGCGATCCCTAGTCTTCAGCCTAGCGGTTCTATCTCGTGGACAAGTTCAGGAGGTCGAGGATGCGCTGGCCGCGCTTTCCTTGGGGCACGTGCTCTTGCGGCTTGGAGAAATGGAGGCGAACGAGACGCTCCCCGCCACAAGTCGTAGCGCCATTTGGAATGCGCTCCTCTTAATGCGCTCACCGCTCGATGAGCCTAAGCAGGCGGCAGACGCACTGCAACAATATGCAGCCCGGCTCAACATGTACGACCACCTGAAATCTTCACTTGAGACAAGGCAAAGGTCCAGAATCGGCTGGCTTTTCGAACTGGCGGCACAAGATATTCAAGACCACCCCACGATATTCTCCTCGAAGGCAGATTAGGGTCTATTGCCTTGAAAAGTTAGTGTTGCCACGGTTGTAAAGTCCTTATTGGGGTCGGGTCCGGCTGGGGCGATTTAGATTTTCCGGACGCAGTTAAGCTACCCCGCCTGCGCGGAGTAGGTCAATTGATGTAGCCTGTGCACGGTGCTGGAGATGGTGGCCGAACCGATGGTTTATCATACTCTCATCCGCGGATTGTTAGCCGCCTGACCATATTCGATGCGGGCTTGCCTCTCTCTAAGAACGGATATTTGTCCCAACGTGTGTCGAGGGTTCCCTATCCTTGGCCGACATCTCCAGCATGCTGCACAGGCAGCAGGATTTATGTGCGCTACGCTCGAATTGGCACTTTACGGGCAATATCCCAGATGAAGCCGGCCAGTTCGCGGGCAACAGCAGTCAGAACACGCGGTTGCGGTTTTCCAGTCTTCGAAAGATCGCGATAGCGCTTGCAGAGCCTCGTCTGCGCTTTCCAGGCGATGTCTCTTATCTCCTGCGGAAGATGAAGGCTGCGCTTCAAATGGGGATGCTGTTCGCGAGGCGGATGTCGGTACGACCAGCTCGCCTCGACCATCATGGTGCGAGCCAAGGCATTGCCGGTCTTCGTGATGCGTCCGCGCCGTGTCGTGCTGCCGCTCGAATGCTCACTCGGAACCAATCCGAACCAGGCCATGAGTTGCCGGGGATTGGAGAAGCGGCTGATGTCGCCGATCTCGGCGGCCAGCGTTGCGGCAATTGTCGTGTTGACGCCACGCAGCGCACGGAGCGCGTCGACAAGTCGCGCAAAACGCCAGTCCTTCACGGCATCTTCGATCGCCTGATCCAACGTGCCGATGCGCTCCTCGATCTGGCGAATGGTCCGTTTCAGTTCCTCAAAGGCCAGTTGCTGATGCGGATAGCGAAATTTCCGAAGCTCGTTGATCCAGCGCCAATGGATTTTCGTCCAATAGCTCGGCCGATCATAGCGAAGACCATGCCGAAGCAGGAAGCTCAGCAGCTGTTGTTTTGCAATCTTGAGCGCTTCCAGAGCCTGCTTGCGTGTGCGGATCAGATCCCGCATGGCTTCCTGCTCCTCATCTGGTGTCCAGATCGGCGTCAGTTCGCCGGCGCGCCACAGCCGCGCAAGCATTTCTGCATCGCGACGATCGGTTTTGATCCGATCACCGGCGCGACGCGGAATCATGGCCGGCGAAACAACAGCGCAATCAAACCCCAGCTTTGTGAGCAAGCGATGTAGGCCGTAGCCGCAGGGCCCGGCTTCATAGCAGAAAACCGGGTGAGTTCCTCCGGCGACAAGCCGCTTCGTCAATCGCAAAACAGAATCGCCGGTGTTTTCAGTGACACCGTGAAAACGGACTTCGCCGTCCCGCCCTTCTTCAGCCGTCGCAACGGCTATTGTATCGGCATGAACGTCGAGGCCGACATAAACTATTCTTTCCATAGTATTTTTCCTTTCCGGCCGTCATCGGCTCGAGAAGGAAAACCTAGCGGTGATGCCGCTGCAATCGCTCATCTGGTCTAAGCTTTTGTCTCGATGGGCCAGAGATATTCGCCGATCAGCAGGATGTGCGCCCAGCCAGAGGAGAGATGTGGCTAGGAGCTAGGGTGCGACATCAAGGCTCTCATTCTGCCGTTCGGCGACAGCATGGCTCAAAGGATCGGGCAACGTTTCCGACCAGACGTTCCGCGAAAAGCTGGATCAGGCCAGCCAGCACGATGAGAGCCATGCCGGCTAGCGTCATCCTGTCAGGAACCTCGCCGAAGAAAACGAAACCCCAAAATCCCGCAAAAATCAGATAGGCATAGTCGAACGTCGCAATTATCTGCGGATGTTCCGATTGATAGGCCCGGGCCAAGCCGATGCTGACGCCAATGATCAAAGCCGCCAGGGTAAAAATGATCCGCCATTGGCCGGCATCCATCTCGGCCCAGCGGCCCAAAAGAAACGGATAGTCGTAGGCCAATCCGGTTCCCGACCACGCGACGGCAACGCTGGCGATACATCCAAGAGCAAGAAGAATCGCATTCAGCCATAAAGCCATAGTGAGCGGCTCTTCCATTGGGCACCTGGCGCGGGTCAAGACAGCGGCGACCGCATAAAGAAAAGCCGCAACGACCGGGAGCAGCGACAATGGTGAAAAGTCGGCCGTCGCAGGGCGCACGATCACAAGCACCCCGACAAAGCCCACCACCATGCCCGCCCACTGATACCAGGCGATCCTTTCGCCGAGAACGATCGCCGATAGCACGACGATGAATAGAGGGCCGGTGTAGAGAGATGCGGCGATCACCGAGAGATCGAGCATCGGGATCGCGGCGTAAATGGCGAGATACATCAATCCAAGGGTTAGGCTGCGAAGAGCGACCCAGATCGGCGCGGCCGGCCATGCCGAGCCGCGCGCGAGCAAGAACAGCACCGGAATGGCGATGATCGACCGTAGAACATAGATCTGCCAGAGCGTCATGTCGGCGCTGGCCGATTTCACGAAAGCATCCGTCAGGGCCATCGTGAAGACCGTGAAAAGGATGACGGTCACGCCTGTAAAGACAGAACTTCGGCGGGACGATGCGATGAACATTGGTATCTCCAAAATAGCATTCCCAATGTCGCTCCGATTGATAATTGCGAATAGCCGTTATAATTTCATCTTTATGTTCGATTATTTTAATCAATCATGACGCGGGCAGAGCTGCCTGGGCTCCAGACCTTCCTGACAATCGCCGAGCTTGGCTCGTTGCGAGCGGCCGCTCGTGCCCTTGGTGTCAATCCACCCACGATCTCGCACCAGCTCAAAGTCTTCGAAGAACGTCTCGGGACGCCGCTGCTCACCCGCAACACCCGTTCCGTCACCATGACGGATGCGGGAAGGGCCTTGTTCATCAGCACGCGGCACCTGGTCGGGGCAATCGAGGTGGCCCTGGATACGGCGCGCGATGCGGCCGAGAACAAATCAGGGCAGCTGAGAATCACACTGCCTTACCGCGCCTGGCAACTGATTATCGCCCCAAAGCTAGCGGCCTTCGAAACGGCATATCCGGACGTGGAACTGGAGTTCGCGATCAACGAGGCGCTGGTCGATATCGTCTCCGAAGGGTTCCATGCTGGCATTCGCCTCGGCGATCATCTGCAGAACGACATGATCGCTCGGCGTCTGTCGCGACCGCAAGATGGCGCCTATATCGCCTCACCTGATTATCTCGCGCGATACGGACACCCGTCAAATCCCGGAGACCTGTTGTCGCATAGCTGTATCCGACATCGGCAAATCACGTCCGGCCGGATTGCCGAGTGGCGCTTCAAGACCCCCGGCAGTGAGATTTCCGTGGCAGTGAGCGGGCGGCTGATATTCAACGATCTCCGAACTGTCGTTGAAGCCGCTCGGCAGGGCTTCGGTATTGGATGGTCGCTTCGCGCAGGTGTCGAAGAGGAATTGGCTCGCGGCTACCTCATCGAAATTCTACCGGAATTCTGCGTCCAGAGACCGGCGTTCTATTTGTATTTCCCTAAATCTTTAGCTCGGCTCGGGATTCTAAGATCGTTCATCGAGCATTTCGCTGTCGTACGGGAAACTTGAAGTCATCAACGCGCCTGGGAGTGTTATTTCGCTCTTGCATGAGTTCAGCCTCGAAATCGGGGAGTCCTCGATCGATCCGGAACTGACGATTCGAATGCTGATCATCGGCTATTGCTTTGGAATTCGTTCGGAACGCCGGCCGGGCGCAGAAACCATCCCCTCTCAATCGGCCCGATTTTGTCTCAATGGTCCTGATCCCAATCATCCGCCGCACCTATCGAACCTCGCCATCCGATCAATAAGTTCTTTACATATACGTTTATATGTAATACCGCGTGATTGCATCATGGCGCGTCGAAGTTACGGCGCGTCTTTCGACGGAATTCTGGGAGGACGGGAAATGCACGTCATCGTTGTCGGCGCCGGCATTGGCGGATTGTCTACCGCATTGCAGTGCCTACGCCTCGGCATGCGGGTAACCTTGCTGGAGCACGCTCCGGCGCTGCGCGAGATCGGCGCGGGCGTGCAGATTTCGAGCAACGGGACGGTGGTGCTGAAGCAGCTGGGTCTGCTGTCGGATGCCGACGCCGTCGGTGTGCGGCCGGTGTCCTTCCGCGTCCTGGCCTTCGACGACGACAGCATCATTTCGGATATGCCGCTCGGCCCGGCTGCCGCCGAGCGCTACGGCGAAACCTTCTATCAGTTCCACCGTGCCGATCTGCTTGGCATCCTGGCGGATGCGCTGCCGAAGGGCGTCCTACGGCTCAACGCCAGGGTAGCCGATTTCGACCAGGATGCCGACGGTGTCCGGGTGACACTGGCGGACGGCGAGCAGATTTCGGGTGACGTCCTCGTGGGCGCGGACGGCATCCATTCGGTGATCCGCAAGAAACTCGTCGGCGATGGCGGCACGGTCTTTTCCGGCAAGTTAGTGTGGAGAGCACTGATCCCCGCCGATCGCATTCGCAACATGGCCTTCAAGGAGCGATTCTATGGATGGGCGGGCGCCGACCGCATGGTCTGGGCATACTGGGTACGTCCTGGCATGCTCTTCAATTTCGGGGGCGTGGTGCCGGCGACCGAGGTGCACCGCGAGTCCTGGGATGCCTCCGCTAATCTCAATGACCTGCGCGCCTCCATGCACGGCGCGAACGAACGCCTGATGAAGCTGGTCGATTCGATCGACGAGGCTTTCGTGACCGGCCTCTACGATCGCGATCCCCTGCCGCGCTGGAGCGTGGGACGCGCTACGCTGCTCGGTGATTCGGCGCATGCAATGCTGCCCTATCTGGCGCAGGGCGCCTGTCAGGCGCTGGAGGACGGCAGCATGCTGGCCGCCACGCTCGCCCGGCACGGCAAGCACAACATCCCCGAGGCACTGGCAGACTACGAGCTGCGGCGTCGGCCACGCGCCACCAAGGTGCAGACGACGGCCCGCTCGACACACATCTTCTGGACAGAGAGTGACCACATCCAGGCCAAGGCACGTGACGGCCGCATGAAGGGCCTAGCGCAGCTTGATCCCCTGGCGGCGACCATCTGGCGCTGGTTGTATTCCTATGACGTCGTGAAGGCCTCGGGCGAAAAGCACATCGCGTCGGACAAGCGCGGCATCCGCTCGGTCTACGACACAGATACCTCGGCGCAGGCCAAAGCCTGGAGCATGTGGCACGACCTGTTCACGGCCGAAGAGGAGGCGTGCGGCGTGCGCGGCCTGCGGCGCGGCTATGACCGGTTCTTCGGCCAGTTCCAGCCCAAGCCGTCGACTAAGGTTTCGAAGGTGGAGATTGGTACGGCCAACGCGCTGTGGATTGACCCGGAGGAGACGGGGCGACAGCGCGTGGTGCTGCATCTCCATGGTGGTGGCTTCGCGTTCGGCTCCGCCGATTGCTCGACCGAATATTGCGAGCGGCTGGCGCAGGCCGTCGATGGGCGATGTTTTGCCCTCAACTACCGGCTGGCGCCCGAACATCCGTTCCCGGCTGCCCTCGAAGACGCGGTCGAGGCCTATCGCTGGCTGCTTACTCAGGGTTTCGAGCCGACGAACGTCATCCTCAGCGGCGAATCAGCCGGCGGTGGCCTCGCGGTGGCTGCGGCGATGCGCATCCGCGACGTCGGCCTGCCTAGGCCAGGCGGCATTCTCGTGCTTTCGCCGCTTGCCGACAACAGCCTGACCAGCCCGAGCATCCACGAGCGCGAGGGACAGGATCCGATCATCGATCGCGATATCCTGACTTACATGGCGACCGGCTACTTCCAGTCGGAAGCGGCCGATCATCCCCTGATCTCGCCGATCTATGGAGATTTGCATGGCCTGCCGCCGATGCTGATCCAAGCAGGCAGAACGGAGGTCCTAGTCGACGACGCCCGACGCCTTGCGGACCATGCTCGCGCCGCCGACGTGGATGTGACGCTACGCCTTTACGAGGAGCGGCTCCACATCTTCAGCCTCTACCCGTTCCTCGAAAATGCCGGCCACGCGCTGGCCGAATTCGGCGCATTCGCCAAGCGGATCGCCGTCAGTTCCGATCTGGCCGGCTCCCGCAGGCCTCCGGGCCTTACGGAAGCGGCATTGGATTCTTGAGGTCGAGATGCAGCTTCACCGCGAAGAGATCGGCGCGATAGTAGAGCTCGAGGACCGTCAGCACCCGGTCCTCAACGTCGCGCAGGACGCCGCGGAAGGCCATCACCGGCGCGACGGGATCAATGCCAAGCGCGCGGCTGGTTTCGGGCGTGGGAACTTCCGCGAAGAATGACAGATCGACGTCCTTCAGCTCCAGACCGAGCTTATCGCGCATCAGGCGAAACATTGGAAAACGTTTGATGTCCGCCGTCTTTAGGCCCTTGGACACCTCTGGCAAGACGTAGATCGAGCCGTAGCTCCAGGGCTTTCCGCCGCGATGCACGCGCCGTCGTAGGAGCTTCACCGAGGTGATAGATGGATCAAAACCTGCGAGGGTCGTAGGGCGATCGACAAGTGCCCAAGACAGTATCTCAGTTCCCGGATCGAACTCGTCTTGAAACATCACCGCCAACACTTCCCGTTCAACGGGAGTAGCCGCCAGCGCCGACCGTTCGGCAACGAAGGTTCCGCGGCCGCGATGCCGGGTGATCAGCCCGTCACTTTCGAGATCCTTCAGCGCCCGCTGTACAGTGATGACGCTAACGCCGAAATCCTCCGCAAGTTTGACCTCAGGTGGGATGCGGGCGCCGGGCGCGAGCACGCCCTGCTTGATCCTGTTGCGCAGCAACTGGGCAAGCTGGAAGGTGAGTGAAACCTTATCCGAGAACAAATGGCTCATCGGTAATGCGCTCTGTGGGCCGTGCACCTTTTGAAGCAGGCCAGGCGACAAAGCAAGGGGGCAGTCGAAATAATACTTTACATATATGATTAGGTGTAATAGCAAAGCCTTGGGAGGAGCCGACAGCGCATGCGCTGCCTGGCGACATAAGTCGAAGCTGATCGGGAGGTTTCACGGTGACTTTTAAATTGATGCGCCGCCAGTTCGTATGCGGGATGGCTGGCTTCGCGGCAGCTTCTATGCTGCCGCTCCCGGCATCGGCCGCCGATACCATCGATCTCGGCTTTCTGATGCCGCTGACCGGCGGTTCCGGAAAGCTCGGCAACATGATGATGGCAGGTGCCGCGCTGGCCGTCGATGAACTCAATGCCGGCGGCGGAGTCGAGGGCCGGCAGTTGCGCCTGCTCGCAGAAGACAGCCAGAGCCTGGCGCGAAACGGGATCGACGGCTACCGCAAGCTGGTCGATGTTGATGGCGCGCGCATCATCGTCACCGGTTGGACAGCGGTCGTAGTCGGCGTCGTTCCGCTGGCCGAGCAGGATGGAGTCTACCTCCTGTCGGCAAGCACGGCGTCGCCCGCGGTACGGGGCATTTCTCCAAACTTTCAGTCCACATGGATGTATGCCGACGACTCCGCGGAACAGATTCTGCCCTATGCCCGCGACGCGCTAAAGGTCTCGAAGCTTGGAATCCTCACCATCGTCAGCGATCTGGGGACGGGCGTCAGCAAGGTCATCCGTAAAGCGTGGACGGATCTCGGCGGAGAAATCACGGTGGAGGAAACCCACCAGATCGACGAGTCGAATTTCCGCGCCGTTATGCTCAAGATGATCGCCGCAGCACCCGAGGCAATCTACATCACGACATCTACAGGCAAGCAGTCCGCGCAGATCGTGCGCCAGGCGCGCGAGCTCGGCTACGAAGGATACTTCCTGTCGTTCGGCGCCTTCGAGGATCCGGAGGTTCTTGCGATCGGCGACAAGGCGACGAAGTGCTTCTTCTCCACGCCCGGCTTCGATGCTTCGACGACTGATCCGAAGGGCAAAGCTTTCGTCAATGCCTTCGCGGCGAAGAACGGCGGGGTTCCCAATGTGCATCAGGCCAATCACTATGACCTGATCAAGCTCTATGCCGGTATCATCGGAGGGATGGTGAAGGCTGGGCAGGAGGTCACCGCGGACAATTTCCGCGCTGCCTTTAAAGCGGGTTTCCCCACCTATGAAGGTGTCGGAGGCAGCTATGTCTTCAATTTCGAGGACGGTAGCGTGCGCCGGTCTGACTTCGTCAAGACGGTTGCGGACGGCAAATTCGTCAAGGTCGCCGATCTGAAGTAACTTCGGCCCGATCGTCCGGGCAGGCCAGCCACGAGCGCATCTCGACAATGAGTTCATACAGCCTTCTTGCCAATCTCATCGTTGACGGCTTCGTGACGGGCTGCATCTATGCCATGGTCGCCATCGGCTTTTCTTTGACCTGGTGGGTGTCGAACGTGGTCCACCTTGCCCATGGCGGGGTGCTGATCGCGGCCGGCCTGGCGCTCTATCTGTTCGTCGGCGTCTTCGGCGTTCCTTTGCCGCTCGGCGTCGTCGGTGCGCTGGCCGTGGCAGTCCTGCTCGGTCTGGGAACGCACCGGCTCATCTACCAGCCATTGAAGGATCGGCGGACCGAGGAGATGGGCATGCTGACAGCCTCGCTTGGCGCGTTGATCGTCATCGAATATACGCTGGTGATGGCCTTTGGGCTGGACGGCGCGACACTCGACGCCGGCGACATGCGCATGCCGCTGGCACCGAAGGTCGTTCTGGTGCTCGACGCATTCGCGGTCGCCACCGTCGCCACCACGGCGCTCGTCTTCATTGCGCTGATCTGGTTTATGCATCGGACCGTCCATGGCAAGCGTATGCAGGCGGTGGCGCAGAATTCCGATCTTGCGCAGGTGCTCGGCATCGATATCCCGGGCGTGGCGCGCCAAGCCGCCGTGGTGAGTGCAGCGCTGGTGGTACCCGCGGCAGGCTTCATGCTCTACAGCACCGGCGTCCGCCCTATCGACGCACTGCACATCGTGCTGGTCGCCGCCATCGTGGCCATCATTGGCGGCCGTGGCAGCATCGTCGGCGCGCTGGTCGCGGGCATCTTGGTCGGCATCGCAGAGAGCGCGACGGTCTGGTATCTCGCGGCCGGATGGCGGCTACTGGTAACGTTCGTCATCCTTTATGCTGTGCTCCTATTCAGGCCCCAGGGCCTCTTCGGCAAGACCTGAGGCTTCGCCATGCAATACGTCATCCACCTCCTGATCACGCTGAACATTTATGCGATCCTAGCGATTTCGCTCGATCTGCTCGTCGGATTTGCCGGGCTAATGTCGCTTGCCCATGCGGCGTTCTTCGCGATCGGCGCCTATGCCAGCGCGTTGCTTTCCATAAACGGCGTGCCGTCCTTCCTCGCGATCCTCATCGGAATGGCCTGTGCAGCGGCTTTGAGCTCGGCCGTCGCGCTTCCCGCGCTTCGTGTCCGAGGCATCCATCTTCTCATCATCACGATCGCGGTCCAGAGCGTGGTGACGATCCTCCTCGTCAACTGGACGAATGTTACCGGCGGCAGCGCTGGCCTGCCAGGCATACGGAGGCTGTCGATCTTCGGCATAAAGCTGTCGGGCCTGTCTTTCCTGATATTCGCAACCGTCTGCAGCGCATTCTGGTTCTTTGTGGTCTGGCGTCTGTCACACTCACCCTACGGCAAGGTGCTTCAGGCGATGCGGGACGACGAGACCGGTTGCATCGCGCTCGGCAAGAACGTCGCCATGTTGAAGATCTCGGTCTTCGCCGTGTCGGGTGCGGTTGCCGCCTTTGCAGGCAGCCTTTACGCCCACTATGTGAGCTATGTCGATCCGAGCAGTTTCGACATCAGCGTTTCCATCCTCATCCTCCTGATGGTAATGCTTGGTGGCGCGGGTACATTGCGCGGGCCGGTGCTCGGAGCAGCTTTGCTACTGGCACTTCCCGAGGTGCTGAAGTTCGTGCCTCTGCCGACCGGAGTCGGTGCCGCCATGCGCCAGCTGGTCTACGGCCTCATCCTCGTCGTCGTTGTCTTCGTGCGGCCGGAAGGGCTGCTCGGCCATCGCCAGCCAAAGGCGGCGGGAGGCAAGGCATGATCGCGGCTCTGGAATTGAACGGCCTGCGCAAGAAGTTCAGCGGCATCGAAGTGCTGAAGGGCTTCAGCGTCGAAATCCGGCGTGGCAAGGTGACGGCACTCATCGGTTCGAACGGCGCCGGCAAGTCCACGCTGCTCAACATCGTCTCCGGCTTGATCCGGCCGGATGCTGGCACAATCGTACTCGACGGCGTGGACATCACGCGCAGCAGCGCGCATTTACGGTCGCGGGCCGGCCTTGCTCGCACGTTCCAGCATCCGCGCTCGTTCAAATCCCTCACCGTCTTGGAATCGGTGATGCTGGCCGCGCGTTCGCCGCGCGAGGAAGCCCTGGCAATCAGCCTGCTGCGGACCTTCGTTCCCGTCGACATTGCGACGCAGGAGCAGGCAGCGCGTGCCATCCTCGCCTTCTGTCGGCTGGAGGGCCATGCGGGCGTGCTCGCCTCGCAGCTGAGTTATGGCGAACAGAAACTGCTGATGCTCGCTCAGGCGCTAGCCGCCGACCGGAAGCTTATGTGCTTCGACGAGCTGTGCGCCGGGCTGGAAGAAGGGCTCGTCGACCATGTCTCGGACTGCTTCCGCGACCTTGCGGACGAGGGGCGGACCATCCTCTTCATCGAGCACAACCTCAAGCTCGTGCGCCAACTGGCGGACTGGGTCGTCTTCATGCATCTGGGCACGGTGTTCCGGGAGGGCGAGACGGACGACGTGCTGCGCGATCCCAACGTCGTGCGCCTTTATCTGGGACAGTAGCATGAGCGAGGCCATTCTCAACGCCGCCCAAGTTGCGGCCGGCTACGGCAGTCACGAAGTGCTGCACGGCATCGATTTCGCGGTCAGGACGGGCGAGCTGTGCGGAATCATCGGTCCGAACGGAGCAGGCAAGACGACCCTGCTGCGCGCACTGTATGGCCTGCTTCCGGTAAGGGCGGGAACCATCCGCTACGACGGTCGCGACATCACTCGTCTCGCTGTGCGCGAGCGCCTCGCCGCCGGCATCGGCTACGTCGCGCAGGAACGCAACGTGTTCCCGGGCTTGAGTGTGGGCGACAACATCGACATGGCGCTGAGCGTGCTGACAAACGGCTGGAGCGAGGCCAAGCGCCGCCAGCGCAAGGAGTTCGTCTACGACCTATTCCCGCGCTTGCGCGAGCGACAGAGGCAGGCCGTCGGGCTGATGAGCGGTGGCGAGCAGCGGATGGTGGCAATCTCGCTCGGCATGATCGGCAAGCCGCGCGTGCTGCTGTTGGATGAGCCGACCACGGGGCTTGCGCCTGTAGTTGTGCATCAGCTCATGAGCGCCATCCGCAGCTTCAACAACGAGGAAAGCGTCGCCACCATCGTCGTGGAGCAGAACGTGCTGTCGCTCCTCGATGCCGTCGACACGATCTGCATCGTGAAGGACGGCAGGACGATCCCCTATAGGGGCGATCCCGCAGCGATCAAGGACAAGGACATCTGGGAATATCTGTAAGGCGCCTGCGCTTAACGACGCGGCGCCACGGATAGCACTTAGCGCGCGTGCCGCTGCCGCCCGCGCGCAATTCGTGAAGTTCCGGCAGGCTATGACTGCCAACAGTCACCGGCCGGGCGGGCCCCGCAAGCTTCATCGATTGTCGCGGACTATGGCGCGGCCAGGCGGAATCCCTCGGCGCCGCCAGATCCGGCAGGATCACAAGCGAAACCGTGAAGTCGTCCGAAAACCGGTTCCCTCTTCCTGGCATTATCGTCCAATCGCGACGGAAGCATCATAGGCTCAGCACCAGCTTACCGCGTCCGCGCGAACAGCACGCCATCATGCGATCGCCGGCACCACGCTCCTCGCCGGTAAGCACCCGGTCGCGGTGATCGATATCGCCCTGCAGCACATCGACTTGGCAGGTCCCACAAAGACCTTCCTCGCAATCGCTCTGGACGTCGATACCGATGGCTCGCACCGCCTCCAGGAGCGTCTGGTCGGCCGCGACGCGCACCGTCAGACCGGAATCCCTGAGTTCGGCGTCGAACACGATCTCGTTGTTGGGATCGAGCCGCGTTTCGGTCGCAGTGAAATGTTCGACATGCAGTTGCCCTGGACGCTCCGCCATGCCGCCGGCAAGTGCGTCGAGAAGCCGCTCGGGACCGCAAGCGTAGATCTGAGTGCCGTCGTCGGCTGCCGCGGTAAGCGCGGCGACATCCAGCCGCAGACCTTCTTCAGCCGGATAAATCATGAGCCGGCCGCCGTGATCATCGACAAGCCGGTCGAGCAGCGCCATCGAGCGGCGCGCCCGCCCGCAGTAGTGGATCGTATAGTAGCGACCGAGCTTCTTGAGCCGGTCGGCCATCGCGGCGATGGGCGTGACACCGATGCCGCCCGCCACCAGGACGAAGCCTCCAATGTGGCTGTCGTCGAGCTGGAAATGGTTTTTGGGTCCGCGGACCTTGACCTCGGCCCCCTGGCGCAGCTGCTCGTGGACATAGGCCGAACCGCCACGGCTTTCGTTTTCCCGCAGGACGCTGATATCCCACGCGGGTTCGCCTGGTCTGCCGCAAAGCGAATAACGCCGCACTATATCGCCCAGGACCAACTCGATATGCGAGCCCGGCGTCCAGCCGGGCAGGCTCTCGCCGGGGCGGGCCGTTAGGGTGACCCGCACGATCCGTTCAGCCTCTGGCTCGATCGCGGAGGCAGTTACCGACCGTGCAACATCCTTGTTAGAGGGAGCTCCGATCGGAAAATTCCGCTTCGGGGTCGACTTCGTTCCGGACAGCCGCTCGGGATTGCGCGCCGGGTCCCAGCGCACGCGCAAATGTTCAGGCCCGCGGAACGAGGTGTTGGCGACATAGGTGAATCGCTGCCCCGGCACCAGCTCCATATGGGGGAGGCGGCGCGTCAGTTCCTCGATGAAGATGCGCATCTCCATCCGGGCAATGTTCTTGCCCATGCACTGATGGCTGCCATAGCCGAAGGTCAGGTGGTCGGTGGTGTTAGCCCGGTAGAGATCGATCGTGTCGGGGTTCTCGAAATGGCGGGGATCGTGATTGGCCGAAGCGCTTATCATCAAAAGCCGCGATCCCGCCGGGATGGAGACGCCGCCGACCATGGTGTCCTGCGTCGTGATGCGCCGCCACGCGGCAACCGAGCCTGTAAAGCGCAGGCATTCCTCGACTGCATTGGGGATTAGGTCCGGATCCTCGCACAGCTGTTTCCACAGCGCACGGTTCTGCAGCAGAGCTAGCAAGGCGTTAGCTGAAGCGTGCGCGGTCGTCTCATGCGCCGCCACGATGATCGCCATCATCATCGAATGCAGATAGGAGTCGGTCACCACGTCCGGCACGTCCTTCTGGCGCCGGATGGCGTAGCGCATCCAGCCGTGCTCGTCGGGCGTTGCGCGCATCTTCCCCAGCACGCGGCCAGCCAACTGCCAGAAATGCCCTACCTTGTGGGCGATCTCGACCTGCTGGTCGGGCGTCGGACGACCCCAGGTGTTGACGGTATGTGCGATCGAATACTCGCGCAGCTTGCTCATGTCCTCTTCGGGCACACCGAGGAAATGCAGCGCGACGCTCAGCGGCACCTCCCACAGCATGTCCTCGACCAGGTCCGCCTCGCCCCGGTCAACGAAACGATCCACGAACTCGCATGCAAGCTGCTGAATCATGGGCTCGTGCTCGGCCAATTGGTCCGGATTGAAGGAATGCATCAGCGCCCGCCGCCGCTCCATATGCGCCGGTTCGTCCTCGTTCACGAGCGTGCGATTCATGCCGTAGTCGTAAGTTTTCAGGACCTCTTGCGCCTCGTTGGAAAAGGGCGTGATCTTCTCCAGCGCCACGCTAGGCGAGAAGGTGACATTGTCGCGGAAGATGTGCTGCACGTCCTCGTAGCGCGTCGCGACGTAGTATCCGAGCTTGGGGCTGTAGAAGACCGGCTCGCTTTCGCGCGCCCATCGCAGGCATTCTGCGGGATCCAGCTGGTACTCCTCTTCGAACGGATCGAAGGCTGCTGCCCGCGAAGAAACCGGGCAGCCGTTGGGATCTTTTGCAGGGTGTGCCGTGAACGGACAGGCGGACGCCTTTGCGTGTGCTCCGGGAACTTCATCATCCTTTGCCTGCTCCTGCATAAGATTTCTCGCTTTGTCTCTATTATCGCACAAAATGTTCTGATAAAGACAATACCAGACGAATCGTTTTTCGGCAATTGTGGGAAATACTGGTCCCAGATGGGTGAGCATGGCGATCGCGAACCGAGGTCAGGAAATAACGGACAAGACGACAACCACCTTGCAGACGCTCGACCGGGGACTGGTGACTCTTGGCCACGTGGCCCGGTCCCGCGAGGGTGTCACCGTCGCGGAGATTGCGCGATTCCTGGGCGTTCACCGCGCCATTGCCTATCGCATCGTGGCGACGCTGGAGACGCACGGGATGGTCGTAAGGTCGAAGGAAGGACGTGTTTTCCTCGGCATCGGTATCCCCGCCATCGCCAATCAGTTCATGCCTCAGTTCAAGGTGCTGGCGGAGCCGCTGCTGCGCGACCTTGCCGCTGACACAGACGCGACGGCGTTCGTCGCGCTTGCCGACGGCGTCGATTGCGTCGCCATCTTGGTTGAGGAGCCTTCGGGTCAGTTGATCCGTGTCGGATACCGGGTTGGAAGCAGGCACCCGCTGGAGCGGGGGGCGGCCGGAATCGCGATCCTCGCCGGGCGAGCGCCGCGACCGGATGATCCTGAGACGGTACGACAGGCCCGAGCGGAGGGCTACAGCCTGACACGCGGCCAGCTCCAAAAGGGCGCGATCGGTGTGGCGGTGAGGTTGCGCAGCGCCGACGCGAATCCGGGAACGCAGGAGTTCTCGATCGGTGTGGTCGCCATGGAGGACCTCGACACAGCACGGGCGATTGCCAGTCTGCAAGCTGCGGCGCGGACCCTCGACGGTCTGCTCGGTGCGACGGGTGATACTGAAGCGTAGTCCTCGTCCATCGCACGATCGTCAGAGAAGGGTCCTTCGTTATCACGACATACTGCTGCCTAGAGGTGACGGTGCCGATCCCAGCGCCGCAAGACACGCGGTGGCTAACCATGATATTCCGATCTGGCAGTTGAGACCGCCTTGCCGCTGGGGTTGGTGTTCGGATTGCGACTGCGCCAGACTGAAGGGTTGCTGGGTTTGGTGCTTGCGCTGATGGGACTGGAACTGCCTGTTCCCGATCATACGACCGGTGATGCAGTCGATTTCTACTTCAGCGAGCACCGAGATTGGTGGCTGCCAAGCGCTTCATCCGCAAGGCATTGAAACGTCATGCCGGGAATCCTCGCCATCGCCGCATGAGTGTCATCGCGAACTGCTTTTGTCTTTGAGAAGCTGTTGCGATGTCCTCTTAGGCTCGACGGCGGAAGACCGTGAAGTACCTGCCCTCATACGGCGGCAAATACGGATTACCACACAGCCCCTTCGCAACACCCGCATCGCGACGGACAATTCACATCCATGAAACTGGCTCCAGCCGGTGCAGTGAGGTTGCGGGATGGTTGCGTTCGCCCATTATGCCGGTCTCCGAAATGCGGCCATGCGGAGGAGACAAGGGTGAGTGCACTTTTCAGCGACGGTAAAATCGGCGGGCTCGATCTCGAGAACCGAATCGTCGTGTCGCCGATGTGTCAGTACAGCGCCATCGAGGGGACGGCACAGCCATGGCACCTGATCCATATCGGCAACCTGATGATGTCGGGCGCCGGGCTGGTGATCATGGAAGCGACCGCCGTCGAGGATATTGGTCGCGGCACGCTCGGCTGCCTCGGAATCTACAGCGACGAGAATGAAAAGGCCTTGGCCGAGCTCGTCGCGGAAGCGAAGAAGCTATCGGCTGCCAAACTAGGCATCCAACTTACCCATACCGGACGCAAGGCGGCTACCAGAACGATCCCCGATCGTTGGCGTGGCGAGCCTCTACCGATGGATGAAGGTGCATGGAAGCCAGTTGCGCCTTCACCGATCGGCTTCGATCAGCATTGGCAGGTGCCGGAAGAACTCGATGAAGTCGGCATGCTGCGCATCATCAAGGCTTTCGCACGCTCCGCGAAACGTGCCGATCGCGCCGGCTTCGATCTCGTCGAGATTCATGGTGCGCACGGATATCTGATCCACAATTTCATGTCGCCGCTTTCCAACAAGCGGCTCGACAAATGGGGCGGATCGCTCGAAAACCGCATGCGCTTTGCCTTGGAAGTCGTGCGTGCGGTGCGTGCCGTCTGGCCAAAGGAAAAGGCGTTCGGCTTCCGTGTCAACAGCACTGATTGGCACCCCGATGGTTTCAGCCTTGACGATGCAGTCGTCTTCGCGAAAGAGCTTGAGCGGGCGGGCCTCGACTATGTCGTCATGTCTGCCGGCAATATTGCTCCGGGCATATCCATTCCTCCGGCAGCACCCGGCCATCAGGTGCCATTTGCGACGTCTATTAAAAAGAACACTGGCCTGGCGGCAATGGCTGTCGGCATGATCGGGCGCTTCGACCAGGCCGAGTCGATTATTGCCAATGATGAGGCCGACTTCGTAGCTCTGGCCAGGCCGATGCTGGACAATCCGCGATGGGGCATTCATGCGGCCGCTGCGCTCGGTGCCGACATAGCCTATCCACCGCAATACATCCGCGTGCGGCCAAACAACTGGCTTGGCTTCATCTATGTCCATCCGGAGGCCAGACCACCCGCGTCCAAGCTTCAACTTGATCGGCCACCCAGCGTGGCCTGGGACAGGCCCAAAGGCGCCTGAGGAAAATACTCCATCACCTACTATTGCTCCGGGAGGAGCACCACAAAGGAGAGCAGTCATGTCGCACCACCAGTCACTCAGGGAAGTCATGGAAGACTTCCAAGCAAAGCGCGTGGCCACGATGGATCCGAATGCGCTGAAAATCAGCGCCGGCCAACGCAGCCATCTGATTGAAACCAAGAATAAAGCCGACTTCGTCAAGGCCGGTGATCTCGTGCCTGATTTCGTGCTCGAGGAGGTTGGCGGCGCAAGACTGACACGAGACAGTCTATTGGCTTCCGGGCCGCTTGTGATGATCTTCTTCCGCTTCGCCGGCTGCCCGGTCTGCAATGTCGCGCTGCCATACTACGACCGCGAACTGGCTCCCACTCTCGCAGAGCTGGGTGTGGGTCTCATTGCCATAAGCCCTCAGGTGCCGGAGCGTCTGGTCGAAATCAAGGAAAAGCACGGCTTCAGCTTCCCTGTAGCCACAGATCGAGACAACAGGCTCTCGCGTTACCTCGGTATCCTCTACAGCTATGACGAGCCATCGCGTCAGGCCGCGATCGCCAATGGGAAGCCGATCGGTGAAGTCACCGGCACGGGAACCTGGGAACTGCCTATGCCCGCCATAGTGATAGTCGACAGGAACTGCAAGGTGATCTTCTCCGATGTGAGCCCGGATTGGATGATACGCACCGAACCGGAATCCGTGCTCGCAGCGGTGCGCGGGCTGCTCACCGAGACGGAGCGGGCGCCGGCATGATCACAAAGGGTTACAAGCAACTTTTGGCGCAAGCCAATGTCATTGTCGACACACTCGATGTCGATGAAGCAAAGGCCGCTCTGGGAGATAATGACGTGCTTTTCGTGGATCTGCGCTATCCCGAGAACTGTCGCGCGAAGGCAAGATCGATCCCGAAAAGCCCTACCACAAACCAATTCTGGCAGAAGGCAAGCGCATCGTCCTTTATTGTGCAAGCGGTTGGCGATAGGAGCTTTCGGCAAAGACCGCTCGAAAATGGGTTTGGATCGTGTGAGCCACCTCCAGGGTGGCTTCGCTGCCTGGAAGCACTGAGATATCGAAATCACCGAGATGAAATAGGAAACGTCACCTGCTCCGCAGGTTTCTTCTATTCTAAGGAACAAAAACGCCACCTTTGCTGGTGGCGTTTTTGTTCCAGTGGATCGAGTTTCAGTTTCAGTTCCAGGTTGCCAGATAGAACCGCGACCAATCGTCCTTGAACGCCTTGAAATTCAAGTCCTTCGACATTCCATAGTTCTTCACATAACTGAACAGCGGCAGAAAATGTGCACGCTCGCTGATCAGGTGGAAAGCTTCATTATAGGCCTTCAGACGTGCAGCCTCATCGTTGGTCGATCCGCCAGCATCCACCAGCTTGTGGATTTCTTCGTCCCGCGCCTGATCCAGAACGTTGCCTGTGAAGAAATACTGCAAATAGGGCGATACCTCATTGATACCGAACCCGCTCCACGCTGCGATAGCCAAGGGCGTCTTGCCTTCCTGCGCTGCCTTGATCACCGCTGCGACGGCCTGCTGCTGGATCGTGGCATTGATCCCGACGGCCTTGAGGTAATTCTGTATCGCGCCGCCCCAGGATGGGGTGAGATAGGTGTAGAGTTCAGTGTCGAAGCCGTTGGGATAGCCAGCTTCGGCAAGAAGCGCCTTGGCCTTCTCCGGATCGTAGTCGTAGTGCACCGCCTTCGACTGATCACAACCGAACTGTGTATCGAAGCAAACGATGTCCGGAACGCCCGAGCCGCCCGGCATGAACTGCTTGGCCATGGTCTCGCGATCGATCGCATGAAAAATCGCCTGGCGAACCTTGATGTTCTTGAGCGGGCTGTCCGGGTTGTCGCGTCCGCCACCTGCCAGGTTGACATAGGCGATACGCTGCACTTCAGCGCGCAATGTCTTGACTGTGGGAAGCTTCGAAAGGCTTTCGAATTGATCGGCGTTGATGTCCTGAATCCAGTCGGCCTTGCCTCCGATCAATTCGGCCATCTGGGTCGTGGGGTCTGCAACCGCGCGGAAGACGATATTCCTGATCGCCGGCTTGCCCTTCGGGCTTCCTGCGAAATAGTCGTCGAAGCGCTCAAGGCGGATTTCCCCCGAGCTGTCGATTGCAGCGATCTTGTAGGGTCCGGTGCCGATCGGTTTTTTTGCGAACTCTTCCGCCCCGACTTTTTCCCGGTATGCCTTCGGCCAGATCGGCGTAATCGAAGATAGATAGGCAAGGGCTGCCGGGAAAGGCTTCTTGGCAATGACGCGAACCGTCAGATCGTCCACCTTCTCCGCTTTTTCGATCCATGTGTAGTTGCTCGGCGTCGCCACCTTCTTGTCTGCGATGATCGTGTTCAGCGTGTAGACCACGTCGTCCGCAGTGAAAGGTTCGCCGTCATGAAACTTCACGTCCGGTCGCAGCTTGAACTCAGTGGTCCGGTCGTCGACGAGCTTCCACTCCAGCGCAAGCCCAGGCTTCAGCTCGAAGGTTTCAGGATCGCGGATCAGCAGCGTGTCCCAGACATGGATTGCAATGATCAACCCGGCCGCCTGCGTGTTATAATATGGGTCCACATTGGGGATCGCGTCGCGCAGCGTGACGCGCAATGTGTCGTCTGCCTTGCCCGCCAACGCAGGTGCGGATCCGGCCAATACTGCCAGCATGACGCCAGCCAACAGACTTCTTAGATGCATGAATTCCTCCCTGAAACCCATCAACTCGATGGTATGACTGCGTCGTTTTGTTTGACCCGGCTGCTTTGCATGAGAGCGCTCGATCTTGCGGAATCCTCTTCCGGTTCAAAAAGAAGGCATTCGATCGTCCTGATTTGCAGCACGGTTTCTGCCGGCACGGTCAGGGCGCATTTGTCAAAGACGAGCGGACAGCGCGGGTGAAAGCGGCAGCCGGACGGAATGTTCGAGGGGTCCGGATAGCTGTCGCCCAGGCCTACATCCGGTATGCCTTTGCCTGGCTCCGGCGTCAGTACGGAACTTAGCAGCGCTTGCGTATAGGGGTGGGCCGGGGATGCGAACAACTGCTCGCTTTCGGTCTTTTCGACCATGCGGCCGAGATACATCACGCCGACATGGCTCGCTATATGTTCGACCACCGCAAGGTTATGGCTGATGA
This sequence comes from Mesorhizobium sp. YR577, assembly GCF_900116595.1. Lineage (NCBI taxonomy): Bacteria > Pseudomonadati > Pseudomonadota > Alphaproteobacteria > Hyphomicrobiales > Phyllobacteriaceae > Mesorhizobium > Mesorhizobium sp. YR577. Next base: position 37,555 of record NZ_FPBI01000029.1, on the reverse strand, counting down.
ATATAAGCGTCAGGCCGAATTCGCGACGAAGCTCGGCCAGCAGATTGAGTATCTGCGCTTGTACCGAAACGTCGAGTGCGCTGGTGGGCTCGTCGCAGACCACGATCCGGGGCTTGAGGACAAGGGCCCGGGCGATTGCGACACGCTGACGTTGCCCGCCGGAGAGTTGCGCCGGATAGCGGTCCGCCATATCTCCGGGGAGACCGACACGCGCCAGCATCTCCATGACACGCGCATCACGTTCCTTCGATGGGATGTTTCCCTGTGCCTTCAGCGGCAAGCCGACAATGTCGCGAATTCTTTGGGTACTGTTCAGTGATGAAAACGGATCCTGGAAGACAGGCTGTATCAGCCTTGCACGCGCGCGTCGGTCCAGCGACGCCAGATCGCATCCATCGACAAGTATCTCGCCGGACGAGACTGGAAGCAGGCCCAGAATAAGGCGTGCCAATGTGGACTTGCCGCAACCGGATTCGCCGACGATGCCAAACACATCGCCGAAACCGACGCTGAAGGAGACCCCATCGACGGCGCGCAGTTCCTGCGCGGAGCCAAACAGCCCGCTGGAGCGGCTGAAAATTCTGGCGACGTTGCGAACCTCGATTGCCGGATGCGTCGGATGCTGTTTGGGCGGCATCATCATGCGGCACGTTCTCGTGATACGTCCGGGAGGAGGTGGCAGAGATAGCTGTGATCCTCGCCGAGCGACCTCAGAGAGACCGTTCGGCTGCATTCGGGCAAGGCAAATGCACACCGGTCTCGGAAACCACAACCGGCAAAGCCCGCCCCGATCCTCGGCACAACACCGGGAATATTGGCCAATGGCTGGTCACGCCGCTGCTTACCAGGAACCGGAATGCAGTCGATCAAGCCGCACGTATAGGGATGAAGCGGGTTCGAAAAAAGCGCCGCGGCAGACCCGCTTTCAACGATCTCGCCTGCATACATCACGGAAACACGGTCGGCCATTCGAGCGACGATCCCGAGATCGTGGGTGATGAGCAAAATCGCCAGACCGCTTTCCTTCTGTATGGAGACGAGAAGCGAGAGAATTTGGGCCTGCACGGTGACGTCGAGAGCGGTGGTGGGCTCATCGGCGATCAGCAGTTCCGGCTCACACATCAGCGCCATGGCGATCATCACGCGCTGGCGAAGGCCGCCCGACAATTCGTGCGGATATTGGCCAAGCCGCATCTCAGGTGCGGTGATGCCAACCTTCTTCAGCAGAAAGGCAGCACGATCCAAGGCCTGGTTGCGGGTGGCGCCGCGGTGGCGCTGGAACACTTCGGCCATCTGCGAGCCTATGGTATAGGCCGGGTTCAGGCTGGTCATCGGCTCCTGGAAGATCATCGCAAGCTTGTCGCCGCGTACACGCCGCATCTGTCGCTCGGAGTATCGAGAGATGTCTTGCTCGTTGAAGCAGATCGCGTCAGCCTTGCGGGTCGCGTTGCGCGCCAGAAGCCCCATGATGGCGAGCGACGTCGCGGACTTGCCACAACCGGATTCTCCCACAAGACAATGCGTCTCGCCCTTTTCGATCGATAGCGAAATGCCGCGAACGGCATCTGTTCCACCCGGGAATGAGACCCGCAGACCGGCTATATCAAGGACGGGGCTCAACGGCTGCGGCTCCCCATGATAAGGTCGCGCATGCCATCACCGACGAGATTGATGCCGAAAACGAGGATGAACAGCGACAGGCCCGGGATCATGATTACCCACGGGGTGAAGAACATGTAATCGCGCGCTTCTGCGATCATCAGACCCCATGAAGGAAGCGGCGGAGGCACACCAAGACCGAGGAATGAGAGCGCTGCCTCAAGCATGATCGCGATTGCCATCTCAAGCGTCGCGACCACGATCAGATGCGGCATGATACTGGGAAGAATCTCCCGGATCAGAATGTGGGAAAGGGAGGCGCCGGCGGCGCGGGCGGCATCGACGAACTCCCGGTGCCGGACCTGCATTGTGGTGGTGCGGGCCACGACCGCGAAGCGTTCCCAGAGCAGGAAACCGAGCGTGACGATGACGACGGCGAGCGAATTCCCGATAAGCGCGACCACGGTCAGAGCGACGAGTATCAAGGGGATCGAAAGGCGGCAGGTGATGATGAACATCACGACATTGTCGACCCTCCCCCCGAAGAAGCCTCCGATCACACCAAGCGAAATGCCAATCAAACCTGAGATGATGACGGTCAGCAGGCCAATGGTCATCGAAATGCGGGCGCCGTAAACGAGCCGTGAGAAATAGTCCCGGCCAAGCTGGTCGGTGCCGAACAGATGCTCGCTACCGCCTCCGTCCATCCAGGAAGGCGGAACCATGCGCAGATCGAGGTTCTGGACATACGGATCGTGCGTGGCGATGAGCGGCGCGAAGATTGCAGCCACGACAACAATTCCAACGATCAACAACCCGAGCAGGACGAAGAACCGGCGAACATCGAGGTGACGGGGAGCGCCCACGCGCACGAAAAAGCTCATCATATCCGCAGCCTCGGATCGAGCATGGCGTTGACGACATCAGACAGGAAGGTGAGCAGGATGAAGATGACGGCGAGGAACAGCACGACGGCCTGCACCACCGGAAAGTCGTTCTTGCTGATCGCCTCCCATGCGAGGTAGCCGACGCCGTTCAGCGCAAAGACGGTTTCGATAATGATCGATCCGCCAAGCATGAACCCCAATTGCACGGCGGCGATAGAGACCACGGGCATGGCGGCGTTTCTCAGCGCATGCTTAAGAACCACGCTCGAGTGACGCAGCCCCTTGGCGCGAGCTGTGCGTACATAGTCCGAAGACAAAGCGTCGATCATTCCGCTTCGCGTCAAGCGCATGAGAACCGGTATGGAAGATGAGGCCAGAACGATGCCCGGCATGATGTAGCCTTGCCAGGTATCGACGCCGGAAATCGGCAGCAGCTGCCAATAGACACCAAACCAGATGACAAACAGCAGCCCGAGCCAGAAATTGGGCAGAGCCTGGCCTATCAGCGCAAAGAACGCGATCGCCCGGTCAAAGACCGTTCCCTCGTATAGCGCAGCCACAATGCCAAGCGGAATGCCGATAATGATGGCAATGCTCAAACCGACGAGGCCGAGCGTGATGGTGACGGGAAGCCGCTCGAAGATGAGTGTGGCCACCGGCGCGTGATAAAAATAGGAGTCTCCGAAATCTCCGCGTAGCGCGCTTGACGCCCATTCCAGGAATTGAAGGATGAGCGGGCGGTCCAGTCCATAAGCTTGGCGTACCATCTCGATATCCTCACCCGTGGCGTTCGGACCGGCTATCGAAACTGCAAGATCGCCGGACAGACGCGTCAACAGGAAACTGACTGCCATGACCATGAGGCAGACGAGGATCGAAAGCGCCCCGCGTTGTATCAGGAAACGCAGCATCGGCGTCTCTGCTCCGCCAGGGGTTGAAAAGCGCTCACTGTGAGACCGCTTCGACGTCCAGCAGCCTCATGGTGTCGCAGCGGTTGATGCGCCAGCGATCGGGCTCCCGCCGGAACGATAGACGGTATTCGAGCACAAGTTCGACGCCGCGCAATGGCATCGGCCACGTCTCGCGATCACGATTGCCGCGTATCACGACACCGACTGCCACGCCGTCGGCACTGTCGGCGCCGTGAATGGTGATGGTGTGGTTGAGCATGAGATGGCGCGACAGAATGCTCGGCGGCCGCTTGCGGAACAGATCGGCAATCGCCGCGCGCCCGGTCGTTTCGCTTGTCGGCTCCGTAAGCTTGGTCCAGATGGCGTCTTCCGTGAATATATCCAGAAACTGCTTTTCATTGCGGGCGTCGAGATGCGTGCAATAGGCGGTCATCAGTTGCATGCACTCATCGCGAATAACCAGCCGCTCAAGCGCATTCATTGGATGCTGCTCCCTGCACCCTGCTTGCGGGAAGCCTGGTCGAGATAGATCTGGCTACGCGAGCGTTCGAGCATCGTCGGCGTATCAAGGTAGCCGGGCTCGGCGGATTCTCCGATTGCTGCCCGAACGGCTGCAAAACGTTCCTCCATCAAAGGCTCGTATTCCGGATGAGTAATGACGTAGAGTTCGTTGTTGACGATCGCCTTGAGAACACGCTCGCCCACCTTGAGTGGGCTCATCTTCGGTGCATGGGGAAGCGGCGCGGTGATAAGGCTGGCCGCCGGTCCCTGGCTGGCTCCGGGAAGACTGGCCCGGCGCGAGGCGGTCGTGGCGACCAGATTGGATTGCACGCCACCCGGGCAAAGAATCGACATGCCGATACCGTGGGGCGCCAGCTCGCCTGCCGCGGATTCCGATAGACCCATGACGGCGAATTTCGATGCGACGTATACAGCCAATCCTGGAGGGGCCAGGAACCCGGCCATCGAGGCCGTATTCACAATGTGACCGCCGTTTCCGCGTTCAATCATTTTCGGCGCGAATGTCTTTATGCCATTGAATACGCTTGTGACATTCGTCTCCATCAGAAGATGCCAGAGGTCATCTGGAACATCGACAAGTTCAAGATGCTTGTCGAAAGTGATCCGAGCTTGTGCGACACCGGCATTGTTGCAAAGCACATCCACTGGGCCGAATGTCGCCTCGACATCCGCTGCAACCGCCTTCCATGCCTCCCCGCTGGAAACATCCAAGCTTACAGTCTTAATGTCTGCGCCGCTCTGCTTGAGCGTAGTTTCGGCACGCGACAGGGCTGCCTCATCAATGTCGGCGACAACAATCCTCATTCCAGCTGCGGCAAAGGCCTGAGCCATTCCAAGGCCGATGCCGCTCGCACCACCGGTGATGAAAGCCGTCTTTCCGGCAACAAACTGCATGTCATTCCTCCCGAATGCTGTGCGTAAGGCCACTGCCATCAACGCAGGCAGCAAGCTTCTGGAGCCCGAAATGGGCTTGCTCTATATGCTGGTGATATCTCGTGACCAATAGGCGAAGAATCGCTCGTCAGCCTTGGCGAGCCTCAAGCCCGCCGCGAAGAAACATGCGGATCCTCCCATCCCCGGTTTCTTACCACGGCACAAGCTTAGGGCTACGGATATGAGGCCAGCAAGTACCTCAGCGATATGACCTAAATATTCACATCTGTGAAAGTTCTGTTTCAAGGGAACGACGATGTGATGGCGCCAACGGTTCAGATGTCAGGAGCTCACGTCAAAAGGCATACCAGATAACGCGCGTTTGGAATCCGATGATGACGGAATTCCTAGAATGCGAAAGGCATTTCGGCTAGCAGAGGATTCTCGTGGATTGCACTTGCAGGAAGCTGTCGGTGAGCGCTTTGTAATTCTACTACGAGTAGATGCAGCGCAGTGCGTTCGCACAGGACGGCGCCCTCTCCGCCTGACGAACCATTGTGGTTCATTGATGATCATAGTGAACCAAGGAAGTAGAGGTCATAGCCGCCTTCACTGTACGCGTGCGGGATGAACCGTTTCGAAGCTCGACAAGATAGCCGCGATGTCCGACCGTTCCCGGTCCTATCTGGCAGCCCAGGCCATCGAGGACTACGTGTCCAAAGAGGAATGGCCGCCGGCTGAGATCCAAGCCGGACTCACTGAGGCTGATGGGGGCGAATTTGCCAGCGCAAGCGAAGTCGCGAGCGTGGTTACGAAGTACGTTAAGTCCGCCCGTAAGACATGAGCAGCCACACTTTGCGTTGGACGTGCCGGGCGGATCAAGGGAACGCGGCCGAGATCGAATTCACCGGTGTCAGCGCCCATCGTCGCCAATGACGCCAAAGCACGGCTTAAAGTCTCGATACGGGGTTTCGACAAAACAAGAATTTGAGGGTAACAGAGAGCACGTGGGCCAAGCCGTGGAGGTGATCAGGTCACACTACCCGACAGGGCGCATCAGCTACAATATTGCCGACACCTACCATGATCGCAGCGGGCAAATTGGGAGCAATGCGCTTGACGAATTTCGCAGCCAATCACAGCCGGTATCGTGCGGCACTGCAGGAAGCGAATCAGGTTGGCAATCTCCAGCCAACGACAGAGGTCTGTTACGAACGCCGAGATCGATGGCGACTGCCCAGATGAACAAGCGCTGAAGGCAGAAGGTCTGGATGCGGCCGTGCGGGCAGACAGCGCATGGCACGACCATATGAAGGCAATGGACAGGCCAAAACGCTAGCTTTGCCCGACGGCTGATCGCCGGCGGCTATCAGGCGTTGCTTGTCAGAAGTTTCGCCCCGGCGCCGCCGAGGGCGGTCTAAACCTCGTGCTCTGGACGTGGGGCGATGGGGGCCCCTACCCGTCTTCGCTTGATCGACGACGAAAACCGCCTGTCGAAGCAACGGCCCTACACCGCAATCTGAACCGCTGCCCGTCATTATTTGATCTTGCGCCATTCCAGTACGGTCTGATCGCCGTCCGCGGTAAACGATGTACGCGCCGCAAGGTGCTTGTATCCGACGGCGCTGAATAAGGCAGCGCGTCAAGATTATCTGGCTGCGCGAGCAGGTCACTCCGCCAGCGCGTGGAAGATCCAATCTCTAAGGCTCGAACGGCGAAGACGTGTCTGCTCCGTTTTCCAAGCGAGATGATAACCGAAGACGCCCGGTACAGCGAGGTCAAATAGGCGAACCAGCCTTCCATCAGCAATGTAATCCCGCACAAGTTGGGAACGAACCATTGCTATACCATGTCCGGCAAGTGCTCCTCGTATCGTTAGCGCGATATCGTCAAAGAGATATGCATCTGCGGGGTACTCGATTGGCAGATGTGCTCTCTCAAGCCATAGATTCCAGGTGACCCGAGAATGAAGGAGCAGCGAGTGGTTGGATAGCGTCTTCAGTGAAAGCTTAGGATTGGCCTCAAGAAACCTCGGGCTGCAGACTGGAAAAACCTCCTCGTCAGCGACCTTCTCTGTGATCATGCCGGGGCTCTCACCCGTGCCATAGAACAACGCCACTTCAACCTCATCGGAACATTGTTCCACCAAGTCTGCCACGCTTTGACAATGAAGTGCGCTATCGCCAAGCACGTCGCGCATCTGTGGCAGTCGCGGCAGCAGGAAATGCTCCATGATCGCAAACTGCGTCGCAAAAACGAGCGTGTCGCGTTCTGCCGTGGCGGCAATGTTCGCGACCGAATAAGCTTGGCTCAAATAATCGAGCGCCCGGCGCGTTTCCACCGACAACGTGGTTCCCGCCAGCGTCGGCACCATGCGATTTCCGACCCTCTGGAAAAGGGCTTGGCCTATCGACTCCTCGAGGCTGCGGATCTGGTGGCTGATCGCGCTATGCGTGATGCACAGCTCTTCCGCCGCGAGAGAAAAACTTCCAAGCCGTGCCGCTGCTTCAAAGCACTTCAAGGTCTGCAAAGAGGGCAAGGAACGATAGTTTACTGACATGGAGTGTCCTTCTGATCCCAGCCGGTCGCGCCGTGTAAGTTCTGCTCACAACCGGCTTGAAAAAGCATCAATTGCATCGTGGCCTCCTCCTCAATACCTCTTCTCGTCGGGAGATGAGGCAGCGGACGACGTCATTTTGCGCGTCCGCCTTGCAGCGGCTGAGCTGCTCAGGCAGCTATTAACGGCTACGGGAGGAAACTTTGAGTACATTATCTGAACCTATCTTGTCGAACCGGACGTCCGATCATCGCTGGTACGTCGGCGCCAGCAAAGCGCAATGGCAGACATTCTGGTCTTCCTATCTTGGGTGGGCGCTTGATGTCATGGATCTCATGCTGTTTGCCATGCTAATATCCTACATCAGCATCGACCTCGGCATGGATCGATCCTTTGCCGGCACAATCGCTTCCGGCACCCTGATAGCCACCGCGTTCGGGGGCTTGCTGTTCGGCTTCCTGGCCGATCGTATCGGGCGGACGCGTTCGATGGTCCTCTCTATCTTATGCTATTCCGTTGGCACAGTCCTATGCGGCTTCTCGCAGGATGTGACACACTTACTGTTGTTCCGGCTGGTCGTTGGCCTCGGTGTCGGGGGCGAATGGTCTGCTGGCGCCGCGCTGATCACCGAGACCTGGCCGGCACGCCATCGCGGCAAGGTAATGGCCTGGGTACAGAGCGCATTCGCGACCGGCTATGCTATTGCGGCGATCGTTGCTGCCGTTTTCGTACCGATTGTCGGATGGCGGGGAGCCTTCTTCTTCGGAATCGTTCCGGCCGTGCTCGCCTTTTGGATTCGGCGGCATACTCCCGAGCCGGAGATATGGAAGCAGCAGAAAGAGCGTCTCACCCTCGGCCAAACATTCCGTGCGCTTTCCGGAACACATGGTCGTAACACCGCGATTGGATTCGCATTCACGGCGGCGGCTATGTGTGGTTACTGGGGTCTCTTTACCTGGATTCCGACGTGGCTTGCGACGCCCGTCGAAGCGGGAGGCCCGGGACTGAGCCTCGTCAAATCGACCACGTGGATCGTTGTGATGCAGGTTGGGGCAGCACTGGGGTTCATTTCGTTCGGATACTTCGCCGATTCCCTAGGCCGAAAGGCAACGTTCATCCTGTATTTCCTAGCGTCGGCGCTTTGCGTTCCAGGCTACACATTGATCACGTCACCGACCGCGCTCCTGATCTTCGGTCCGGTTGTCGCTTTCTTTGGCACAGGTTTCTACAGCGGGTTTGCGCCGACATTCGCCGAGTTGTTTCCGACCAATGTCCGCGCAACAGCTCAGGGCTTCATCTATAACGGGGGGCGCGCCGTCAGCGCAATCTCCCCCGCACTCGTAGGTGTTATGTCCGGCCACTTCGGCCTCGGTGGCGCGCTGGCATTTACCGCCGGTTTTTTTCTTCTCGCAGGGCTGATTGTCCTGATCTTTCTCCCGGAAACCAAAGGTGTCGACCTCCAATGAACTTCCAGAAGCATGTCCAAAATCCCGTCGACTCCTGGATTGCCGCAACTAGCGCGTTGAGACAGATCGACCTCAGCCATCCGATGCAAAAGGGTATGCCGGTTCACCCCGCGCACCCGCCATTTCACATCACGCTCAACAATAGACATGGAGACGTTCTCCGGTCATGCGGACATTCGTCCTCAAACGAGCTAATTGTCATGAGTACCCATTCTTCGACCCATATCGATGCGATTTGCCACGTCTCGGATCACGGTAGTCTCTTTGGTTGCCATGAAGCCACGAACGAGCAAACGGGCACCGACCTCTTCAAAGTACACGGCGCCGAAACAATTGGTCCTATTTTCAGGCGAGGCGTCCTTCTCGATGTCGCCAGAATTCGCGGGCTAGCCGCCCTTGATCCTGCCTACGAAGTCACAGTCGATGATCTGAAAGCAGCGGAAGAAGATGCCAATACCACCCTCCAAAAGGGAGACATCGTGCTTGTACGCACGGGATGGGGCCAATACTGGTCACGATCGCAAACCTATTTGGGGTTGGACTCTCTCGGCGCTCCTGGACCCGGCGTGGCGGCCGGGCGTTGGCTTGCAGAACGCAAGCCCTTCTGCGTGGGTTCCGATACGTCCGCTTTCGAAGTGATGAACCACCACAACATCACATTGGAAGTACACTTGATCCTCATCGCACAAAGCGGGGTTCATATTATCGAGAACCTGAATCTGGAGGAGCTGAGCGAAGCACGCGCCGGCGTTTTCGCCTTTGCGGCACTGCCTCTTCGTATCAACGGTGCGACGGGTTCGCCTTTGCGGCCTTTGGCGTTGCTCTGAACCCGTACGGAGCTATCTCTAAGCCAGCTCCACGCAGGAATCACATGCAGCTAGAAAGAAGATTTACCAAACAACGCCAAGCCGTCGGGGTTGGCTTGGGTTTCATGGCTTGAGCCGCCTGCCGATCGTCTCTCTCCACCCAAGACTTGAGAATCAATATGCCCCTTACCGATACCGAACTGGATGCAGCCGCACTTTCGCTCTTCGAAGCCGAGATGAACCTCGCGGTCATTCCGCAATTGTCCAGGACCCATCCAGAGTTGATCTTGTCGGAGAGCTACGAGATCCAGCGCCGCTGGGTGAAGTATCACCTGGCACGGGGTCGGCGGATGGTCGGCCACAAGATCGGGCTGACATCGCGGGCCATGCAGATGGCCTCCAAGATGACCGAGCCAGATTACGGCGCACTCCTTGACCATATGATGTTCCGTGACGGCCAGACTATTCCGGCAGGCCGTTTCATCAAGCCACGGCTGGAGGTGGAACTCGCCTTCGTCCTCAAGGCAGATCTGACCGGACCCGGCTGCAACATTTATGACGTGATGCGCGCAACCGACGTGGTTGTACCGGCGCTAGAGATCATCGACTACCGCACCGACGTGCCGCGCTCGATAACCGATACCATCGCCGACAATGCGGCTTCCGGCGGGGTCGTGATCGGAGGTCGACCGGTCAGGCCCTTTGACGTGGACATCCGCTGGATTGGGGCGACCCTTTCCAAAAACGGCGTGATTGAGGAATCCGGCGTCTCCGCCGCGATCATGGGCCATCCGGCTGCCGGGGTGGCGTGGCTGGCCAACAAGCTCTCCGATCAGGGCGAGGTACTGAAGAAGGGCCAGTTCATTCTCGGTGGCTCGTTCACACGTCCCGTCGATATTGCTTCCGGCGACGTCATCCAGGCCGACTACGGCCCACTTGGCGCCATCGGCGTCTCTTTCGCGTGAGTTGATCCCATGCCGCAGAACCTCTTCAAAGCCGCTCTCCGAAAAGGCCGCCAGCAGTTCGGCCTATGGTGCACACTCCCCTCATCCTTTGCCACGGAGGTCGTGGCGGGGGCGGGCTATGACTGGCTGCTGCTGGACACCGAACACTCTCCGGGTGATCCACTCACGGTCCTGCCGCAGCTACAAGTCATTGCCGGCTATCCCTCAGTCGCGCCGGTCGTCCGTCCGGCGGCAAACGATACAGTGCTGATCAAGCGCTTTCTCGACGCAGGCGCCCAGACCTTGCTGATCCCCTATGTCCAGACGGTCGCCGAAGCCGAGGCCGCGGTTCGCGCCACCCGTTATCCGCCAGACGGAATACGCGGAGTATCCGGCTTGACGCGAGCTACTCGCTTCGGTCGCGAAACCGGCTACTTCGACCACGGCGCAGATGACCTCTGCGTTATCGTCCAAATAGAGACACAGGAGGCGCTGGACAATCTGGAAGCTATCGCTGCCGTGCCGGGCGTGGATGCCCTTTTTATCGGCCCGGCTGATCTCACGGCAAGCCTTGGATTTGGGGCCAACCAGACCCATCCGAGCATGCAGGCAAAGGTCATCGAGACCATCGGCAGGATCAAGGCGGCAGGAAAACCAGCCGGCCTCCTGACCGGCGACGCCATTCTCCAAGAAATGGCTCTGGCTAAGGGCACTGGCTTCCTCGCCATCGGAGTCGATGTAGGCTTGCTCGCACGCGGCGCCGAAACGCTCTTGAGCCAATTCGTAAGGGATCAGCCCCTCACCTGACTATCGCGGCAGGTCCAGCTGATCTACCGCCAGCATTTTGTCTTGTTCACCCTCGAATGGAGCTAATATGCCACTGCTTAAAATTCACATTCATCAAGGGCATGAACAGGAATACATCAAACGGCTCCTTGATGCTGCTCATAGCACAGTTGTCGAAGCCTTCTCGGTACCGCAGACAGATCGGTATCAACTTCTCTTGCAATACGAGCCCGGTCATATGCGCGCTCTTGATACTGGATTCAGTTTCAATCGTACTGACCAATTCACATTGTTCGAAATCATATCGAGGCCACGACTTACTGCGCAAAAACGGTTATTCTTCAGGCGTCTTTGTGAAGAACTCCAATCTGCCTGCGGAATCGCTCCTTCTGACGTAATGATCTGCTTTGTCGAGAACACGGACATCGACTGGTCGTTCGGAGGTGGAGTTCCCCAATTCGTTCCGGATGAACAGAGCGCGTGATTTCATGATCTAGCATCGGCAAGTGCCACCAAGAGAGACTTCGCGTCAGTACCATTTCTGTCAGCTTTCCTTCGTGTTCTGCCGGTGCTTCTCGCGTGCGAGGAATTCCCCAGTCAAGTCGCCCATATATTCCGATCCTCCACGATCACTTCGCCGCGAAACAGATTCGCAACACGGACCGGCGGAGGTCACCGATGAGTCAAAAGTGGACGAATAGCTGGTCTTGAATGAAAGCGAACCCTAATCTCGCGATTTGCGGCGAGTTATTGCTCTGACCGAGGCGAAGTCGTTCTACGCTGCGTTTCGGCATCAGCCGTGGGTCGTTGCGCGAAGCGCTTCGTCGCCTTGAGGAACGCAAGGTCGTGACCAGAGCACCGCGTCTAGGCGCCAAGATCATCACCGACGACGAGATCGCCGAATTGCATCGAATAATAGAAGGACAACGGGCAAGGCTTGAGAGTATCGGCATGGCCGGCTTTCTGAATCGCAAACTTGACAGCGATTTTCACAATTTTATCGCGCAGTGCGGCCGCAATGAGTTTCTGATCAAGTTTCTTTGTGAAGACTATGCCGCCTTGATCGGCCTATACCACCGGCAGTTGCGGAAGGTGCCGGACCGCGCTCAACGCGCCTTTGTCGAGCATTCACGAATTGTCGATGCGTTGGCCGACCCTGATCCGGAGACGGCCGAACTCGCCATGAGGCGCCACATCCAAAATTCGTCGCAAGCACTCCTAGAGAACGTTGAAGACTAACTTTTTCCATTGTGCATGAATCGCAGGCGCATTGAAGCGCGAGAAGCTGATTAGGAATCTACTGCTCGCTTGAAGTGAAACATCGCCGTCGCAACGCTTGTTCGCGACATGCTATATGGCCGACGACATCTGCTCTAGATCGCAGTTTGACATGCGTCCCCTAGGATGGACACTGATCAGGCTGCTATCTCCTGACCATCGCGGCCGAAACGATGCGGCATTCCTTGTCCGGCTTCCTCGAGGCTGTTTGCCCTATGCTGTGGTAGCGACGCGCCAGATAGATCAGCGCGTCGTCGCGCTCCGCCGTGCGGAGATGAAGAACGTGCCCAAAAAGAACGCGATGTGTTCCCTCATCGACAGAATGAACAAGGGCGCATTCAAAGCTCACGGCCGCATCCTCGAGAACGGGCACGCCTGATTTTCCGTTTACCCACCTGCCGTTGGCAAAGCGCTCGGTCATTCCGGTTTTGCCTCCGAACAGGTTAGACAACCTTTCGTGGCTGGGTGCCAGCGTGTTCACACAGAAGAGACGTGCTTTCTCGAAGACGGGAAAGCACGAACTGGACCTGTTTATGCAGGCCAGCAGCGTCGCCGGCGTATCGCTGACGCTGCAGACGGCCGACGCCGTGAACCCGTACGGACCGTCCGGGCCAGCGGTCGTGATTATGTTCACCGCCGCTCCGAACCGCGACATACCTTCACGGAAACATTGGCTGTCGACGGGTGAAATATGTTCGTCCACCGTGGTCATTCTCCCGACCTTAAATTCTTTCCGGCCTCGCCAGACCCATGAGGTCGCGCAAGGTTCTGCCTTCGTATTCCGTCCGGTAGAGCCCACGGGCCTGGAGGATAGGCACCACCATGTCGACGAAGTCCGTGAGCCCACCAAGGAAATAGGAGGGCATAACGTTGAATCCGTCTGCCGCTCCCGTCGTGAACCACGTCTCAAGCGTGTCGGCGATGTAGTCCGGCGTTCCGCAGAGCACCCAGTGGCCGCGAGCGGCGGCCATCAAGTTGTATACGTCCCGCAGCCGCATGTTCTCGCGCTTTGCCTTGTCCAGCATCACCCGTGCGAATGCATGATAGCTGTCGGAGGGAACGAGACCTTCCGGAACCGGACCGTCGAGATCATAGATGCTCATGTCGATGCCGAACCGGTCGCTGAGCAGCGACAGCGCGTTCGTCTCACTGATGAAGCCTTGCAGTTGCGCCAGCTTGTCGTGCGCCTCGCGTTCGGTGCGGCCGACGATCGGCATTACACCGGGCAAGACAATCAGGGAATCTGGCTCGCGGCCATATCCTGGCAGTCGCCCCTTGAGCGAGGCGTAAAAGGCCCGCGCCTCGTCAAGGTCCTGCGTGACGGAAAACACCACGTCGGCCGACTTGGCGGCCAACTCCTGGCCCGGGCCCGAGCCGCCTGCCTGCAAGATGATCGGCTGGCCTTGCGGCGAGCGGCTGATGTTCAGTGGCCCCTTGACCTTGAAATGCGTACCTTCGTGATCGAGGGCGCGAACCTTTACGGGATCGATGTAGACCCCGCTCTCGCGATCAGCGACGATCGCATTGTCCGCCCAGCAGTCCCAAAGGCCGCGAACCACACCCAGAAACTCCTCGGCGACCTCGTAGCGCCTGGAGTGATCGGGGTGCATGGTGCCGAAATTCGCCGCCGCCGCAGGATTGGCCGTCGTCACTGCGTTCCAGGCCGCACGGCCGCAGCTGATGTGGTCCAGCGAGGCAAAGATGCGGGCAACGCTGAAAGGATCGCCATAGGTCGTCGACGCGGTCGCGCCGAGGCCGATGTGCTTGGTCGCACCGGCAATGGCCGCCAGTAGTGTCAGAGGCTCCAGCCGCGCCGTATAGGACGGGTGCGCACCCGGATCGGCGTTGAGGTTGTCGCCCATGAAGATCAGGTCGAACTTGCCGCGCTCGGCCTCCACGGCGATCTGCTTGACCATCTCGATGTCCTGGAAGCTGTCCATCGCGCCTGGCATCCGCCAGCCGGCGACATGGCTGCCGGTGCCGAGAAGGAACAGGCCGAAATGGATCTTGCGTGTCATGCTGATGGTTATCTCCAGAAAATGTAGCGCCGTTCCACGAAGCTGATCGCGCCGAAGAAGGCGAGGCTGATCGCGGAAGCGACGATGATGGCCGCCCAGACCTTGACGAAGTCGATCTGCAGCACGGCCTGATAGATCACCCAACCGAGGCCGCCATAGGCGCCGAGCATTTCGGTGACGATCGCCACGATGACGCTGCGCACGGTGGAAACGCGCATGCCCGCGATGATGAGCGGAAATGCCGTTGGCAGACGCAGCCGCCACAGAACCGCAAACCGGCCGGCACCAAAAGAACGGATGAGATCGACCGACTTGCGGTCCACCCTGTCCAGTCCCGCGATGGTGCTGAGGAAGATAGTGAAGCTGACGGCAATCGCCACCATCACTATCTTCGAGGTCATGCCGACGCCGAACCACAGCAACACGAGTGGCGAATAGGCGACCACCGGCACCGAGTTGATGGCGGTGGCAAGAGGCAGAACCACGCTGCGGGCGCTTGGGATCATCGCAACGATGACGGCGCCAGACATCCCGACGAGACAGCCGAGCACATAGCCGGCCAAGGCTTCCGTCGCGGTAAACCGGGCCGCCTCAAGCAGACTCGCTGCGTCGCGCGCCATGCCCGCCAGAATGCTGCTGACGGAAGGAAGCACATAGGCTGGCAGGTCGAGGCCGCGCGCCGAAAGTTCCCAGATCGCCGCGAGCAGGAACGCGCCGGCGAAACCGCGCGCGATCTGGCGCGCACCGTCGGTTGCCAGGAATGCACTCATTGCTCGATCCCCCAGAAGACGATGCGTCGCTCCATCCAGGAGACGAAGCCGTACAGACCCATGCCCAGGCACGCGGATACGACGATGGTGGCCCAGATGCCGATGACATTTTCGTTGTACATGGCTTGAAGCAGCAATACGCCGAGGCCGGTCGTGTCGCCGAACCATTCGCCAACGATGGCTCCTACCAGCGCAAGCGAAGAGGCGAGCTTCAGCGCGACGAAGAGCTGCGGCAAGGCTGCCGGAAGATAGAGGCGGCGAAGGATCTGGCCATCGGATGCGCCGAAGCTGCGCATAAGCGCAACCTGCCGCGGATCGACTGCGGAGAAGCCAAGCATGGTGTTGACCGTTACCGGCAGGAAACTGATGTAGAAGGAAATCACAGCCTTGGCAAACAGCGTGTTGCCGAACCACAGCACCACAACCGCGCCGAAGGCGATGACCGGAATGGTCTGAGAGACCACGAATAGCGGAAAAAACAACTCCTTCAGCGCAACCCAGCGATGGAAGATCACCGCTATGGCCACGCCGAAGAGGCTGCCGGCGACGAAGCCGAAAGCCGTCTCGAGGAAAGTTCGCCATATTCCCAAAAGATAGGCCTGCGGGGTTGCGGCGATGGACGAGAAGATCGCGCTGGGACGCGGCAGATAGTAGGGCTTCACGTCGAAGGCGATGACGATGAGTTCGAGCAAGACAAGCGCCGCGGCGATCCCGAGCAGCGGCTTGAGAACCTTCAATACCTTGCCCGTCCTTTCGACGGGCAAGGCTATGGCATTGGCGGCGCTCATAAGCGCCTTTCCGCGCCGGGGATCTTGTTGATGAAGCCGGGATTGAAGGCAGCATCAATGTCGACAGGCTTGGAGATCACGCCATATTCGGCGAGCAGATCGTTGGCGGAGCCGACCGCGTCCTTGTCGATGGTGAATATGCCTTCGGTGTCGCCCTTGCCGGCCACCATCAGCTTCTTCACCTCCGCCAGCATGAACTCCTGCTGGGCACGATCGAGCGTAGGCGCGATCTTCATGATAATGTCGATTGCGTCCTTTTCGTCCGCAAAGGCCTGCTTCCAGCCCTTGACACTGGCGCGCAGGAATTTTTCGACCAGTTCGGGCTTCTGCAGGGCGGTCTGCTCGGAAACGATCAGGGTATCGCGCGGGAAGGAAACGCCGCTGTCCTCCGGCACGAAGAGCTGCAGGTTTTCGGCGCCGACGCGCTGGTTGATGACGTAAAGCTCGTTGTAGCGGGTCGCGGTCACGACATCGATCTGCTTGTCGACGAAGGGCGTGACGGAGACTTGCTGCGGCTGGATGTCGACGTCGGAAGGAGTGATGCCGGCCTTCGAAAGCATCGCCGACAAGACATGGTTGGCACCGGTGAACCAGGTCGTGACCTTCTTGCCCTTGAAATCGGCGACCGCCTTGACCGGCCCGTCCTTGTGGGAAACGAAGACGAACGGCGTGACCTGATGCGAAACGCCGATGCAGACGATGGGCATGCCCTTGTCGCGGGCTGCGAAGACACTGTCCGTACCGCCCGAAAGGCCGAAGGTATCGGCGCCGGTCGCCACGAGGTTCTCAGTCAGCAGATTGGGGCCGCCGGGATTGATGGTGAGGTTGATGCCCTCTTCCTTGTAGTAGCCTTTCTCGAGGGCAACATAGAAGCCGGCGAACTGGGCCTGTGTCAGCCATTTGAGGCGCAGGCTGGCGTCCGCCATTTCCTGGGCAGCAGCCTGTCTGATCCCAAGCCCCAGCCCCTGCGCGCCGAGGGTTACCGCCGCCAAGGCGGCAATTACGTTACGTCGATTAAGCATTTAACCTCTCTGGTGGTTGTTGTTAGTATCGTTGTTCCCTCAATCCGGCTCAGCGCCGGTAGTCCGACCCCTCCCGGTCGAGCTGACGCAGAAAGGCTGGCCACTCCCTTTCGCCGGCGATGAGAATGTCGCCCTTGCTTTCCCAGAACTGCCGCGCGGCCTTCTCGCAGACGTCATGCGGGGGCACGACGAGGGCTACGCCGGAAGCCGATGCGGCCTGAAGGTCGAGCTGGATGCGCGCGGCGCGTTCGAAATAGTAGAGAAGCATGAAGGCTTCGCCGGGCGTGCGCCCCACGGTGAGAATGCCATGGTTGCGCATCAGCATGACGCGATTGGAGCCCAGATGGCTCATAATCCGTTCCTGCTCCTCCAGGTCGATTGCCACGCCTTCGTAATCATGGAAGGCTTGGCGCTGGTAGAAGCGCATGGCGAACTGGCTGAGTGGCAGCAGCCCATCCTTCTGGCAGGAGATCGCCACGCTGGCATCGGAATGTGTATGAAGCACGCAGGCGGCGTCATGGCTGTGCTTGTGGATCGCGCCATGGATGACGAAGGCAGCCTTGTTGACGGTGTAAGGCGTGTCGTCGAGCTTGTTACCCTCGGTGTCGATCCGCACGAGGCTGGAGGCGGTGATCTCCTCGAACAGGAAGCCGTAAGGGTTGAGGAGGAACTGGTCGTCATGCCCCGGCACGCGCATGGAAATGTGATTGTAGATGAGGTCATCCATGCCGAGCCGCGCGACCATGCGATAGCATGCGGCAAGATCGACCCGCGCCTTCCATTCGGCTTCGGAGGTATGGGCGGGGCGGCCGGAATAATAGTCGTTCATTGTCGGTTCCTCATATTCTCTAGTGTCCCGAGACCATGAACGACTTCATGCTCTCCTCCTCGATCGCTTCGAGAAGCGTCTTTTTCAACGCAATGAATTCTGGGGACGTCACGATGTCGGCCTTGCGCGGGCGTGGCAGGTCAACCTTCTGCTCAAGCTTCATCCGTCCCGGACGCGCGGTCATCACCAGGACCCGATCACCCAGGAAGATCGCTTCATCGACATCATGCGTGATGAACAGCACCGTGCGCTTGTGCTTCTGCCAGACGTCGAGCAGCCAGCGCTGCATCATGGTACGCGTCAATGCATCGAGGGCGCCGAACGGCTCGTCCAGCAGCATAAGGTCGCGCTTGAACAGGAAGGTGCGCATCAGCGCGACGCGCTGGCGCATGCCCCCGGACAGTTGGTTCGGATATTGCTTCTCAAAGCCTGACAGTCCGAATTCCGGCAGCATCTGCAATGCCTGCCTGCGCGCTTCGGCCCGTGGCATTCCTTCGATCTCCAGCGCGAGGATGGCGTTGTCGATGACGTTGCGCCACGGCAGCAGCAGGTCGCGCTGCGGCATGAAGGAAACCTGGCCGAGCAGATCGGACGCCATGGAGCTCTGGCCGCGCAGCCTGAGAATGTTGCCGGGATCCGGCTCTTCCAGGCCGGCCAGAATATTGAACAGCGTGCTCTTGCCGCAGCCCGAAGGACCGACGACCGTAACCAGTTCACCCGGCTTGATCGCGACCTCGAGATCCTGCAGCGCCTTCACCGCGCCGAAGGTCTTGGAGACGTTGCGCAGCTCGATCAGCGGCTTGTTGGGGTCCACGGCCGTATGCTCGGCTACCGCAACGCTTCGTGCCTTTGCCGGCTGCAGCAACTCGATCAGTCCCATGGCGCTGCCACGGCCGTGATAATCGCTGGTCAACGCAATCGTCCCATCACTCATTCGCCAGATCCTGCGCGTATGCAATTATTTACAGGCAGGATACAAGCAAACCCCATGCCAACCGGGAAATGGCACCTCTAGAGTTGAGGCTTATGCGACTGCCACCCTCTGGGGGCAGGATTTCACGAGATATACACTCATAGGTCGCATTTTGGGTTGTGTGAATTCATATTGTGAATTTCTGCATGCAGAATTTTAAATCTGGCGTGCAGGTAAATCCATTTTTTATGCAGCGGCCTGCACGAAAATCAGGCGTTTCCAATCTATGCCGCCGCATTGTGCGGGTTGCGCCCAGCCCGGCTGCACATTAGCTCGGGAACCAAACGAACAGGCGGGGTCATATCACCTCCCCGGGATTTCCAACCGGACGTGCCCGACCGGCTCTCACGTTGTCAGGCACGTAAATCCGCCGCCAGGGCCTGCTTCAACATTTGGAAGAAGCCCTGATTGGAAGCCTGTTCGATGACACGGGCGTTGACCTTGTATTCCGGCCAGCGATTGCCCAGCACCGGCGGATGGATAGCCGAGAAACCGCGGGTGATTTCCCCGCCAGTCTCGATCCGCACCACCGCATCCCGAGCGGATTCGATCAGCGCCGGATTCAGCGCGCACGCACAGGTCAGCGAGTCGGGATGCGTGCTCATGGGCCGGCCATAGCGGGCTTCGGCGGTCTGGCGCGGTACCGCCGAAACCTTCCGGTAGAACTCCGACAGCGGCGTTTTCATTGCGAAGATTTCTTCGAGTTGATCGGCGTCGAACACGCTCGAACGCAAAGTCAGCGTCCAAGTCGACAGGGTGATGTTGAATCCCGCCTCGAAGACGATACGCGCAGCCTCGGGATCAATGAAAAAGTTGTACTCCGCGCAGGGCGTGATGTTGCCGACAGAATTGTCGGTCCCGCCCATGATCCAGAGATGGCGCGCGGCCTTGACGATGCGCGGTTCCTTCATCACGGCAAGCGCGATGTTGGTCAGCGGCGCCTGTGCAAGGATGTCGATCTCGCCGGGCTCGGCCATCACCCGTTCGATGATGGCGTCCACCGCATGTATGGTTTCGGGGCGCTGGCAGGCGAGCGGCAGGTTGGCGCCGCTCATGCCGTCATTGCCGTGCATCGTGGAGGCCTCCCATGGCTTGACCATGGGGCGCCGCGCGCCGCAATAAACCGGCACCTTGCCTGAGAAACCGGCGGCTTCGATGGTCGCCAGTGCGTTTTCGACCTGCTGGTCGAACGGAACATTGCCGACACAGACCGTCACTGCCTCCAGAGTGGAACCTGGCGTGCGCATCGCAAGCAGCAGGGAATAGGTGTCGTCCCCCGCGGTATCGGTATCGATGATCAGCCGCATCAGTAGAACTCGAAGCCCATGGTGCGCGCGTGGTAATAGAGCCCGCCATCCTGCACGATCAGGAATTCCGCCCGCGTGCTGCCGTCGTTGTGGTGGCTATGCTTGGCGGCTGGCGGCGTGACAAGCGTGGCCCAGGGCGACCACTCGCACTTGGTATCCGCGACCATCGAGTAGGCAGGATCGCCATTAATGACGAGCGTTATCGCAGCCGAGTTGTGCTTGTGAGGCGGCTGCTCGCTCTTGGGCTTCAGCGTATTGAGCGAAAGCGTCATCGTCGGGGTGATATTGCGGGCCCCTTCGGTCTTCTCCGCCGAGAAGATCAACGCGTGACCGGATGTGTTGGCATTGGCGTTTGAGCCGTAGACGACACCCAGCTGGTGCGTGATCTCTCCGGCCGGGTAGTGCACGAAGCTTACCGCCGCACGCTCGCCGGTGATTGGCGCGGAGACATCGAACCTCAGTTGCGGATCATTGCCGACGGCCCAGAAGACGCTGTCTTCCTGGCCTGTGATGGCGGAAGCCACGCCGCCGGGCAGAAGGAAGACGTCACCCTTGCCGAGCACGGCCTTTTCGTCGCCCACGACGAGGTCTGCCTTGCCCCTGATGAGATACCAGATCGAGGCGGTATTGTTCAGCGTCGTATCAAGCCTCTCGCCCGCCTTGACCACGGCATAACGCGCCAGCATCAGCGGCGTGGTCGCAGGAAAGGCGCACTGCAAATTTTCCGAGAGGTCGCAGTTGCTGAAGCCGGTCGCTTCCATTTTCATGGCCTTGGCCGGTTCGTCGGTGAAGATCTTGCCCGGAACAGGAGGCAGCTTGATGTTGAACGCGTTGCCGGAATTGAAATAGCGGCTGCGGGCTTCGGCGGCGTTAGCTGGATCACGCGGCAGTTGGACCGGCATTTCGGCCATGTCATTGGCAGTGCTCATCATGCAACTCCTTGGTTGGAAGAAAGACCTGACAGTTCGAGCAGCAGGTCGAGAAGAACGGTGGCCCCGGCCGCGACGTGTTCAGGTTCGGCCCATTCGTCGGGATGATGGCTGATGCCACCACGGCAGGGAATGAAGATCATGGCGCTGGGAGCAAGCGCCGCCATCTGGCGCGCATCGTGGCCGGCGGCGGAAAGTAGGTCCAATGCGGGATAGCCGTGCCGCGCGGCGGAAGTGCGAATGGCCAGCTGCAGGCCGGCATCGAAGCCGTTGGAAGGGGCATCGACAAGACGGCGGATTTGATGCCTGCAAGGTGCGGCCTCATCCGCCACAATGTGTTCCAGGCGTGCCGAAAATCGGTCCAGCGTAGCGTTGTCGGGATGGCGCAGATCGATGCGGAAGGTCACCTTGGCGGGGACGACCGAAGGTGCATTGGGCTCCACTTCGACCCGGCCGATGGTGAATTTTACCACGTCGTCTCCTGCCATTGCGTCCTGCATCCGTACGGCAATCCGGGCGAAGGCCTGGAGCGCATCCCGACGGCGCTCCATGGGCTCTGTACCGGCGTGCGCCTCGTGGCCGCTCAGCGTGACTTCGTAAGTCTTCTTGCCCTGGATACCGCTAACGACGCCGATGACCGCCCCGCTTCGCTCTAGCAAGTCCGCCTGTTCGATATGCGGCTCGATATAGGTGTGAATCGGAAAGCCGAGTGGCTTGTGCTCTAGATCGGGAAAGGCGTCATGAACTGTCCTCAGTGCTTCGCCCACAGTCATGCCATCGGCATCCCTGGTCGCCATGACCTCATCGAGCGTGCGCGAGCCGGCAAAAAGGTCCGAACCCATCATGCCGGGAGCAAACCGGCTTCCTTCCTCGTTCATCCAGGCCACCACCACGATTGACCTCTCCGGTTTCGTGCCAGCCTCGGCGATCGCCGTGACGGCCTCCAATGCGGCAAGGGTGCCGAAGGCGCCGTCAAAAAGGCCGCCCGTGGGCTGGCTGTCGATATGGCTTCCTGCAAGGACCGGAGCTAGGTGAGGAAGAGCCCCCTCAAGGGTAAGAAAGAAGTTGCCGGCCGCATCGGTTGAGGGCACGAGGCCGGTCTCGGCGCCCCAGGCATGGAGCCTGCGCCAGGCGAGAATTTCCTGCGACGACAGGGCCTGACGGTTGACGCCGTTGCCGGGCAAGGCCCCGTCTTCGCCCAGCGCCATCAGCCGCGCCCAAAGCCTTTCAGCGGATATGGAAGGCCGGCGCGGCATGAGCCTATTCCGTCCTCATCACCTGGCCCGGATCGGCGCGGGGATCCCGCACCTTCCAGGCGCCCTGCTCTACCTGAGCGATGAAATCCGAAACGAACGCGTTGAAAAGCGCCGGCTCCTCTAGATTCAGCGTATGTCCGGTCTTCGGCAGGATGGCGAGACCACACGCGGGAATGGTCTTCTTGAGATAGATCGAAGGCTGAAGGCAATGATCGTCCTCGTCGCCTGTCATCACCAGGGCGGGAACCATCATCTGCTTCAGTT
The DNA here is from genome assembly GCF_900116595.1 of Mesorhizobium sp. YR577. Taxonomy (NCBI): domain Bacteria; kingdom Pseudomonadati; phylum Pseudomonadota; class Alphaproteobacteria; order Hyphomicrobiales; family Phyllobacteriaceae; genus Mesorhizobium; species Mesorhizobium sp. YR577. Next base: position 14,770 of record NZ_FPBI01000029.1, on the reverse strand, counting down.
CCTCTTCCAGATCCCAGAAGGACGGACGCCGGCATTGAACACCGCGCATGGTATTGGCAGCGCCGATGGCCGAGTGGCACGACAGACGCTCGGCAAAGGCCGCCCAGCCACGCGGGTCCTTGTTCTGGAATTGCACGCGGCTCGCGCCCAGCGAATAGATCTTCGAGAAAGCGACCGGGTCCTTCTCGAAATTATCGGCGACCTTGAGCGAGGTGTTGCGGAAATAGTCGGCCGTCGCCCGTTCGGTGCCATAGCCTGCGCCAGCGATCGTCAGCGAAAGCGCCCGTTCGGGGGAGCGGAGACCAAAATGCAGCGTTGCAAATCCACCCATCGAGAGACCAACGATATGCGCCTTTTCGATATCCAGAGCGTCGAGTACCGCGACCGCATCTTCCGCCGCGATCGATTGCGAGTAGTTCTCGACGTCCGTCGGAATATCGGAAGGGGCATAGCCGCGCGCCGCATAGGTGATGCAGCGGTGTCGGCGGGCGAAGAAGCTCATCTGCGGATCCCACGCATCGTAATTGCCGCCGAACTCATGAATGAAGAGGATCGGCGTTCCGGTTTCGCCGGTGGTCTCGTAGTAGAGCCTGGTGCCATCCTTGGCGATCGCGAACATGGGGCGTCTCTCTTGTGATCTCATATATTCAGACGTGGTCCGGCCAGCCTTAGAAAAGGGCCGGCACGTCGTTGAGAGTCCGCGCGGTTTCGAGGTAGCGCGGCAGGCCTTCGCAGAAGCGCTCGGCCCAGGCGGACGGCACGGAAGTGGAGACCTTGATGAAACGATCCCCAAAGGCAGCCGTATGATAGCGGCCCTGACGGATCATCACACCTTCGCGGCGCGCAGCCTCCACGATTGCCTCCGGCGTGACGCCGGTCGTGACCGTTTCGAGCACCAGGAAGTTGCCGTGCGACGGCTGGACTGGAACGGAAAGCCCCGCCGCCTCGGCAGCTGTGACGATCATTGCCTTGTTGGCGCGGTCGAGGCGGCGCACTTCCTGCATCCATTCGGCCTTCACCGACAAACCGGCCATGGCCGCCCGCTGGGCCACCACCGAAGCACCCAGCACGGAGCTAGATGCCGCCGAGAATTCATCGACAAGAGCAGGCTCGGCCACGAGCGCGCCGATGCGCATGCCGGCCAGACCCAGCCATTTCGAGAAGCTGAGCGAGACGACAGTGCCCTCAGGTGCCACTTGCAAGACCGGCGTGTGTCCGTCGGCAAAATCCCGGTAGGTGCAATCGTGAATCATCAAGGCGCCGACCGAACGTGCGATCTCGGCGAAAGCCTCTATCTCCTCGCGCTCATAGCGGATGCCGAGCGGATTGTTGGGATCGACGATGTAGATCAGCGCGCAACGGTCGTCGACGGCAGCGCGAAGCGCTTCCGGTGTCAGCTTGTAATTGGTCGCAGGATCGTAGATCGGAATCTGGATCACCGTGGCGCCTGCCTGCTCGGCAAACAGGCACGGCCATTTCCAGGTCGGGTCAGTGGTCACCAAAGTGGTGCCCAGCCTGGCGCGAGCCTTGCAGATCATGGCCAGCGCGTTGACACCGCCTTCGGTCACCAGCGCTTCGCCCGATGGCACGCCGAGATCGGCGACGATCGCGCTTCTGAGCGCCTCGAAGCCCATCGGCGGCGCATAGGCGTTGAACTCACCCGCCTCGATGGAGCGGGTCATCGCCTCGGTCACGGCCGGATGGGCCGGCACATGGTTGGTATTCTGGCCCATCCACGCCAAATCCGGTGTGGAAGAGAGATCGTCGAAGTAGCGATTGCGAGTACGAGCATCGGCCATGGCGGATCAGATCACCGATCCGCGGGCGGCAATACCGCCGTCGATAGTAACGACCGTCCCGGTTATGTAGCCGGCCTTGGGGGAAGCGAGGAAAGCACATAGATCGGCCACTTCCTCGGCCGTCGCAGGACGCTTGCCGGGATATTTTTCGTACAGTTCTTCCCAGCGCAACTCGTCACCGAGCATGTCGATGGCCTTCCGCTTCATAATCTTGAGCATGCGCGCCGTATCTACCGGACCGGGGTTGACGCCGATGACGCGGATGCCTTGATCCAAACTGCGGCCGCCCAGCGCCTTGGTGAAGCTCATGAGCGCTGCATTGCCGGTCGAACCTGCGAAATAGGCGGCGTCCCAGTTCTCACCGGAGTTGCCGATGACGTTGATGATGACGCCACTCCTGCCTTTGCGCCGCTTCCAGAATTCACGGGAAAGACTGATATAACCGAAAACCTTCAGGTCGAAGCCGCGACGGATGGCTTCATCGGTCACGTCTTCGATGCTGCCGGCCGGTATGTCGCCGGCATTGTTCATGAGGATATCGTAATCACCGCAAGCCCTGTCCAGCGCTTCCATCGCCTCAGTGGTGCTGAGATCGGCTTCATGAACGGTGACAGTCACGGGATATTGCGCCAGTTCCTTCTTGAGCGCCTCCATGGCCGCACCATTGCGCGCTGCCAGATGAAGATGACATCCTTCCGCAGCCAGAACCTTGGCGATCGCATGGCCGATGCCCTGGGAGGCTCCGGTGATCAGCGCTGTTTTTCCGACAAGATTGAGTTCCACCTGCGTCTCCTGATTGGATACATAAATATCCTTTCTGCATACGATAATTTTAGGTCAAGTCTATAATTTTTTTTCCCTGTAATCGGATTTTTTGTCGAAATTCGATCAGGATATCTGGATTGAGTAGATACTGTGCATTTTAGTGGCCAGTTTCGAAGCATTTTGCGCCATTTATCGGCAATTCTCGCCTATTTTTCAAAAAATCAATTTTTGCATACTTATACGTATTGCGTGAATACGAAAATGGCATCAATGTCGTCGTTTAGAGCTGCCGATCGGCCTGGAAGCAATGAAAACTGGAAACCCTGCATGGCAGACGTGACGCTGAAGAATGTCGGCAAAACCTACGAAAACGCTTCGGCCAATACGATCGAAAGCCTGAATCTCGGCATCATCAGCGGCGAATTCGTGGTCCTTGTCGGGCCTTCCGGCTGCGGCAAGTCGACAACGCTGCGCATGATCGCCGGGCTCGAGGAAGTGTCGAGCGGAGAGATATGGATCGCCGACCGCCGCGTCGATGAACTGGAGCCGCGCGAGCGCGACATCGCCATGGTCTTCCAGAACTACGCCCTCTATCCGCATATGAGCGTTGCCCAGAACATGAGCTTCGGGCTGCGCCTCGCGGGCATGGACAAGATGGAGATCCGCAGGCGGGTAGAGGATGCGGCGCGTATCCTCGACATCACACCATTGCTGGATCGTCGCCCCAAGCAGCTCTCCGGAGGTCAGCGCCAGCGCGTCGCCATGGGGCGCGCGATGGTTCGCGACCCTGCCGTCTTTCTGTTCGACGAACCCTTGTCGAATCTCGACGCCAAGCTGCGCGGGCAGATGCGGACCGAGATTCGCAGACTGCACAAGCGGCTGAAGGCAACCACCATTTATGTCACTCACGATCAGGTCGAAGCGATGACACTCGCCGATCGGGTAGTGGTGCTGAACCAGGGCCGGATCGAGCAGCAGGGCACGCCTCTGGAACTCTACGAGCGGCCGGCAACGCGGTTCGTGGCAGGCTTCATCGGCAGCCCAACCATGAACTTTCTGCCCGCCAAGGTCGAGATGGCGGCGGGAAAGCCGGTCCTGAAACTGGAAGGGGTAACTTTGCAGGTGCCCTTCGACAGAACGGCAGCACTTGCCCACTACGTCGGGAGAAGCGTCGAAATCGGCCTCAGGCCGGAGCATTTCCTGGCCGGCGGAGCAAAGGACTTCACCGTATCCGTAGACATGGCCGAACTGCTCGGCCCAACCACTCTTTTGCACTTCTCATTCGCCGGCGTGTCTTGTTCGGCAATGCTGCCGCCCGAACAGGCGGCAGCCGAAGGCAGTCACCAGCGGCTGCGCATCGCGGCAGAGCGCATGTCGCTTTTCGATACGGATACTGGCCGCGCCATCTGCGCGGACGGCGAGAATGCACTTACAGACCCCAATCAACAAGGAGACTAGCGGATGAAATCCCGCAGACTATTCTTCGCAGGCCTGCTCGGCGCCTCCGCGCTCTGCGGCACCGGGGCATTCGCACAGGATACCGCTGCGTGCACGGGTAAGACCGTGACGCTGCGCATTCTGCGCACACCCGGCAATTATCCCTATCCGGCACCGATGGAAGCCTGGCAGAAGGAACACCCTTGCGTCAAATTCGAGATCAACGAGGTTCCATTCGCCCAGTTGGCCGACACCATTTCGGTCCAGGCCGCAAGCTCCAATCCGCCGGACGTAATCGTCTATGACGGCCCGAATACGCAGTCCTATGCGGCCGCGGGCATCCTTCTGCCGATAACCAAATATCTGCCCGCGGGATGGGACGACGACATCCTGCCAGCAACCAAGGCCGAACACAGCTATAATGGCGAAGTCTATTCGCCGGGCATCGAGCAGACCACCGTTGCGATGTATTACAACAAAACGCTCGTGGAGGCTGCCGGCATCAAGCCGCCGCAAACGCTCGAAGACGCATGGACGTGGCAACAAGCGCTTGAAGCTTTCAAGAAATGCCAGCAGGGACCGGCCGGTGCGGCTACCGTCTGGGGTCTCGGCCCGACCCGTTTCGGCAACGGCCAGCCCGGCCTCGTCTATCAGGATCTGATCTACCAGCGTTCCGCCGGTGATCCGAAAGCCGATCCATCCAGCAGCGCCTACAAGACCTTCTGGGCCCTTTCGCCAGACGGAAAATCTGTGGAAGGCTATCTGAACACGCCGGAAGCAGTCGAGGCCCTGACCTTCTATCGTTCGCTGTTCAACACCGAGGGCGTCGCCCCGAAGGCCGGCATTCCGAACGCTTTCTTCGACAGCAAGGCCTGCTTCTACATAGATACACCGGCAGCCGGGAATGCGCTTCTGAAAGATCCGAAGATCGAATGGGGCATTTCGCCCATTCCATATTTCAAAACCCCGATCGTTCATACCGGCTCGACTACCTTCGGTGCGACCGCACGCTCCAAGCATCCCGAGATGGCCGCACAGTTTGTGGTCGACATGTCATGGGGCGAGTACGCCTACATGAATGTCAGCCAGCGCGGCAATCTGCCGACGCTGAAGAGCCTGTTTCCCCGCTTCGAAACGTACAATGCATACCCGATGAAGGTTTTCGTCGACCAGTTGCAGGAATGGGGCCAGCCTCGCCCGCCGGGGCCGAAATTCGCCCAGTACGACAAAATTGTTACCGACGCGCTGCGTAGTGTGGCCTTTGGCGGCGATCCGGCCGAACTGATGGCGGATGCCGAGAAAAAAGTTCAGCGCGTTCTCGATCGGTAAATGGCAATGGATGCAAGAATGCCGGCTGGCGACTACGCCCTGGCCGTTTCGGCCAAGGCTCATCCGACAGCGCGAAAACCCGCCACAAGGCGACAGAAGCGTGACCGGCTGGTTGCCGTCGGCTTTCTTGCACCCTTCATGATCCTGTTGCTGATCTTCCAGTACGTGCCCTTGCTGCTGATGGCTCGCAACAGTCTTTACGACTACACTCTGCTCAATCCTGCGGCCGAAAAATTCGTCGGATTGCGAAACTTCACCGACATGATTGAATATGACGATGCCGCAACCAGCTTCGGCATCACGTTCCTGTTTGCGCTGGGTGTCGTTTTCTTCGTTATTCCGGTTGCCTTTTCGCTGGCTCTGTTCCTCAACTCGAAGCTGCCGTCACGTGGTCTCGTGCGAACAATAATAATGTTGCCGGTAGTGACGTCCTCGGTGGTTGTCGCCACGATGTGGTCATTTCTGCTGGATCCGTCCAATGGCCTCGTCAACGGCGTGCTTGGCATTCTGGGCATCGGCAACCAACCGTTCCTGACATCCACCAGCCAGGCTCTTGCGGCGATCATCGCCATGACCCTCTGGCAACAGGTAGGCTTCGGCGCGATCCTGTTTCTTGCCGGGCTCCAGGGGCTGCCTCCGGAATTGACGGAAGCCGCACGCATCGACGGCGCGACGCGCCGGCAAGTGCTCTGGAACGTAACGATCCCGCTGCTCTCGCGAACGACATTGTTCGTGGTCGTCATCATGACGGTATTTTCACTGCAGGCCTTTGCCCCGGCCTTCCTCATGACACAGGGCGGACCACAGGAAAGCACCAACCTTATCGTCTACCACATCTACAACACGGCCTTCATTATGCAGCAGGCAGGCTACGCCTCGGCCCTCTCCGTGGCCCTGCTGCTGGTGGTGCTGGCCATATCCATGGCCCAGATGGCACTCTTACGCTCCCGCTGGAACTACTGACATGAAAAGCATCGACATCCGGCGTGGCCTTTTCGTCGTCCTCGTCATTCTGGTGATCGTCTGCTGTTTCCTGGCGCCCTATGCCTGGATCGTGGCCTCGTCCCTCAAAAACCAGTTGACCCTGTTCAACGACGTCTCACCGCTTTCCTGGAGGGCTTTTGTCCCGGTTGGAGCGACCGGCGAAAACTATGCCACGCTGTTCCAGCGCACCAATATCCTGCCCGCTCTCCTGAACACCGCGATCGTCGCAGGCGGACAGGTTGCACTGACCCTGCTGCTTTGCGCGATGGCCGCTTATTCGTTGACCCGCATTAGCTTTCCCGGCGCCAAGATCGTCTTTGTCCTGATCCTGCTCACCTTCCTGCTGCCGATCGAAGCGCTGATGGTGCCGCTCTATCAGGTGGTTTCGGGGCTCGGCCTGTCGAATACGCTTCTGGGCATCATGATCCCATGGATCGCAAGCCCCTTCGGCCTCTTCCTTCTGAAACAGGCCTTCGAAGAATTGCCGGTCGAACTGGAGGACGCCGCACGCATCGACGGCGCTGGTCATGTCCGCATCTTCTTTTCCATTGTGTTGCCGAATGTGAAGGTACCGATGCTGACGCTCGGCCTCATCACCTTCCTGTTTTCGTGGAACAGCTTCCTATGGCCGCTGGTCATCGTCCAGGATCCCGCGCGCCAGGTCATCCAGGTGGCCATAGCCCAACAGGGGTCACCGACGCAATTGCCCAACTGGGGCGAAACCTTCGCAGGCGCAACGGTCGCCACACTGCCCTTGATCCTGCTGTTCCTGCTCCTGCAAAAATACTTCACGCAGGGCATGACCACGAGCGGTATCAAGGGCTGATCAATTCCAGCAGCAATCTCGGAAACAGTCTGATGGCTCAACTCACCTCGCTGGACGCTCCCTTCGGCGGACAGATCGGCTATCGCACCTTCGGCAGCCGTGGGGACTGGCTGGTGCTGATCCATGGCTGGTGCGGCACCGCCGATCACTGGAATCTGATCGCACCGGACCTTTCTGCAGACTTCCGCATTCTTGCGATGTCCCATCCAGGCTTTGGGGGCATGTTTCCGCCGCCGCCTTCCAGCCAGACCATCAGGGCTATGGGTGGCGCCGTCGCCATGTTGCTGGCTCATCTCGACATCACGCAGGCCATCCTTATCGGCCATTCGATGGGTGGCCCGATCGCGACCGAAACCGCCATCGCTGTACCGGCGCAGGTGAAAGCGCTCATCGGGCTCGATACATTGTCTGACCGCGGTTACTACGGATATGTTCCCGCCGAGGAAATCAGGCGCCGCCACGATGACTTCGCCGGGAATTATGCCGTGAGCATGCGGATGATGGTGGACACTATTGTGCATCCAAGTACGGGCGAGGCCATGCGACAGTCGATTGCCGACGGCATGATCGCCGCTGCCGCACCCGGATTTGCCCTGGACGTCAAGGACGACCTGTTTGCGTGGAATGCCGAGGAGCGTTGGCCGCTGATCAATTGTCCGGGCATGCTGCTCAACTCGCCCCATGTTGCGCGACTCGCGTACCCCGATTCGATGCCCTGCTTTGATGCCACCCCGATCCGCACCTACGACTCCGGTCACTTTCCGATGATTGAGGCCCCCGCAATGATTGTGGAGAAGATCAGAAACTGCATCGCCGAACTGATATACAAAAGAGACATGGATTGAATGCAGTCCCGAAAGAAAAGTATATATGGCCTCGGACAATCGTCCGGCTGGACCAATTGCAGGGAAAACAAAGGAGCGCTCGAATTGGACCAGGATGAAATTCGCGTATCGAATGCGGCGACGGCAACCCGCGCTCCGACCCGTTCGGAGGAATTACGTGAGCAGCTTGAACAGATGATTCTGGACGGTCGCCTTGCGCCGGGCGAACGGCTGGACGAGATGGAACTGTCGCGCCGTTTCGGTCTGTCCCGCACACCGGTCCGCGAAGCCATAAAGTCCTTGCTGGCTATTGGCCTAGTGGAGACGCGCGGTCGCCAGGGCACCCATGTTGCAGTGCTGTCGATCCCCGCTCTCATCGAAATGTTCGACGTCATGGCCGCTTTGGAAGGTCTCTGTGCCAAACTCGCGGCGCGCAGGGCGACGCCGGCCGACCGGGCCGCCATGCGAAAGGTTCACGAAGAACTCGTCAAGGCCAACGAGAACGGCGACCCCGTCACCTTCTACAAGGTCAACCAGCAGTTCCACGACCTTCTCTATGAGGCGGCCCACACGCATTTCATCGCCGAACAGACGCTTCAGCTGCGTCGACGGATCGGCTCATACAGATTGCGCGTCACCTACCAGCCTGGGCGGATGTTGAACACACTGAGCGAACATGTCCGCATCATGGACGCGATCGACGCTGGCGATCCGGCCGCCGCGCAGAAAGCCGCAAACGAGCATGTGCAGCTTCTTGGCGACCAGCTAACCGACTTCATTTCATCACTGCCAGCAAGCCTCAGCCGTTCTCAGTAGGCGGCACTGCAACGCAACTGACCGGCGATCGTCATCGGGAATGTATGTCAGCGAGCTTTGCGCGGAGCCAGAACTGTCGCGGCTCGATGCCCTGACCACTTCAGGACCTTCAAGCCGTCCAGCCACTCCGTACCCGCTGTATGGTCTGGCGCTCCTGAAGGGTTTGGAAGGAGAATCCCTCGATGAGTTGCGCCTGCGGCGTATGTCCGGCCACGACAGTCAGGCTATCGCCCAATCCGGCGCTTGCCAGCGGCGGTCACGCCATCCCTGACATCAGCCGAAATCAAAAATCCCCATAGCTATCGACTGTGGCCCGCGGGTTCCTGCATGAGGGGCTTTCGTATGCCTGCCAGCACCCGAAACCCTTATATGGGGATGGTCAACTACAAACGGCATCACGTCGACATTGTCATCTACCTCCGAGCAATCCATAGATCCATTCGATGAGTCCGTTTGCGTGACGCGGTTCGCGAACGAACCCAGTCCACCTTATATTCGGTCAGGGCGCATGCACCTGTTCCATGATCCCGCTTGCGGCGGATTCGGACCCAAGAGACGAAACCATTCTTCAGCAGCGGCTGTTTGAGGCCATGAGTTTCGTCGGTTCGTCTACCCGAGGATCTGCCAGGCCTGATCGGTCCTGGAGATTGTTATGATCGATTGGCGTCTACGCTGACGGTTTCGTCAGGAGAGCTCCTTCTATGACGACGCCGGCGTTCACGTATTTCCACAGCGCAACAAGCAGTTTCCGAGCGAGGGCGATGATCGCCGTCTTCTTGTACCGGCCACCATTCTGGATGACTCGCGCCCTGAACCACTGGCTGAGTGCGGAATTGGGTTGATGGCGCACCCACAACCACGCAACCTGGACAAGTGTCGACCGGAGCCTAGGATTGCCGGACTTCGAGACTCCCTGCTCGCAATTAATCTGCCCACTTTGCCAGGGCGTTGGCACCAAACCAGCGTAGGCGGCAACCTGTCGTCGATTGTCGAACTTGCGCGATAATCCCTCGGACCACAGGACGGCCGCGAACTCAGGACCAATTCCTTTGAGGCTGAGCAGCAGGGCCGGTGTGGGCACATCTGCCGCGACGAGCATGGCGTCGCGGGCCTCTTCAACATCCTTGATTTGCTGGATCAGCAACTCGATGCGATCAAGTTCGCGGCTGATCTGCGCCATGAGCGCTGGCGGCAATGGACGCCCATCTCCGGTAATGAGCGTGTCGAGGCATTTGCGTCGATCGCCTTTCAGTGGTTCGTATCCGGACACACCTTGGCTGAACAAAAGGCCCTTTATCCTGTTGACGTGCCTGATCCGCTCGTTCGTCAGAGCCTTCCGCTCCCGCACCAACCGGCGACGGTCTTCCTCCTCCGGCGTTGGCACTCGCAACATCGCGCAAACCCGAGGCTCGCCGCGGTTGTAGGCCAACAACGCTCGAACCAGTGCTTCCCCGTCAATCCGGTCGGTCTTGGCCCGCCGACGGCGACGCGATGTGGCAATGGATGCCGGGGCCACGACATAACTCTCGATGCCTTCGCGTTCGAGAACCCGATGTATCCAGAATCCATCCAGACCAGCTTCCTGGATTGATATGACCCGGAAGCTCTGCCCTGTCCGCACTTCCGCCTTTCGTTGCAGCTCTGCGACGTGATCGAGCAAACCCGGAATGTCGCCCCCAGACACGAGGTGTCTCGACATTCTCTCGCCTCCACCTGGCGAAAGCGAAGTCACGAGCCATTTTGAACGAGACAGTTCTAACGAGACAAATATTGCGGCAAGATCGACGCGGATAGCGGCCGGGGCCTTGGTGGTGTTGGCTTGCATGCTGACCTCCAGGTGATGTTTGGCAACTTCACTCTGGCAGAGCGCTGGTCGCCTTCCATCCCCATAGGATCTTCACGATAGCGGACTGGCGGCTAACAGGAAGAGATCGTCCAAAGCGGTTATTAGCTGCGAACAACATCTTCACCGCTGACGTTATGGGCGGTTACAGATAGCCACCTCACCGGCTGGTTGGCAGCTTGCTTCGGCGCTCGACATAGTTGACCAGCCGAACCATTGGCCAAAGGAAGGCTAGATAGATCAATGCCGCGCCGATCAGCGGCGTTGGATTGGCATAGAACGCTTGTGCGTCATTTGCCTCCTTCAAAAGTTCCGGTAGGGCCACTGCAGATGCGAGCGAAGTGTCCTTGAACATCGAAACACAATTGCTGGTCGTTGGCGGAATCACGAGTTTCATCGCCTGCGGCAACACCACCTTTCGAAGTGTAATGAAGAAAGACAGCCCGAGTGCATGCGCGGCCTCGAACTGGCCCTTCGGAATGCTCTCGATACCGCTTCTAAAAATCTCCGCTGAGTATGCAGACATGACAAGGGTGAAAGCGAGTGTCGCCGATACCCAGCCAGAGAGCCGTATGCCGACAAATGGTAGCGCGAAATAGATCAGGATCAGAACTACGAGCACCGGCACCGCGCGGAAAATGTCAATGAAACCGATGGCGAGCCAACGGATCGGCCACGGTGCATAGAGCCGTAAAAGACTGATCAGCATGCCAGCGGGAATGCCCAGGCAGATGGCAAGAAGTCCTAGCGCCAAGGTGTTGATGAGGCCGCGCAGCAAGGCCGGAAACGCGGCGAAGAAAACGTCGGCGTTGAAGAATGTGTCGATGAGGGTCATTGGCGCTCGAAGGAATCATGGTGGCGGATGCATAAGAATCGCACCGGCGGAGTTCCCCTTTCCGCCGGCTCGATCTAACGCGGCTCAAGCTTACGCTGTCAGCCCTTCGGCAACGCAGCTTCCTGCAAGGTGGAGGATTGGTCTGGAGCGTTCGTGCCGAACCACTTCTTGTGGATGGCCTGCATTGTGCCATCCTTCTTCATCGCGCTCAGCGCATCATTGATCTTTCCAAGATGGGGCGAATTCTTGGTCATCATCATACCATACTGTTCGCCCGACCTGATCTGCTCCACCACTCGGAGACCCTTCATCTTCGTGAAAGCGTATTCCAGGTTGGGGACGTCACTCGTTACGCCATCCACGCGACCGGCAGCGAGATCGAGCAGGGCATCCTGCTGGCTATTGTAGCCTTTCACTTCGCTGAACTCGTATTTGTCTTTGTTCTCCGTCAGCCACTTGTGGCTGGTCGAACCGGAATGCGAGCCGACCGTCTTGCCTTTGAGGTCGGCAAGACCATTCACTACACCATCCGCCCTTGCAGCAATACCCATGCCGGAATCGTAGTATGGCTGGGTGAAGGACTGAGAGACAAGACGCTCCCTGGTGATCGTGATCGACGATATCGCAACATCGATACGGCCAGAGCTTGTGGCTGCGAACAGTGGTTGGAAATCATAACCTTCGATGCTTACGGTCATGCCTACGCGCTTCGCCGCTTCCGTGACAATGTCAACCTCGAAGCCTTCGAAGATACCGCTTTGATTCTTGAATTCGAAAGGCGGATTGTTGGAGAAGGAGCCGACATTGAGTGTTTCTTCGGCGAGCGCAATGACGGGCATGGCGGCGATGCCGGCTGCTACGGATGCTACGAGAATGCTACGACGGGTGAAGTTCATTTTTTTCCCTCTGGTTGGTCCGGACGAGTTCCTCCCTATCCGCCGGCATTGCTTTCCGCCCGCGCTCCTCCGCGGGCGTCAATTCTTGTTTGCGATTTCACTCTCGATCTAGTTCGTTGTCGGCTCGACCTAGCGGGAAATCCCATTGCAGATGTCCTGCGCCATCGACTAACCTCCCAATCCTTAGAGATTGCCGATCAAATCTAGAGAGTCTCAACTACTCTTGTGATCGCTGTGTCCAGTGTGCTTAGTCCGAAATCGATTTCCTCCTCGGTTGAGGTAATTGGCGGAGCGAATCGCATCACACCAGACGTATATGCGCCTGTTATGTTGGCAGAGAGCCCGAGTTCGAGCGCCACTTCCGTGACCCTCTGAGAGATCGCCGTGCCGTTATGCCCCGCGTATGGAAGGAATTCCATGCCCAGCAACAACCCACGACCACGAACGTCCCCAATGCACTCGTGATGCTGCATCAGGTTCTGCAGGCCCTTCTTAAGGCGATCACCCAGTACACTTGCTCTTTCCACGAGACGATCTCGCTGGATGATCTCGATCACCTTCAAGGCAACCGCGGCCGGCAGAGGATCATTCACATGCGTCGTTACAAATGTGAACCCACGAATATGGGCGATTTCTGCGATCGCGTCGGAGGTCGATACGGACGACATCGCCATGCCCGCACCCAACGTTTTTGACAGCAATAGAATGTCAGGCACCACGTTATCGCGTTCAAAAGCAAACATCTCCCCGCTTCGCCCGAGGCTCGTCTGGGCCTCATCAACAATGAGGAGCATTCCGCGGCGTTCACAATGGGTTTTCAGCGCGGCCAGGTAGCCGATGGGCAGGTCGATGACACCACCTGTACTCAGGATGGGTTCGGCAATAAATGCCGCGAGATTTCCGGTCGATTGACGATCGAGGAACTCGAAACTGTCATCGAGCTCCTGCTGCCAGGTCACGCCGGGAAAGCGGGGGCGAAAGGCATTCGGGGCGGGTATGGCGAAAGCGCCTGGCATGAGTGGACCATGACCGCGCCGTCCGATGGAATAAGTGGCTGAAGCAGCAGCGCCGGTCGAACCGTGATATGATTGAGCGAAACCGACCACTTCCCATTTGCCGGTCACCACTTTGGCGAGTCGGATTGCCGCTTCGACCGACTCGCCTCCAGTTGAAAGAAACATCGAGCGCGGGAGCTCCGGAACGAGTTCCGCCAGGGCCGCAGCCAGGTCCACAATCGGCCTGGAAAGCATCATACTAAACAGGTGGTCGAGGCGGCCAGCGGCGACATGTATGGTCTCGACCAGTTCCGGGTGGGCGTGCCCAAGGACTGAGCTCATCTGTCCAGACGTGAAATCAAGAACTCGGCGCCCGGACGAGTCGTAAAGCCAAGAACCCTCAGCACGCTCGGGTACAAAAGGTATGAAATCCCCACCGACGCCCATATACCGCAGAAGGTACCTATTGGCCTTGATCGCAGTCTGCTCATCTGCATTCATTGACGAAATAAACTCTCTAGTTTGTGGTTGCTTTTTCACGATGCGGCGGATTTGACATCACATTCTTCAAGCATCGTAGCCCCAGCGGCGACAATCTAAAGCGCAAATACTTCGCTCTAACTGATGAAAATAATTCGTCAGCTTGGAGACCGGAAGTGCACAAGCTCTTCGGCTCGCGAGAGACGCTTGGCGTCTGGAGTATCGTTCAATCTTTAATCTGCGCGACGAACCGGGTAGCAACTGCGGATGCTGCTAGGGATAACCAAAATGGCGCACTAGGCCGCTTACCTTTACCAACCTCAACGGTTGGGGCTAGCTCCACCACGGATGTACATTGGTCGCCTCATCTTTGAGCCAATCGACAACAGCGTCAATTGTAGAGCGCGATCTCTCCGTCGACGGCGTAAATATCCAATAGCTGAGCCCTGGGCGGCTAAGATCGGGCAATAGCGGGACCAGGTTTCCTGCACTCAATTCACGTTCAACTAAAACATTGCTTTCAAGAATGATGCCCAACTCTTCCACGGCAGCCCCTATAGCAAGATGAGAGGGATCCAACTGTATTTTGTTGATGGGTGTCTTATCGAGGTGAATGCCTTGTATGTTCAACCATTCTTCCCAGGAAAGCTGGTTATGAAATGTGCTTATGAGGGTCTGTTTTAACAACGATTGAGGGGAATCCAGTTGGTGCTCCTCCAGAAGTTTCGGAGCACAAAACGGCTGAAAAGATTCGGAGAGTAGAAGTGAGGCTCTATCCTTCCAAATGTCATCTCCATAGACGATTTGAATGTCAGCCGGCGCATCGGTCAAAGGGGTCCAAGGCAATCTGTCGCCTTGCAAGCGAGCCCCCTGAGCATTGAGCCGGATGTCAATCCCCGGGAGGTGGGCCATGAGATCGGCTAAGCGCGGCAACAGCCAAC
>NZ_FPBI01000011.1:0-263550 GCF_900116595.1 Mesorhizobium sp. YR577 | reverse complement strand
TCGTTCTGCCACCCTCCAACAGCTCCACACCCCAATCCACAGCCCCATCCGCCCCCAACGCAACAGCCACACGATGAATGCGCCACCCTGTCGCCATTCCGGTTGCACAAATAAGCGGCATATTAAATCTTGGTAATCCGCGGGTTTCGCCTCGCTTGGACCGGTTTTCTCCCCTACATCTCGGCTGTCTGGACGCATGCCGCCTTGTTCGGCATGCAGTCCTTCGTCAAATTGTCGGGTCGTGATGCAACGTTTTGCGCCTCGTCGGGACATAAAGCGATGTTAGAGGTCGAGGCCGGTTATAGGAATGCGGTTTCATGCAGCGCCCGAAACCCGCATTTCGCGTCCTTAAGTCCCGAAGCAAAGCGTCATTGCTTTGGGCGGCTTCCAATCCATAGAATATCGTCAGGTTTCTGAAGGTCGAAGTTATGAAGGCTTCCCACTTCGTTGTCCTTGCCATTGCGGCGCTCGGCATAGCCGGCGTCTTGTTCTTCTTTCCGAGTCTGACCAGCACCGGCCAGCGCTATGTCACGGAGCTTATCTCGGGCAATCCGCCTGTTGATGCCGCGAAAAAGCCGGATGCGGCAACGTCGAATGCCAATACAGCCACGGCGCAATCGGCGGGTTCCTCCGGGAAGGGTAGATCGGGCGGGGGTGGGCCGATCGCCGTGATCGTCGCCACAGCGCAAAAGCAATCCTTTCCGGTCGTCACCCGCAGCTTCGCCACCGTTCAATCGCCGGCTGTGGTTACGGTCGGCGCGCGGATTTCCAGCCAGGTGACGGAAATTCACGTAAAAGACGGGCAGATGGTCAAGGCGGGCGATCTGCTGATCTCGCTGGACGACCGGGCGCTGCGGGCGCAATTGGCGCGGGACAAGGCCATTCTGGCCAAGGACAGTGCGCTTCTGGTCAGCACGACAGCCGATATGAACCGTGCCAAGGATCTCGCCACCAAGCAGGCGGGCACGCAACAGGCCTATGACGACGCGCTTGCCGCGCAGCAGTCGGCACAGGCGACGGTGGACAGCGATCAGGCAACCGTCGAAGCCGACCAGATACAGTTCGATTTCACCAGCATTACCGCCCCGATCGACGGACGGCTGGGTGCGGTGCAGGTTTCGGTCGGCGATCTGGTCGGCGGCTCCAGCACGTCGTCGAGCACGACTTCCGGCCTTGTCACGATCACGCAGGTCGATCCGATCCAGGTCAGTTTTCATCTCCCCGAGAACAATCTGCAGGTTTTCAAACCACTGCTGGATGCCGGCAAGGCGCCCGAGGTCAGGGTTCTCAAGAGCGGCAGCGCCGATCTGATCGCATCCGGAAGGATGGATTTCATCGATTCAGCGGTCGATACGGCGTCCGGGACGATCACCATGCGCGCGACCGTTGAGAACAGCAGCTTCGTGCTGTGGCCTGGGCAATTTGTCGATGTCGAGATCGATCAGGATGACCTGAACGACGCGACCGTCATTCCGACGGTTGCGCTGCAGCCCGGCCAGAACGGCCAGTTCGTTTATGTCGTCGGCTCGAACAACACCGTTGAGGTTCGCCCTGTCAAAGTGGCGCTGAGTGACGGTGACACCTCCGCGATCGCCTCGGGCCTCGAACCGGGGGACAAGATCGTCACCGAGGGGCAGTTGCGGCTGAAGCCGGGTGCTGCGGTCAAGCCGACTACGGCGACAGCTGACGCCGATGGCAGTTCGGCCGTCCAGCCTGCGGCTTACGAGAAGTCCCAAGCCACCGCGCAGGACGGCGTACAACAGTAGGGCGACGGCGATGACGATCTCCGAATTCTGCATCCGCCGGCCCGTCGCAACGCTTCTGATGTCGCTGTCGCTGGTGCTTGCCGGCCTCTTCGCCTACACGGCGCTGCCGGTTGCGGCACTGCCGCGGGCGGACTTTCCGGTCATCAATGTTTCGGCTTCCCTGCCGGGCGCTTCGCCCGATACGATGGCCACATCGGTCGCCACGCCGCTGATCAAGCAGTTCGCCACCATTGCCGGCATCGACAGCATCTCGACGACGAACTCGCTCGGCACGACCTCCATCGCCATTCAGTTCGACCTCGATCGCGACATCGACGCTGCTGCAGCCGATGTGCAGGCGGCGATCACCCGTACGCAGCGCGCTCTGCCGGACGAGATGCCGTCGCCGCCGAGTTACCGGAAGGTCAATCCTGCCGATGCGCCGATCCTGCTTCTCGCCCTGAAAAGCGATGTCGTGCCGCTGACCGACCTCGATGCCTTTGCCCAGCAGGTCATTTCGCCTTCGCTTTCCACGCTCAATGGCGTGGCCCAGGTCTCGATTTTCGGCAGCCAGGAATATGCCGTGCGTATCCAGATCGATGCCAATGCACTGGCTGCACGCGGCATTTCCGTCTCCCAGCTCCAGACGGCCATCGCTGCGGCCAACAGCAATGCACCGCTTGGCACCCTGCAAGGCAGCCAGCAGCAATTGACGATTGTCGCGAACACCCAGCTCGACAACGCGGCCGCCTTCTCCAACCTCATCATAGCAAGCAGCAACGGCAAGGCGGTTCGTCTCGGCGACGTGACACGGGTCATCGACTCTGTTGTGAACACGCAGACGGCGAGCTGGTATGATGGTTCGCGCGCCATCATCCTCGCCGTGCAGCGTCAGCCTGACGCCAATACGGTCGCGGTGGTCGACCGCGTGAAGGAGATGCTGCCGACATTCCAGAGCGAATTGCCGGCGGCGGCCTCGCTGGAAACGCTGAACGATCGCGCTGCCTCCATCCGCGCGTCGGTCAGTGACGTGCAGTTCACCCTGGCGCTCACGATCGCGCTGGTCGTTATGGTGATCTTCGTGTTCGTGCGCCGCGTGTGGGCAACGCTCATCCCCGCTCTGGCAGTTCCGATTTCGCTTATCGCCACCCTCGGCGTGATGTATCTGTTTGGCTTTTCCATCGACAACATTTCCCTCATGGCGCTGACGCTTTCCGTCGGCCTCGTCGTGGACGATGCGATCGTCATGCTTGAGAACATCGTCCGCCACATGGAGGAGAATGGCGACAGCGCGTTCGAGGCAGCACTCAAGGGCTCGCGAGAGATCGGCTTCACCATCATCGCGATATCGATTTCGCTGGTTGCCGTTTTCATACCCGTTCTGCTGATGGGCGGTGTGATCGGCAAAATCTTCAACGAATTTGCCGTGGTGGTGGTCGTTGCGATCCTCGCTTCCACGTTCGTTTCATTGACGCTGACGCCGATGCTTGCGTCGCGCATGCCCACAACATCCCTGTCCGACGGAGGCGACAAGCGCGGTATCGGCGCCTGGCTCGAGCGCGGGTTCGATGCGGTCGTTCGCGGTTACGACCGATTGCTGAAGGTGTGTTTCCGCTTTCATCTGGTCGTCTTCCTGGTCTTTCTCGGCACGATCGGGCTGACGTTCTATGAGCTGAACACAATTTCCAAGGGCTTCTTTCCGACGGAAGATATCGGCCAGCTTCAGGTGACGACGCAGGCGCGTCAGGACATTTCCTTTGACGCGATGAGTGCGCTTCAGGCGAAGGTCGCCGACGTCTTTGCCAAATCGCCCTATGTCACGCATGTCGGCAGTTCCGTCGGTGGGGGCGGGGCCGGCGGCGGATCGAATGCCATGAATTCGGGCCGGCTCTTTATAGAGCTGAAGCCCAAATCCGAGCGGCCGCCCTTGCAGACCGTTCTTTCGGACCTGCGTCATCAACTTGGCGAAATCCCCGGCATCAACACGTTCATGAATCCGGTGCAGAATCTTTCGGTCGGCGCGCGCTCTTCGGCCAGTCAATACCAGCTTGTCGTCCAGAGCCTGGACGAAACCCAGATGAACGAGTGGGCGCAGAAGCTGAACGATGCGATGAGCACCGACAGGCGCTTCTTCACCGATGTCAGCTCCGACCTTCAGAACAACGCCTTGCAGGCAAGGCTGGTCATCGACCGCGACAAGGCTGCCTCGCTCGGCATCACGGCGGATGTGTTGCGCTCTACGCTCTATAGCGGTTTCGGTGCCGAGCAGGTTTCGACCATCTATACGTCGAGCGACAGCTACGAGGTCATCCTGGAACTCGACCCGCAGATAAACTGGACGCCGGAGCGGCTGTCGCGGCTGCAGGTTTCCACGAGTACAGGGACGCTGGTGCCGCTCGGCGCCTTCTCGACAATCGAAAGAGTTGCAGGTGCGCTGACCGTCAACCAGCTTGGGCAGTTGCCGGCGGTCACCATCTCCTACAATTTGCCGAACGGCGTGGCGCTGGGCGACAGCATCGACGAGATCAATCGGCTCAAGACGCAGATCGACATGCCGCAGTCGGTGACGACCAGTTTCTATGGAACGGCCAAGACATTCGAGGATGCGGCAGCCAACCAAGGGCTGCTCATTCTCGGTGCGATCCTGACGATCTATATCGTGCTCGGCATCCTGTATGAGAGCTTCATTCACCCGATTACCATTCTTTCGGGCCTGCCGGCGGCAGCGGCGGGCGCGCTTCTTGCGATTGGCTGGTTCGGCTTCGACCTGTCGGTCATTGCCGTCATCGGATTGCTGATGCTGATCGGCATCGTCAAGAAGAACGCGATCATGATGATCGATGTAGCGCTGACGCTTCGGCGCGAAGGGGCCTCGCCGCAGGAAGCCATCCACAAGGCCTGCCTGATGCGGTTCCGGCCGATCATGATGACGACGCTGGCTGCCATGATGAGCACTTTGCCGATTGCGCTTGGCGCGGGCGCGAGCGCCGAATTGCGCCAGCCGCTGGGCGTTGCGGTCGTTGGCGGCCTGGTGGTGTCGCAGACGCTGACGCTTTTCGTCACGCCCGTCCTGTACCTCTACATGGAACAGTTGTCGGGTTGGCTCGGCCGGATTACCGGGCGCGGGGAGAAGAGCGCTGTGGTTGAAACGCTGCCCGTCGAGATCGCAGGTTCGAAGCAGGCTGCCGAGTAGCGTTCAGCGGCGGCGACGTTTCGTGCTGGCCGGCTCTTCTTCCGATCGAGCGTAAACGTCGAGCGTATAGCCGATGTGTTCGGTCATGAGCGCCTTGGCCCGCTCAACGTTGCGGTCGAGTGCGGCTTCCATCAGGTGCGTGTGATGTTCGATCGCGGTGGCGTCGCGCAGAGCGGCCAGCGCCTGTTCATGCCCGTGCTCCTGCCCGGCCGCTGCCCGCAGCATCGGGGCGAGGCTGAGGAAGCGATGGTGGCGGCGCAGTTGATCGGAGACCGTTTCCTGAAAACGCAAAAGCCAGCGTGACGTGGCCGCGCCCAGCAGGGCATCGTGAAATGCCTGATGTTTTTCATCCCAATCGTCGAGCGCTGTCTCCGAAGGATTCTCGACGGCAGGCGTGCAGCGGGACAGGCGATAATGGGCGGTGATGACGGACGCTTCCCATTCACTGCCGCCGTTCTGGATCGACTCCACGAACAACGGCACCTCGAGGAGCAGGCGCGCGCGAGTCAGGTCTTCCAGTTCCTCCCGCGACACCTCTGCTACGGCAAAGCCGCGATTACTGATCGCCGTCACAAGCCGCTCGGCCTCGAGCCGTGATAGAGCCTCTCGCAAGGGTGTCCAGCCAATGCCATAGGTGCCACGCAACGCGCCGAGTTTCAGCGGCGCGCCGGGGCCAAGCCGTGTCGACAAGATGTCCCGCCGCAAAGCGCGGTAGGCCGCTTCGGTCTTGCTGATGTGCTCGCCATCCATGGGCTGATCCGTCGGTTCTGATACGGCTTTATATATCATAGTTGGTGAATGCGGAAATTATATATAATATTGACAGGTGATGTTGGGCCCGTATGATCTCTTGCGCGGTGGCTGAGCCAGCATTCGCCCGCGAAAAAACGAGGTTTGCCGATCATGAGTGCAGTTCCAGATCTTGCCGCCATCGAAGCGCGTGATGCTGCCGATCCGCTGCGCGATATGCGCGACCGTTTCGTGCTGCCGCAGGGCGTCATCTATCTCGACGGCAACTCGCTGGGTGCTGCGCCAAAGAGCGCTTTCGCCGAACTCGACAAGGCAGCGCGCGAGGAATGGGCCGACGGCCTGATCCGAAGCTGGAACCGCGCCGGCTGGTTCGAACTTGCCGAACAGCTGGGCGACCGGGTTGGCCGCCTGATCGGTGCGGCCGCTGGCGAAACGGTGGTTTGCGATACGACCTCGGTCAATATCTACAAGGCGCTTCACGCCGCGCTCTGGCTGCGGCCGGAGCGCTCGGTGATCGTGGCCGAAGGCGGCAGCTTCCCGACCGATATCTACATGGCCGAAGGTGTTGCCGCGACCCGCCCAAGCGTCACCATCCGCCTCGAAGGCGTCGATGCACCGGCGATCGAGGATCTGATAGACGAGCAGGTCGCCGTGGTTCTGGTCAACCACGTGAACTACAAGAGCGGTGAGTTGCGCGATATGGCAGCGCTGACCCGCAAGGCGCATGAAGCAGGCGCGGTCATCATCTGGGATCTGTGCCACAGCGCCGGCGCGCTGCCGGTCGATCTTGATGGTGCGGATGCCGACTTTGCTGTTGGCTGCACATATAAATATCTCAATGGCGGCCCCGGCGCGCCGGCTTTCATCTATGCGGCCAAGCGTCATCATGAGCATATTCGCCAGCCGCTGACCGGTTGGTGGGGCCATGCCAAACCCTTTGCTTTCGAGCAGGGTTATCAGGCCGGCTCGGGCATTCGTCGCTTTCTGTGCGGCACGCAGCCAATCCTGTCTTTGCGAGCGCTGAAGGGCGCGCTCGACATGTGGGACGATGTCGACATGACGCTTCTGCGCCAGAAAAGCATTGCGCTGACCGACCTGTTCATTGAACTGGTCGAGGCGCGCTGTGGCGAATTTGACGTCACGCTGGTCGGGCCGCGAGAGGGTGCACGGCGCGGCAGCCAGGTGTCGTTCGCGCACCAAAATGCCTACGAGATCATGCAGGCGCTGATCGATCGTGGCGTCATCGGCGATTTCCGTGCGCCCAATGTCATGCGCTTTGGCTTCACGCCGCTCTATGTCGGCTATCGCGATGTTTGGGATGCAGTGGCGATCCTGCATGACATCCTGAAGACCGGCAGTTGGAAGGAAGAGCGCTTCGCGGTTCGCGCCGCCGTTACCTGATCTCAGGCATTCGCCGTTTTAGCGCGCCTGTCCCCAGAGGCTTCGATACCTTTTTCGAAGCCCTGGATGTGCTTCTCAAGTTCCGTGTTGTTCATGAAGGCGGTCAAGGTCGTGATGTCCTTGCCCCTATAAAGATCATGTACTTGCGCTGATTTCAGGCGAGCCAAAAGCTCGACGCGTTTCATTGCGAATCCTTTCTCTCATTGATTTGGGTGGATTCTCTGAAGGGGTAACTTCGTCCCTTTGTCAACCGTTCCGAAATAAACGGAATAGGCCTTGACCTTCCAGTTGCTGGAAGCCTTACGTTCAGTTCCTACATAAGAACGGCATGGGAATTGAAGTCATGGATCATCAACACGAACACGCAAATTGCTGCGGGGCGCATGGCGGCAACGCTGCCGCCGAGGTCGTTCGTGATCCGGTCTGCGGCATGACCGTCGATCCGGCTGCAGGCAAGCCGACGGCTCAATATGGCGGGCACGTCTATCATTTCTGCAGCGCATCCTGCCGCGAGAAATTCACCAAGACCCCGGACGCCTATCTCGAAGCCGTTGATCCTGTCTGCGGCATGAAGGTCAATCGTGCCAACGCCAAGCATTTTGCCCGCCATGAAGGGCAGGGCTTCTATTTCTGCTCGGCCGGTTGCAAGACGAAGTTCGAGGCCGAGCCGGCAAAATATCTCGGCGACCGCCCGGCGCCTCAGGCCATGCCGAAGGGCACGCAATACACCTGCCCGATGCATCCGGAGGTCATCCGCGACAAGCCCGGTTCTTGCCCGAAATGCGGCATGGCGCTGGAGCCGATGGGTGTTCCGACAGGCGATGAGGGGCCGAATCCCGAGCTCGTCGATTTCACGCGGCGTTTCTGGGTCAGTGCCGCGCTGTCCATCCCGCTTCTGATCCTGACGATGGGGCCGATGATCGGCCTGCCTGTGCGCGACTGGGTCGGCGAAAAGCTTGCCGTCTGGATCGAGCTCGCGCTGGCCACGCCCGTAGTGCTTTGGGCGGCGCTGCCGTTTTTTCATCGCGGCTGGGAGTCCATCATCAACCGCAGCCCCAACATGTGGACGCTGATCTCGCTCGGTGTCGGTGCGGCCTATCTCTACAGCGTCGTGGCGACGCTCTTTCCCGATGCATTCCCGCATACGTTCCGGGGGCACGGTGGCGCGGTGCCGGTCTATTTCGAGGCTGCTGCCGTCATCGTTGCGCTGGTGTTTCTCGGTCAGGTGCTGGAGCTGAAGGCGCGCGAGCGTACCGGTTCCGCAATCCGGGCGCTGCTCGACCTTGCGCCGAAGACCGCGCGCTTGATAAGCGCCGATGGTTCGGAAGCGGATGTGCCGCTGGAAGAGGTCAAGGCCGGCGACCGGCTCCGTGTCCGGCCGGGTGACAGCGTTCCTGTCGATGGATCGGTGGTCGAGGGCCGTTCTTCGATCGATGAATCGATGATCACCGGTGAGCCCGTGCCGCTCGAAAAGACTGCCGGCGACCGCGTCACCGGCGGCACGATCAACAAGAACGGGTCTCTGGTCATCAAGGCCGAAAAGGTCGGCGCGGATACGGTTCTGTCGCAGATCGTCGAGCTGGTCGCCAAGGCGCAGCGGTCGCGTGCGCCGATCCAGGGGCTCGCCGATCGCGTCGCCTATTATTTCGTGCCGGCCGTGGTGCTGGTGGCGATCGCCGCGTTTGTTGTCTGGGCGCTGTTCGGGCCGGAACCGAGCATGATCTTCGCCATCGTCTCGGCGGTGTCGGTGCTGATCATCGCCTGTCCCTGTGCGCTCGGACTTGCCACGCCGATGTCGATCATGACGGCGACGGGCAGGGGCGCGCATGCCGGCGTCCTGATCAAGGATGCGGAAGCGCTGGAGCGTTTCGCCGGCGTCGACACGCTGATCGTCGACAAGACCGGGACGCTGACCGAGGGCAGGCCGGTGCTGACCGATGTCGTCACTGTAAACGGCTTTGCCGAGGACGAGTTGCTGGGGCTGGCCGCGACACTGGAAAAGGGTTCCGAGCATCCGCTGGCTGACGCGATTGTCGAAGGCGCCAAGACGCGCGGCGTGAAGTTGCTTGATGTCAGGGATTTCGAGGCGGTTACGGGTAAGGGCGTCCGGGGCGTCGTCGGCGCAAAGCATGTCGTGCTCGGCAATGCCGCTATGCTGAAAGAGATTAAGGTCGATGCGACTTCATTGAGCGCCAAGGCGGATGCACTCCGGGCCGAAGGCAAGACGGCGATGTTTGTCACCATCGATGGCAAGCTTGCCGGCATCGTTGCCGTCGCCGATCCGATCAAGAAGACCACGGTCGAGGCGATCAAGGCGCTGCATGAAAGCGGGCTGAAGATCATCATGGCCACCGGCGACAATGAGCGCACCGCCAGGGCAGTCGCTGCCAAGCTTGGAATCGATGAGGTTCGGGCCGATGTCCTGCCCGAAGGCAAGAAGGCGCTGGTCGACGAGCTGCGCGCCAAGGGTGCCAAGATCGCCATGGCCGGCGATGGCGTCAACGACGCGCCGGCGCTTGCGGCTGCCGATGTTGGTATCGCCATGGGCACGGGTGCTGACGTTGCCGTGGAAAGTGCGGGCATCACGCTGGTGAAGGGCGATCTCAACGGCATCGTGCGGGCCCGCACACTGGCGCAGGCGACGATCCGCAACATCAAGCAAAACCTGTTCTTCGCCTTCATCTACAATCTGCTCGGCGTGCCGGTGGCGGCAGGCGTGCTCTATCCGATCTTCGGCATGCTGCTGTCGCCGATGCTGGCCGCCGCCGCGATGAGCCTGTCGTCGGTGTCGGTCATAGCCAACGCGCTGCGGCTTAGAACGCTGAAGCTCTGAATTTCTGGAGACGAGAACCATGAATATCGGTGACGCATCCGACCGCTCCGGCCTTCCGGCCAAGACGATCCGCTATTACGAGGATATCGGGCTGCTCAAGCCCGGTCGTGCGGAAAACGGCTACCGCGACTATTCACCGAGCGATGTCCATCGGCTGAAATTCCTGCAACGTTCGCGCAGCCTCGGCTTCTCGGTTGAGGAATGCCGCCAGCTTCTGTCGCTCTATGGCGATACGGCCCGCGAGAGCGCTGATGTGAAAGCGATGGCCGAGGTCAAGCTCGGCGAGATCGACCGCAAGATTGCGGAACTCGTCGAGCTTCGCGGCGTGTTGCAGCACCTTGTCCACAATTGCCATGGCGATGCGCGGCCGGATTGCCCGATCCTCGACGATCTTTCCGGCAAGGCGCCGCGCGATGTGGCGGAACATTCATCCCCTTCCAAGCACTGAAACAGGAGATTCCCATGACCTCACAACGCAAGCTCGTTGCGCTTTCGGCCGCCCTTTTGCTGGGTGCCGGCATAGCCGGGGCCGCACTCGCGCAGACCGACCACAGCACGCACGATATGAGCGGCATGGCCATGTCGAACGGGGCTGAGACGCCGGCAGCCAAGGGCTATATGAAGGCGATGGACACGATGCATCAGGCGATGGGCTCGATGGAATATACGGGCGATCCCGATATCGATTTCGCGCGCGGCATGATCCCGCATCACCAGGCTGCCATCGACATGGCCAAGGTCCAGCTCGAATACGGCAAGGACCCGGAAATCCGCAAGCTTTCCGAAGACATCATCAAGGCGCAGGAAGGCGAGATCAAGCAGCTCAACGAATGGCTGGCGGCGCATCCGGCGAAGTGAGCGGTCTTTAGAGCCTTTCCGGCTCAGGTGCGCCGCCCCTCATCCCCCTGCCGGGACCTTCTCCCCGTGAACGGGGAGAAGAAGCTGGCCGCAACGCTGACGACCCCCTCTCCCCGTCCTTTACGGGGAGAGGGTAAGGGTGAGGGGCAGTTTCCATCGCGACCTGAAACGATCTTAGACGAATGGCTTGCCGACCTGATATTTCCCCGGCACCAGCCGGTTCAGATAGGCAATGCCCTTGTCGGAAAGCTCGTTGATATCCGGCTTCAGGAAATCGTCGGGCATGTGGCGGGTCTTGCCCGCCACGGCCGAAAGCGGCACCAGCTTCATGACGGTCTTGTTGCCGTCGAACTGCAATGCCACTGAGCCGCCGCCCTGTGCCGCGGCTTCCACGGCGAAAGCGCCAGCGTTGAATGCTTCGTGGGAGTCGGTGTCATTGATCGCGCCGATATAGCCGCGCGGCATGTAGCCGAGCGCATCGACACGCGCCCGCGTTCCGGGCAGGCCGTCGCGCAGCGCATGCTCGAAGGCGAGGCCGAGATCGCCGCCTGACAGTTTCAGATTGCCATGGGCGTCGCGCTCGAGGCGATCTGGCGGCACAATGCTTTCCACCAGCGATTTGCCGTCCGCTGTGCTCACACCTTCGGAGACGGCAACGATGCAGCGTTTGTAGCGGCCGAGCGTGGCGCGGACATCGTCGATGAAGCGGGGCACTGAAAAGGCCCGCTCCGGCACGTAGATGAGATGCGGGCCGCTGTCCTCGTCGTCGCGCCAGGCAGCAGCAGCGGCAGTCAGGAAGCCGGCGTGACGGCCCATGACGATGCCGACATAGACGCCGGGCAAAGCGCGGAAATCCAGATCGACGCTCAGGAATGCACCGGCGACGAATTCGCCTGCAGAAATGAAGCCCGGCGTATGGTCGTTTTCGACCAGGTCGTTGTCGATCGTCTTGGGTGCATGGACGAAGGAAATTGAGCCGCCCGATGCGTCGGCCAGTATCTGCTGCGTTCCGGCGGTATCGTTGCCGCCGATATAGATAAAGGCGTCCGCGCCCACTTTCTTCAGGCCGGCAAGCACGAGCTCGCAATAGGCTGCGTCCGGCTTGTCTCGGGTGCTGCCGAGGGCTGCGCCCGGTGTCGTGCCGACGCGGCGCAGCTGTTCCTCCGGCACGTCGGAGAGCTCGACGTAGTCGCCGTCACGAATGCCGCGTACGCCATGGCGTGCGCCAAGAATACGTGCATCCGGGTGACGTTTCTGGATTTCGATGACCGCTCCCACCATCGTCTGGTTGATGACCGCCGTAGGTCCACCGCCTTGAGCGATCACGAATGTTGCAGCCATCTAGGCATTCCTCTCGAACTGTTTGCGGCATGATTGCGCGCTTGCCGGTTTGGCGCAACATGATTGGCGCAAAAGCGGATATTATCCGATCAAATGCGGATACTTCGCTGGAACCATGCAATCTTTGCGCTGGCAGCATAGTGCACCGTTGCCGCCGGCATGCTCCATCGAATAGATGGGGCGGAACGATTTTTGAACGAGGAATATCATGACAAGCAATGCTTCTCTCCAGTCCCGCCGGGTCGCGGCGATCCCGCGCGGCGTGGCGACTGCCTATCCGGTCTTCGCAAAGCGCGCGGAAGGCTCCGAGATATGGGATGTCGATGACAAGCGCTATGTCGATTTCGGCGGCGGCATCGCCGTGCTCAACACCGGCCATCGCCATCCAAAGGTCATTGCCGCGGTGCGCGAGCAGCTTGATGCCTTCACGCATACGGCCTTCCAGATCGTGCCTTACGAGCCCTACATCGAGCTCTGCGAGAAGCTGAATGCGCTGGCCCCGTTCAAGGGCGAGGCCAAGAGCATCCTGTTTTCGACCGGCGCGGAAGCCGTCGAGAACGCGGTCAAGATCGCGCGCGCCGCAACCGGGCGCACCAATGTGATTGCCTTCACCGGTGCCTTCCATGGCCGCACGCTGATGACCAGCGCGCTCACCGGCAAGGTCGCGCCCTACAAGAAGAAGTTCGGGCCCATGCCCGGCGGCATCTGGCATGTGCCGTTTCCCGTTGCGCAGCTTGGCACGACGGTTGCCGACACATTGAAGGCAATCGAGTATCTGTTCCGCGCAGATGTTGACCCGGTGAACGTCGCCGCCTTCATCATCGAGCCGGTTCAGGGCGAGGGCGGTTTCCATCCGGCTCCGACCGAGCTTCTGGAAGCGCTGCGCAAGCTCTGCGACCAGCATGGCATCCTGTTGATCGCCGACGAGGTTCAGACCGGCTTTGCCCGCACCGGCAAGATGTTCGGCATCGAAAACAGCGGCGTCGAGCCTGACCTGCTGACGATCGCAAAATCGCTCGCCGGCGGCTTCCCGCTTTCGGGCGTCATCGGCCGCGCCGAAATCATGGATGCGGCAGAGCCCGGCGGTCTTGGCGGCACCTATGCCGGCAGCCCCATTGCCTGCGCGGCAGCCCTTGCCGTGCTCGACGTGATTGCTGAGGAAAAGCTGATCGATCGCGCCAATTCTCTCGGTGACCGCATCAAGGGCGAACTGGCCCGTTTTGCCCAGCGCAACGACACGGTGGCGATGTCCGCCATTCGTGGACCGGGTGCGATGGTCGCGTTCGATATCGTGAAGAGCCGCGGAAGCGAGGAGCCCGACGCGGACGCCACGAAGCGCGTGACGACGGCAGCGCTCGCCGAAGGTCTGGTGCTTCTGTCCTGCGGCGTGAACGCCAACACGATCCGCATCCTCATGCCGCTGACGATCTCCGACGAGATCCTTGCCGAGGGTCTGGGCAAGCTGGAAAAGGCGCTGGTCGCAGCCAACGCCTGAGATCGGTTTACTTGAAGCAGAAACGCCGGCGGTCATCACCGCCGGCGTTTCTGTTTCTGAGTATCAGAGAAGGGATCAGACGACCACGATCGGCGTCTTGGTCGGCACGCGATTGTAAAGGTCGATAACGTCCTGATTGATCATGCGCACGCAGCCGGACGATACGGCCGTGCCGATCGACCACCATTCCGGCGAGCCGTGGACGCGAAACAGCGTGTCGTTGCCGTCCTTGAAGATGTAGAGCGCGCGCGCGCCGAGCGGGTTGGTCAGGCCGCCGGGCTGGCCGCCGCGGAATTTTTCCAGCTCCGGCCGCCTTCCGATCATCTCCGAAGGCGGTGTCCAGGTCGGCCATTCCTTCTTGTACTGGATGTTGGCGCGGCCATTCCAGACGAAGCCGTCCTTGCCGATGCCGACGCCATAACGGATGGCGTCGCCGCCCGGCTGTACGAGATAAAGGAAGCGCTCCTGCAGATGCACGACGATCGTGCCCGGCTGCTCGCCGGTCGGGTCGACCACGATCTGCCGGCGGAATTTCGGATTGATCTTGGCGAAGGGGATTTCCGGCAGCGTGTTGCCGCTGTCGGTGAAGGAGGCGTACATCAGCTCCGGGCGCGTCACCTGCTTGTCGACGCTGATGCGCGGCCGGATGGAGCCGGTGGTGACATTGTCGAGCTGGAGCGCGGACATATCCACGCTGCGTGAGCAGCCGGCGGTTCCAAGGAGCGCTGCCGAGCCAAGCCCGATCAGGGCTGCTCGCCGCGAAATAAGGCCGGGTTCGTCGGAAGGCACGGATTTCGGCAAGGCTGGATTTTGCGACACGGGCACGTTTCCACGGTTGAACACACACGCTCTGGGATTCGCGGAACCCTGCGATCAAAGCCGTTAGCATTTTCATCAATCGTGGTTGATAAATCGTGAATCGCATTTCCGCGTGACTTTGCAAGGACTTGCCGACGTGGACATCGAACGGGACCGCCAAAATGCCTCAATGGAGGGTTGCAAGACGCAACAACACCTTCGTTGCGTCACAATCTCGACCGGACCCGTTTCTAGGTTCCCCGCCTGTGCTGCGAGGGAATCATGAGCGTGACATTCAAGACGGATCTGGCGTTGTTTTTCGGGACTATTATCGCGACTGCGATGGTGCTTGGCGCCAATGTGAGCGCGGCTGAAATCATGGCTGCGATTGCGCGGGCGTTCTCATGAAAACCCGGCCCAAAGACGATCTTTTCGCCTCGAAAATTTCCCCCTTTACATCATCGCGGTGGCAGGGATTTATCATCTCCTTTGAGCAAAGGAGAGTTCCATGCCGCTTGAAACCTGGGCAGCCTTCGCGGCCGCGTCAGCAGTTCTTCTGATCATTCCCGGCCCCACCATTCTTCTGGTGGTGTCCTATGCGCTCGGCCAGGGCTGGCGCACCGCACTTCCGATGGCGGTTGGAGTAGCGCTCGGCGACTTCACCGCCATGACCCTTTCGATGCTCGGCATCGGCGCGCTGCTGGCGGCATCCGCCACGGTCTTCACCATCCTCAAATGGATCGGGGCGGCCTATCTCATATATCTCGGGGTAAAATTGTTTCGCGCCGGCGGAACGCTCAATGCAGAGCCGCGCACGGATACGGCGTCGGCTGCGAAGATGATGGGACATGCCTGGCTGGTCACGGCGCTGAACCCGAAAAGCATTACCTTCTTCGTGGCGTTCCTGCCGCAGTTCCTCGACCATAACGCCGATTTCCTGACGCAGATGCTGATCTTCGAGACGACCTTCCTGGCGCTCGCCTTCGCCAATGCGTTTGGCTATGCGCTGGTCGCCGCGCGGGCGCGCAATCTCGTCCGCAACCCGAAGGCGATCGGCATCTTCAACAAGACCGGCGGTACGCTGCTGGTCGGCGCCGGCATCGCCACTGTTGCGGTCAGATCCGGCAATTAGGATCTCATAGTCCGAGATAAAAAAGAGGCGGGCAATGCCCGCCTCTTTGCTTTCATCCGTTCAGCGTCACCATTTGACACTGACGCCGATATTGCCCTCGAAGACCCGCGTCTTCTCGCCGCCGAGATTGGTCGTGTAGTCGGCGGTGGCAAACAGGCTGACCGTGTCGGTGAGCTTGGCGACGACACCGCCGCCGAGTTCCAGCGAGGTTCCCTTGCGCTCAGTCGAAATCGCGTCCGAGCCGAAGGAGACGGTGTCGGTGCTCTTGAAGTCGTGCCAGAGATTGGCCTTGAGATAGGGCTGCAACTTCATGTCGCCGAAAGGCATTTCGCCCTGCAAGCGCACGCCGAGACGGCCGGTGGCACCGCTGCCGGGATCGAAGGAGACGGTGGAGAACCGGTCCTGCTGATCGTCGAATGACAGGTGCTGCCAGATGATCTGGGCCTGCGGCTCGATCGTCCAGGTGCCGGTCAGGGCGATCGGGTAGCCGCCCTCGAGGGAGACGGCAACGCCGCTTCCATCGATGTCGACGCCGACATTGCGGTCCGAGGTCGCATCGCCGCTGAACCATGTGCCCATCACGATACCGTCGAGATACCAGCCGGTCGGGCCGATATGCGTCCAGTAGGCACCGACACTGGTCCCGTCGAGATTGAGCTTGCCAACGGCAAGATCGTTCCAGCCGAGAGCCTGGCCGCGAATGTCGCCATCCATGCTCGAGTGAGCGACGAACAAGCCGGCACGGTCGCGATGGCCTGAAGAGCTTTCCCAGCCGAACAGGTCCGCGCCGGCCTGGAAGCCGAGCAGATGGCCGTCGAAGGTCGGGGAGACCGTTCCGGACCATTTCGTCTCGTTGTCCTGTCCGAAGACGCGGCCCCAGACCACCGGCAGGAAGTCCACGCCCTGCAACAGGGCCTGCTCGCCGCGGCGTTCGTGGAACGTGCCGAGATTGGCAAGGCCAAGCTCATAGGCCACCGGAGGCAGGACCGAATAGGTCGGCACCTCGATGCGATAGAGCGGGACCACTTCCGCCTCGACGCGCGTCGCGCCGGGTGTCGGCGGCGGCGTGGTGTTGTTGAGTGGCAGCGGCGGTGGTGTCACCGGCGGTGCCGGAGGCGTCGGTGGCGGATCTAGTGGAGGAGCCTCGGCTGGTGCCGGTGGGGCCACGGGCGCCGGATCGCTCGGCAGCACCGGCGGTGCCGGATCAACCGGGTCAGGATCCGAAGGTGTTGCCTCAGGCGGCACTGGCGGTGGCGGAGTAACTTGCGGCGGTGGTGCCGGCAATTCCGGTTCCGGCTCTATCGGCTGCGTTGCAGGATCCGGCGTTGTTGGCGTCGGTTCCAGCGGATCGGGGGCTGGTGCCGGCGTTGGCGGTTCCTCTGCTGGCGTCGGAGGATTGACCAGCGTCGAGCGCAGATACCAGTTTTCGCTCGTGCCGTCGGACACGCCGCCCTTGAACAGGAGATATTCGAAGGCTCCGGCCGCTACCGGGCCGTTGAGCGAGAACGATCCGCCTGCGGTGGTGGCGCCATTCACGGCCTCGACCACCTGAATGCCGTCCTGAGTCGTGGCGGCGCCTGCACCGCCTGCGTTGATGATGCTGATGCTGGTCGTGCCGGAAGCCGTTCCGCCGGAAATCACCAGCTTGTCGGAAGCGGATGAATCATCGTCAAGCACCGTGTCGAGCAGCAGCAATCCACCATTGCCGACATAGTTGCCGCCGACCGTGAATGTGTCGCTGGTACCGCCGCCATTGTTGGTCAGGTCGATGCGTCCAGCGTTGACGACGCTGGCAAGCTGGCCGGCGGTGAAGGCGCTGACGCCGCTGTCGAAGCCGCCGCCATAGAGCGTGCTCGTCGCATCGACGCTAAGCGTTCCAGTACCGGTTCCGCTGTCGCCGAGCTTGAGCTGTCCGTCGAAGGTGAGCTGCGTGTCGTTGGTAGCCGCAATGCTTTCCCAATTCTGGAAGCGGGCGACGCCAGGCGTCAGGACGTGATTGAGGGTCAGGCTGTCGGTGCCGAGGCCGCCGGTGATGGCCGTCGTTGCTCCGAGGTTGGCGTTGGTGAGATCTTTCAGCGTGGCGGTGTCGTTGTCTGCTCCCATATCCACGGTGCCGTAGATGATGCCGCCGCCGTCCCAGGTGAAGGTGTCGTTTCCGAAGCTCATCAGCACGTCGCCGCCGATGCTGCCGCCGGTGACGGTGACGCTGTCATTACCGCCGCTGACGCTGATATTGCCGCCAATCGTTCCACCGGAGATGATGACGGTGTCCTGATCGAAGCCGGTGACGAGATTGCGGTCGATCGTGCCGCCCGACATGTTGAAGTAATTCTTGTCGAGTTTCATGTTGACGCGGCCGATGCGGCCGCCGGTCATGATGGCGCGGTCGCCGTCGTCGAAGAAGTCGATGATGCGGCCATTGGACATGAAGAATGTGTCCAGTGCATCGCCCTGGTTGAGTGACTGGATGACGCCGCCGGTCATCTGGAAATCGTCGATGCCGCCGCCTTGCTGCACATTGCCTGTGACGGTGCCGCCGCTGATGATGAAACTGTCAGCGCCGCCGCCCTGGTCGACTGCACCTGTGATCGTTCCGGAATTCATCTCGATGCGGTCGGTGCCGTCGCCGAAGCTCACATTGCCGTTCAGCGTGCCTGTGCCCGCGTCCGGGAATTGCAGCGTGTTGTTGCCGAGAAGGTCCGTCAGACCCCCGGCAGATATGCCGCTGTCGCATACAAAAGTGTCATTGCCGGCCGTCGGTACGAACGTGCAGGCGGCCATGGCCGGCGCTGCCTGAAGGAATGCTATACCGATTGATGTAGAGGCCAGAAGCCCGAGGTGGCGCTTTCTGCCCCTCGTGCGAGAAACAGAATCCCATGCCGATATTCCCGGCATCGGGTCGTCCGAGGTGAAGTGCCGCATCACCGTCTCCAAATGCAATAATGTTATAGATCAGAAGAGCTCAATCAGAATCCCCATGCCTCAACCCCGCCGCATTAAAGCCATAATCCAGCAATGAAGGCAACCGTACCGTGTACGGCGAAATTACAGTTTGGTTTACAGGTGTTGCATTTTTGCTGACGCTACGTCACCGCAGGTCGGGTTCCCCGCCCCGGTGTTGCCAGGCTTGAAAACCTGGTCGGGAAGACCGATCCTGTCACGGCCACAGGTGTTTGCGTGGCAAGAGCAATCTCGGCGCCGGAGAACGACATGCAGGAGCGGGACACTCTCGGTCTCACCCTTTCCGGGGCAGATCACGAAAGCTTGAAGCATTATCAACGCGCCTTGCATGAGTTGCAGTGCTTCGTCGGCGATCCCGTCGGGTCGGTGAATGCGGCGATCGAAATTGATCCCGGCTTCGTCATGGCGCATGTGCTGAAGGGCTATCTTTATGGCCTCTCGACGGAACGCGAAGCCATGGCTGTTGCACGCAAATGCCATGAAGCCGCATCGCAACTTGGCGTGACGGCACGCGAGCAAGCGCATGTCACAGCACTCGGCCATCTCGCCAACGGGCGCTGGCACGATGCCGGGCGCGTGCTTGAATATCTGACGCGGGAGGTGCCGCGCGATGCGCTGGCGCTGCAGGCCGGTCACCAGATCGATTTCTTCACCGGCAACGCGCCGATGCTGCGGGACAGGCTTGCCCATGCCATGCCGTTCTGGAGTTCAGGCATGGACGGTTATCACGCCATCCTCGGCATGCAGGCTTTCGGCTTCGAGGAAATGGGCGACTACGCCCGCGCTGAAGCATTGGGCCGCGCGGCGATCGACCTCGAGCCGCGCGATGGCTGGGCGCAGCATGCAGTCGCCCATGTCATGGAAATGCAAAGCCGCCAGCACGACGGCATTTCATGGATGCGATCCAATACCGATGGGTGGACAAGAGAGAGCTTCTTGCAGGTGCACAATTGGTGGCACCTGGCGCTGTTTCACTATGATCTCGGTGAAACGGACGAAGTGCTGGCTCTCTACGATGGGCCGATCTACGGCGCGCGCTCGGAGCTTGCGCTCAACATGGTCGATGCCTCGGCGATCCTCTGGCGGTTGCATCTGGGCGGCGTCGACGTCGGTTCGCGCTGGGCCGATCTCGCCGCCAGCTGGGCGCCCAAGGCGAAAGCCGGCAATTACGCTTTCAACGACATCCACGCGATGATGGCCTTTGTCGGTGCGGGACTTTCCGAGCCAGCAAGGCAACTCCTCGAGACGCAACGGGAAGCGATGCAGGCCAGTGACGACAACGCTGCCTTCACCCGCGATGTGGGCCATCCCGTCGCCTTAGCGCTGAACGCATTCGGCGAGGCGCGTTACGACGAAGCGGTTCAATTGCTCCGGCCGATACCGTCGATCGCGCACACATTCGGCGGAAGCCATGCGCAGCGCGATGTCATCGATCTCACGCTCATCGAGGCGGCATTTCGTGCGGGCGATGCTTCGCTTGCAGGAAAGCTGTCGGCCAGTCGGGCGAATGCGCGACCAGCCAGCCCGTTGTCCCAGCTTTTCGTCAAACGAGCCGAAACGCTGAGAGCAGGGGCTGCTTGAATAGTCATTTTTTACGAGACTCGAAAAAATACTTCCCAGCGCGACAATATTTGCTATGAAACAGGAATACGGGAGGATTTGCGGCGCGAGGCCCGCTTCGCGGCGCTCTGACACAAGAAGCGAATACGTCTGAAGCGTGGCATCTGCCTGCGTTTGGCTTCAGTCGGGAGGAGAGCGATGTATCTCGGAATTGATCTCGGCACGTCCGGCGTCAAGGCGCTGTTGATGGACCATGCGCAGAAAATCGTGGCCTCCGGGCACGGCGCATTGGATGTCTCTCGCCCACACCACGGCTGGTCGGAACAGAATCCTGCCGACTGGATCAGCGCCACCGAAGAAGCGATCGGCGAGCTGAAGGCAAAGCATCCCAAGGAGCTTGGCGCGATCAAGGGCATCGGCCTTTCGGGCCAGATGCATGGCGCCACATTGCTGGACGATCGCGATCAGGTGCTGCGGCCCTGCATTCTCTGGAACGACACGCGCAGCTTCGCTGAAGCAGCCGCGCTCGACGCCGATCCGCGTTTCCGCAAGATTACCGGCAACATCGTGTTTCCCGGCTTCACCGCGCCGAAACTCGCCTGGGTCAAGAACAATGAGCCGGAGGTTTTCGCAAAGATCGCGAAGGTTCTCCTGCCCAAGGACTTCCTGCGCCTCTGGCTGACGGGCGAGCACATTTCCGAGATGTCGGATTCGGCCGGCACGTCATGGCTCGATGTCGCCAACCGCCGCTGGTCGCCGGATCTTCTGGCTGCCACCGACCTCGATGAACGGCATATGCCAAGCCTCGTCGAGGGCACCGAGCGGGCCGGCACGTTGCGCGCTGAACTCGCGGCCAAGTGGGGCATTAATGGCAGTGTCGTCGTTGCCGGCGGGGCAGGGGACAATGCGGCTTCCGCCTGCGGCATGGGCATCGTCAAGCCGGGCCACGCGTTTGTGTCGCTTGGGACATCCGGCGTGCTTTTTGCTTCCAACGGCTCCTACCTTCCGAACCCGGAAAGTGCGGTTCACACATTCTGCCATGCCTTGCCGGACACCTGGCATCAGATGGGCGTCATTTTGTCGGCGACGGATTCGCTCAACTGGCTTTCCGAGATCACCGGCAAAAGCGCTGCCGAACTGACGCAGGAACTCGGCGATGAACTGAAAGCACCGACCGGTGTTTCCTTCCTGCCCTACCTCTCCGGTGAACGCACACCGCATAACGATGCCTCGATACGCGGCGTCTTTGCTGGCCTCGGCCATGAATCGGACCGCGCGGCGCTCACGCAGGCCGTGCTTGAAGGCGTGTCGTTTGCCTTCCGCGACAGCCTTGAGGCTCTGAAAACAGCGGGCACCACACTTTCCCGGGTCACGGCGATCGGCGGCGGCTCGCGTTCGCGCTACTGGCTGAAATCGATCGCCACTGCGCTTGGCGTGCCGGTCGACATTCCGGCCGATGGCGACTTCGGTGCTGCTTTCGGCGCCGCCCGCCTTGGGCTGATCGCTGCGGAAAATGTCGATCCTTTCGCAGTCTGTGCTGCGCCGGAAACGGCCGAGACGATCGAGCCCGACGCCCGGCAAACAGACGCCTATTCAAATGCCTATCAGCGCTATCGAGCGCTCTACCCAGCCATCAGAGGAGTTTCATCGTGACCACCGGTTTTTTCGGCGACGCCAAGCCCGCCAAATATGAAGGCCCCGACAGCACCAACCCGCTGGCCTACCGCTTCTACAACAAGGACGAAGTGGTGCTGGGCAAGCGCATGGAGGACCACCTGCGCTTTGCGGTTGCCTACTGGCATTCCTTTGCCTGGCCGGGCGGCGATCCTTTCGGCGGCCAAACCTTCGAGCGTCCCTGGTTCGGCGACACGATGGAAAATGCCAAGCTGAAGGCCGATGTCGCCTTCGAGATGTTCTCGTTGCTGGGCGTGCCCTATTACTGCTTCCATGACGCCGATGTGCGCCCGGAAGCCGATACTTTCGCCGAAAGTGCAGCCCGTCTCGATGATATCGTCGACATTTTCGCCCAGAAGCAGAAACAGACGGGCGTCAAGCTGCTGTGGGGCACGGCCAATCTCTTTTCCAACCGCCGCTTCGTGGCCGGTGCTGCCACAAATCCCGATCCGGATGTCTTTGCCTATGCTGCTGCGACGGTGAAGAAGTGCCTCGACGTCACCAAGAAGCTCGGTGGCGAGAACTATGTGCTGTGGGGCGGGCGCGAAGGCTACGAGACCCTGCTCAACACCGACATGAAGCGCGAGCGCGAGCAGGCCGGGCGCTTCCTGTCGCTGGTCGTCGACTACAAGAAGAAGATCGGCTTCAAGGGCGCGATCCTGATCGAGCCGAAGCCGCAGGAGCCGACCAAGCACCAGTATGATTACGACGTCGCCACGGTCTACGGCTTCCTCAAGGATTTCGGGCTGGAGAAAGAGGTCAAGGTCAATATCGAGCAGGGCCATGCCATTCTCGCCGGCCACTCCTTCGAGCACGAACTGGCGCTGGCCAATGCGCTTGGCATCTTCGGTTCCATCGACAT
Organism: Mesorhizobium sp. YR577; assembly: GCF_900116595.1. Classification (NCBI taxonomy): domain Bacteria; kingdom Pseudomonadati; phylum Pseudomonadota; class Alphaproteobacteria; order Hyphomicrobiales; family Phyllobacteriaceae; genus Mesorhizobium; species Mesorhizobium sp. YR577. Next base: position 240,947 of record NZ_FPBI01000011.1, on the reverse strand, counting down.
GAATCGCAACGATTATCAGTCCGGCTGGGACACAGACCAGTTCCCCAATAACGTGCCGGAGATGGCGCTGGCCTATTATCACGTGCTGGCCGGTGGCGGCTTCAAGACCGGCGGCACCAATTTCGACGCCAAGCTACGCCGCCAGTCGCTCGACCCGCAGGACCTGCTGATCGGCCATATCGGCGCGATGGATTGCTGCGCGCGCGGACTGAAGGCTGCTGCGAAAATGATCGAGGACAAGGCGCTGTTGGGTCCGCTCGAAGAGCGTTACGCCGGCTGGAAGTCGGCTGAGGCCAAGGCGATGCTCTCCGGCAAGCGTTCGCTGGAAGAAATCGCCGAGCGCGTCGTCAAGAAGAAGATCGAGCCGCAGCCGAAGTCGGGCCGGCAGGAGTATCTTGAGAACGTCGTCAACCGCTACGTCTGAGTCTGGCAGGGTGCCGGCGCGCTACGCTGCTGGCACCACGCTTGCCCCGATCTGACAAAAGCCACCGCTGCTGCCTGCTGCTAAGAAAGGCCGGCAAAGCGGAGGCTGAAGGCAGATGGGTGATAGCAGGATTAATGTGCGCCGTGCGCGGGCGGACGATACTGCTGCGTTGAAGGAAATCCTGCGCGATACCTTCGAAAACACCTGGCTGCCACAGATAACACCGGCTGCCGCGCAACGCTATGTCGAGACGGACATCGGCGGCCGCTATGTGGACGAGCATGGCCAGGACTTTGCCGTTGCCGAGATAGACGGAAAGCTTGCCGGGCTGGTGCATTGGCGCGACGACTTCATCGAGGCCTTGCATGTTTCCACGCAATATCAGGGCCGTGGCGTCGGCCGCAGCCTCCTCGACCACGCGGAGACGATGATCCGCAGTGCCGGTTTCCCGCAGGCACGGCTGGAGACGGACACGTTCAACGAACAGGCGCAGGCTGTCTACAGAGCGCGCGGATATGAGGAAAAAGGCCGCTATCCCGATGACGAATGGGACAGTGGCTTCACCACCATTCTCTTCGTCAAGCGGCTGGTATGAGCAGGCTTTTCGGTTCGTGATTTGGGCATACGGTCAATGCAACAAAGTGTGACCGAATTTGCCTCATGAAGACCTAGCTCCTGCCTTCAAGAAGCCGTCACCTGCTTCCTATATAGTGGCTTCAGAGTAGCCTTATAGGAGGACAGTCGAGATGAACTCCGAACCTGAAAACCAGATTGAAATACTGCTTTCGCGCCGCGATGGCGGCTCGATCGTCGACAGCCTGTTTGCCTTGCCCGCCCAGGTTTCCACCGGCGAGCAGACCAATGAATGGGACCGCGCCGTCAACAGCCGGCTGGAAGCGGTCCTGGCAAATCAGCTGCGTTCGCTCATCGGCAAGGACCAGCGCAACGCGGCCTGACAAAACATGGCCTAGCGCCGCCTGATCCTCACCGGCGCTTCCCCAAATGCATGCGAGAAACTTCTGGAAAAGGCTGCCGGCGATGAGAAGCCGGTGCGCGTGGCGATGTCCGCCATGGAAACCTGCGTGTCGGCGACCAGCCGGCGCGCCGCGGCGAGGCGCAGCCTGAGATAATAGGCGCCCGGCGTCTCGCCGATCGATTTGCGAAAAATGCTCTCCAGCGTGCGCGGCGTGACGCCGGCACGTCTGGCGATGGCGGCGACCGTCAATGGCTGGTCGATATGCGCTTCCATCAGGCGGATCGCCTGGGCGAGGCGCGGGTCATAGCCGTCGAGCCGGCCGAGCGAGACAAGCGGCTGCGCGTCCGTTGCGGCGCGCGCCTGGTCGTAAATGAAGACGCTGGCGACATCGAGCGCCACCGCCATGCCGAGGCGCGAGCGGATGAGATGCAGCATCAGGTCGAAAGTCGGCGATGCGCCACCGCTGGTGAAGACCGGGCCGTCGATGACATAGCGGTCCGGCCGCACGTCTACGCCGGGGAAGGCTTGCGCGAAATCCTCCATGTCTTCCCAGTGCGTGGTTGCGGCGCGGCCTTCCAGCAATCCCGCCCGCGCGACAAGCCATGTACCAGCCTCGATGCCGCCGATGGCCTGCGCCGAACGTGCGGTGCGTCGCAGGGCAGCCAGCAGGGCGGGCGTGCCTTGCGTCTTGGTACCGAAGCCGCCGACGATTGCCAGCACGTCGGTTTTTTCACTGGCGTCGAAACGGCCGCTCACCGCAATGGGCAGGCCGGATGTGGTGATAGGCGCTTCTCCGTCGGTGGAGACGATCTTCCAGTCGAACAGCGTCTCGCCCGATACGCGGTTTGCCGCGCGCAACGGGTCGATGGCCGAGGCCACGCACATGATGGACGAGCCGGAGAAAACCAGAAGCGTCACCTTGAGGGGTGAACGGTCCGGTAGAAAGATCGAAGGCTTTTCGCTTTTCATCAATCCTACTTCGTAAAGTGCAAAGCAGTTTCCGGCAAGTCAGGCATTGTTGGCTCAAGTTCGAAATGGGAGAGAGTTCTATGCCGCTTGCGATGAACCGTGAGGTCTTCATTACCTGTGCCGTGACCGGGTCCGGCAGTTCGCAGGATCGAAGCCCGCATGTGCCGCGCTCTCCCAAGCAGATCGCCGATTCGGCGATCGATGCGGCAAAGGCGGGGGCTGCGATCGTCCATTGCCATGTACGTGACCCCGAAACCGGCAAGCCGCGCCGCGACGTGCACCTCTACCGCGAAGTCACCGAGCGCATCCGCGATGCCAATGTGGATGTCGTGCTCAACCTCACCGCCGGCATGGGCGGCGACATGGTGTTCGGCTCGACGGAAAGCCCGTTGCCGCTGAAGGAACAGGGCACCGACATGGCCGGCGCCAGCGAGCGCGTCGAGCATGTGCGCCAGTGCCTGCCGGAAATCTGCACGCTCGATTGCGGCACGATGAATTTCGCCGAAGCCGACTATGTCATGACCAACACCCCGGGCATGCTGCGCGCCATGGGCAGCATGATGACCGCGCTGGGGGTCAAGCCGGAGATCGAAGCCTTCGACACCGGGCATCTCTGGCTTGCCAAGGAATTGGTCAAGGAAGGCGTTCTGAAGCCGGACGCACTCGTGCAGTTGTGCATGGGCGTGCCGTGGGGCGCGCCGGACGATCTCAACACCTTCATGGCCATGGTCAACAACGTGCCGTCGACCTGGAACTGGTCAGCCTTTTCCATTGGCCGGAACCAGATGGCCTATGCTGCCGCAGCCGTACTGGCGGGTGGCAATGTCCGCGTCGGGCTCGAGGACAATCTCTGGCTCGACAAGGGCGTGCTCGCAACCAACGCGCAGCTTGTCGAAAGGGCGGTCGGCATCGTCGAGAATATGGGCGCACGGGTCATCGGGCCGGAGGAAGTGCGCAAGAAACTGAACCTGACCAAGCGCGCACCGCTCGCTGCCGCGGCTTGAAGGAAGCGCTGACGAGGGAGGAAAGTCGGCGATGAAAACCGTAAAGTTCACGGCCATGAAGGACGGGGATCGGGAGGACTATGCCTTCCTGACCGAGTATGAGATCGAGTATGCCGCCAAGACCGGCGACAGGCTGCTCGACGCATTGGTCAAGCTCGATGAAGGTCTGTCCGGCTACAAGATCACCCGGCTCGGGCACTCGCTTCAGGCGGCCACGCGTGCTTATCGCGATGGCGCCGATACGGACTGGATCGCCTGCGCCTTGCTTCACGACATCGGCGATATCTACGCGCCCTACAATCACGACGAATATGCTGCTGCGATCGTAAAGCCCTTCGTGCGCGAGCAATGCACCTGGGTCGTGGAAAAGCACGGCGATTTCCAGCGGCTCTATTACGCACATCACCTGGGCGGAAACCGACATGCCCGCGAAAAATTCGCGGACCATCTCTATTTCAACGATTGCGACCAGTTCTGCGAGCGTTGGGACCAGTCGAGCTTCGATCCTGATTATGACACGCTGCCGATCGACTTCTTCCGGCCCTTCGTGGCGGAAGTCTTCACGCGCAATGCCTATGATCCCGCGGTCATTCGCGCCGGCGAGCGTGTCGCCCTCGTCAATCCCGAAATCGCCAGCCAAAGAGCCGGAGCATCCGCATGAGCATTGTCAGCAAGGCCGCCGCAATCGGTGGCGGGGTTATCGGCGCCGGCTGGGTCGCGCGCCTGCTTCTGAATGGCATCGACGTCGCCATCTACGATCCCGACCCGGAGGCTTCACGCAAGGTCAGCGAAGTGATGAAGGGCGCACGCCGCGCTTACAGGCAGATGTTGCCCGGCGGACTGCCCAAGGAAGGCAAGCTGACCTTCGCCAAGACCATCGCCGAAGCCGTCCACGACGTCGATTTCATCCAGGAAAGCGTGCCGGAACGGCTCGACCTCAAGCATCGCGTGCTGGCCGAGATCGACCTGCATGCGCCAGCCAATGCCATCGTTGGCTCTTCCACCTCCGGCATCAAGCCCACCGACATGCAGGTGGCGATGAAAAAGCACCCTGAGCGGCTGGTCGTCGGGCATCCGTTCAACCCGGTTTATCTGCTGCCGCTGGTCGAGATCGTCGGCGGCGAGCAGACCTTCCCGGAAGCCATCGAAGTTGCCAAGGAAATCTACGCCTCGATCGGCATGAAGCCGGTGGTGATCCGCAAGGAGATCGAGGCCTTCGTCGGCGACCGCCTGCTCGAAGCCGCATGGCGCGAAGCGCTGTGGCTGATCAAGGACGGCATCTGCACGGTCGAGGAACTCGACGACATCATGCGCTATTCCTTCGGCTTGCGCTGGGCGCAGATGGGCATGTTCCAGGTCTATCGCGTCGCCGGTGGCGAAGCAGGCATGCGCCACTTCATGGCCCAGTTCGGCCCTTGCCTGAAATGGCCGTGGACGAAATTGATGGACGTGCCGGAATTCAACGACGAACTGGTCGACCTCATTGCCACGCAGTCGGACGACCAATCCGACAAATGGTCGATCCGCGAGCTCGAAAAAATCCGCGACGACAATCTCGTCGCCATCATGGAAGCGCTGGGCAAGCAGAACAAAGGCAAGGGCTGGGGCGCTGGTGAACTGCACAACCACTACACGAAGCAGCTTGCCAAGCTCGCAGCCAAGAAGCCCAAGGCTTCCAAGTCTGCGGAAAAGGCCAAGGCAACCAAGCCGGTGAAAGCCAAGGCCGAGAAGCCGAAGAAAAAGAAGAAGGGCTGAGTCATGGATTTCGGCCTTTCCGAAGAGCAGCGCCTGATCGTCAATACGACGAGGGCCTTTGTCGAAAACGAGCTCTATCCGCATGAGGCGGAGGTGGAGCGCACCGGCCATCTGCGCCCCGACCTGATCGATGAATTGAAGGCCAAGGCGATCGAAGCCGGGCTTTATGCCGCCAACATGCCCGCCGATGTCGGCGGGGCAGGGCTCGATACCGTGACATGGCTGCTTTACGAGAAGGAGCTTGGCCGCGCCAATTACGCCCTGCACTGGACCTGCGTGGCGCGGCCTTCCAACATTCTGCTCGCCGGCACACCTGAGCAGCGCGAGAAATATCTGTTTCCCTGCATTCGCGGTGAAAAATCCGACTGCCTCGCCATGACCGAGCCGGGCGCAGGCTCCGACCTGCGCGGCATGAAGGCAACCGCCGTGCAGGACGGCGACGATTGGGTGCTCAACGGCACCAAGCATTTTATTTCCCACGCCGACATTGCCGATTTCGCCATCGTCTTCATGGCTTCCGGCGAGGAAGACAGCCCGCGCGGCAAGCGCAAGAAGATCACTGCCTTCTTCGTCGACAAGGGCACCAAAGGCTTCGCCGTGCGCGACGGCTATCGCAATGTCTCGCATCGCGGCTACACCAATTCGGTGCTGGAATTCGATGATTGCCGCCTGCCCAAGGAGCAGGTTTTGGGTGAAGTCCACAAAGGTTTCGAGGTCGCCAATTCCTGGCTCGGCGCAACCCGCCTGCAGGTCGGCGCGACCTGCCTCGGCCGGGCCGAACGGGCCTTGCAGCATGCCATCGAATACGCGGCCCAGCGCGAACAGTTCGGCCAGCAGATCGGCAAATTCCAGGGGGTATCGTTCAAGCTCGCCGACATGGCGACGGAGCTGAAGGCGGCGGACCTGATGGTGTTCGAGGCGGGCTGGAAATACGATCAGGGCACGGTCACCGATCAGGACATGGCAATGGCCAAGCTCAAGGCGACGGAAGTTCTCGCTTTCGTCGCCGACGAAGCGATCCAGATCCATGGCGGCATGGGCCTTATGGACGATCTGCCGCTGGAGCGCATCTGGCGCGACGCCCGCGTCGAGCGCATCTGGGAGGGGACGTCAGAGATACAGAGGCACATTATTTCGCGCGCGTTGTTGAGGGCTGTGGGGGGATGATGATGCAAGCGCTGATACCCCTCCCCCTTGAGGGGAGGGTGCCGAGCGAAGCGAGGTGGGTGGGGTCGGTTCATGTCGAGCGCTGCCGAAATGACCCCACCCGTCCAACCGCCTTCGGCGGTTGTCCCCCCTCCCCTCGAGGGGGAGGGAGGGGAGCCCGCCCATGAACCGCCTCGAACGCCTTCTTCGCCCAAAATCCATCGCTGTCATCGGCGGCGGCGCATTCGCTCCCAATGTCGTCAAGCAGTCGCTCAAGATGGGTTTCGCCGGTGATGTCTGGCCCGTCCATCCGAAGCGGGATGAGGTCGAGGGCGTCAAGGCCTATCGCTCCGTCAGCGACCTGCCGGGTGCGCCGGACGCGGTGTTCATCGGCGTCAACCGCTTCGCCACGATCGACATCGTTCGCGAGCTTGCACAGCTCGGCGCGGGCGGCGCGATCTGTTTTGCTGCCGGCTTTCTCGAGGCCGGCGCCGACGACGAGGATGGCGAGCGGCTTCAGGCCGAATTGATCGAGGCTGCGGGCACGATGCCGGTCATCGGGCCGAACTGCTATGGCCTGATCAACTATGCCGATGGCGCTCTTTTGTGGCCGGACCAGCATGGCGGCCAGCGCCTGGAGCCGGGCACACGGGGTGCTGCGATCATCACGCAGTCGTCCAACATCGCCTGCAACCTGACCATGCAGCAGCGCGGCCTGCCGGTCGCCTTCCTGATGACGGCGGGCAACCAGGCGCAGACGGGCCTGTCCGAAATGGCGCTCGGCCTGATCGAGGACGAACGCGTCTCCTGCCTCGGCCTTCACATTGAAGGCTTCGACAAGGTCGACGGCTTCGAGCGTCTCGCCGCAAGGGCGCGCGAGCTGAACAAGCCGATCGTCGCCATGAAAGTCGGGCGCTCCGAACAGGCGCGGGCAGCGACCATCTCGCATACGGCCTCACTGGCCGGTTCCGACGCGGCGTCCGACGCCTTCCTGAAACGCCTCGGCATCGCGCGTGTCAATTCGATCCCGTCTTTCCTGGAGACGCTGAAGCTGCTGCACGCATTCGGGCCGCTTGCGGGCGGCACGCTGTCCTCGATGAGCTGTTCGGGTGGCGAGGCGTCGGTGATGGCCGACAGCGCCGAAGGCCGCAAAGTGCGCTTCCCGGCATTGAGCGAAGAGCACTGGGCACGCGTAAAGTCGACGCTCGGCTCCTTCGTCGCGGTGGCTAACCCGCTCGACTATCACACCTTCATCTGGAACGATGAGCCGGCGATGACGGCGACCTTCACCGCCATGGTGTCGGGTGGTTTCGACCTCAACATGCTGGTGCTGGATTTCCCGCGAAACGACCGCTGTTCGGACGCCGACTGGTGGCCGACTGTGCGGGCGTTCGAGGCCGCGTTGAAGTCTAACAACTCGCGTGGCGCGGTCGTTGCTTCCATGCTCGAGAACCTGACCGAAGCGCATGCCGCAGAGCTCTTCCGGCGGGGTATCGTGCCTTTGCAGGGCATCGTCGAGGCCATGGATGCGGCTGAGGCGGCTGCGTTTATTGGAGAGGCTTGGCGGTGGCCGGTTTCATCGCCCATTGCCGCAGGTCGACCCCCACTCCGTCACGCTTCGCGTGACACCTCTCCCCCGCTCGACGGGGGAGAGGAAGGGCGCGGCGGCAACGGAGGCATTTCCTCTCCCCCGTCGAACGGGGGAGAGGTGTCGCGGGCGAAGCCCGAGACGGAGTGGGGGTCGACTTCGCCCAACGAGGCCGAAGCCAAGGCACTCCTGCGTTCCGCCGGTCTCGCCGTCCCGCAAGGCGTGCGTGCTGCCAGCGTTGCCGAGGCAGAATCCGCGGCCGAAAAACTCGGCTTCCCGGTCGCCCTGAAGGCACTGGGCGTTGCCCACAAGAGCGAGCTCGGCGCAGTCAGGCTCAACCTTAGATCCACCGACGATGTCCGCAGCGTCGCCGAGGCGCTGCTTCCGCTTGGCTCAGGTCTCTATGTCGAGCGTATGGTCGAGGGCGGTGTCGCCGAATTGATCGTCGGCGTTACCCGCGATGAACTCTTCGGCCCGGTCATGACGGTCGGTACCGGTGGTGTTCTGGTCGAGCTTTTGAAGGACAGCGCGACGCTGCTGCTGCCTGCTTCGCGCGCCGAGGTTGAGGCAGCATTGCGCGGGCTGAAGATGTTCCCGCTGCTCGACGGTTATCGCGGCCGGCCCAAGGCCGATGTAGCAGCGGCTATCGATGCGATCCTCGCAATCTCGGATTTCGTTCTCGAACAGTCCGGTGCGATCGAGGAACTCGATATCAACCCGCTGATCGTCTGCGGCGAGGGCAAGGGCGCATGGATCGCCGATGCATTGCTCGTTACATCCTCCTCACTTGCGGCGGAGGTGGCCGCGCCGCGGGCGGAGGGGGTTGCCGCAGAAGGCACGCCGTCGCGCATTGCCGCAGCGACCCCACCCGACCGGACTTCGTCCGGCCACCCTCCCCTCAAGGGGGAGGGGATCGTCAGCGCAGGAGAGTAATCATGTCCGACGTCGTAAAAACCCGCCGCGAGGGCGGTGTGTTCGAAGTCACGCTCGACCGGCCCAAGGCCAATGCGATCGACCTGGCCACCTCGCGCCTGCTTGGCGAGACTTTTCGTGTGTTCCGCGACGACCCCGAATTGCGCGTCGCCATCGTCAAGACCGCTGGAGAAAAGTTCTTTTCGGCCGGCTGGGACCTCAAGGCTGCCGCCGGCGGTGATGCGGTCGATGGCGACTACGGCGTCGGCGGTTTCGGTGGCCTGCAGGAGCTGCGCGACATGAACAAGCCGGTGATCGCCTGCGTCAACGGCATGGCGGTGGGCGGCGGCTTCGAGCTGGCGCTGTCCTGCGACCTCATCTACGCCTCCGACCATTCCTCGTTCGCCCTGCCCGAGATCAAGGCCGGCACGCTGGCCGATGCCGCGACGATCAAGCTGCCCAAGCGCATTCCCTATCATGTCGCCATGGATCTTCTGCTGACCGGCCGCTGGATGGACGTGCAGGAGGCGCATCGCTGGGGGCTGGTCAACGAGGTGCTGCCGGCCGACAAGCTCGAGGATCGCGTCTGGGAAGTCGCACGGCTGCTCGCCGGCGGGCCGCCGCTGGTCTTCGCCTCGATCAAGGAGGTCGCGCGCCGGGCCGAAGCGATGGAGTTCCAGGACGCCATGAACTGGATCACCAAGCGCAAGTTCCGCACGGTCGATGAGCTTTACGCCTCGGAAGACAATATGGAAGGCTTCAAGGCCTTTGCCGAAAAGCGAGACCCAGTCTGGAAGGGCAAGTAACACGTGACCGACTATGCAAAACTGATCGACGCCGAGACCTGGGCCTTCATCGAGCGCACCAATTCCTATTATCCGCCCGACACGATCGACTACACGATCGAGCAGCAGCGCGGGATCTACGACCGCATGTGCCGCGAGTTCTTTGCCGGCTATCCAGAAGGCGTGAAGGCTGAGGACAGGACGGTTGTCGCGCCGTCGCATGAAATCCCGGTCCGCATCTATCGCGCGTCGGCCGATCCGAAGGCCGTCGTGGTCTATTATCACGGCGGCGGTTTTATCCTTGGCGGGCTCGACAGCCATGACGATGTCTGCGCCGAGCTTTGTGCGCGCACCGGCTACGAAGTCGTGTCGGTCGACTATCGCCTCGCGCCGGAGCACCTGCATCCGGCGGCTTTCGACGATGCTCTTGCCGCGTTCGAATGGGTCACTAAGACCTATCCCCAGCCGATCCTGCTTTGCGGCGATTCTGCCGGCGGCAATCTCGCTGCCGCCGTCAGCCACGCCACGCGCGGCCATGAGAGACGGCCGGTCGGTCAGGTGCTGATCTATCCGGGCCTGGGTGGCGACCAGTCGAAGGGTTCCTATGTGACCCATGCCGAAGCGCCGATGCTGACGATGCGCGACATGGCCTTCTACAAGGACATCCGCACCGGCGGCGCCGACGTTTCGGGCGACGTTACCTACATGCCGCTGGCCGATGCCGATTTCTCCAACCTGCCGCCGACGGTGATCGTCACTGCCGAATGCGACCCACTTTCGAGCGACGGTCAGGCTTACACCGCGCGGGTGATAGCGGCAGGCGGCAAGGCCTTCTCGCATGAAGAGCCGGGGCTGGTGCACGGCTATCTGCGCGCACGCCATACGGTCGGTCGCGCCCGCGCCAGCTTCACGCGGATCGTCGATGCTGTGGCGGCGCTGGGAAAAGGCGAGTGGGGGTATTGAGGGTGCCTTTCCTTCTCCCACAAGGGAAAAGGGGAGGTGCGTCCTTCGTGGCTCGCTAGCGCTCGCACCTCAGGATGAGGGAGGTCGGCGCCTTACGTCCCTGATCTTGAAGTGTGGGCGCGTTTCAGAATGAAGGGCTTCTACCGGCACACCCTCCCTCATCCTGAGGTGCGAGCGTAGCGAGCCTCGAAGGACGCACCTATTCATCGCCACGCCTGCTTTCGCATCTGGCTATTGTCAAAGAACCGGGAATGCGGGGCGCAAAGGCCTTGCCTTCCTATGTGTAAATTCGTGGCGCAGCCTATGCGCCCCGCCAGCGCTCTTGTCCCGCTCAGTCGCCTCCACATTCGCGTGGCCAGCCGTAGCCAAGGACCCGGGCTTAGGGGTTCATCACCCAGCAGTGCTACCGCAGCACCACCAGCCCGGACGCCGACGCCTCCCCCTGATACCCGGTGCGCACCAGGGATCCCGTTGGAAGCGGATTTGCGAGGGCAAGTATACGCGAGGCTGGAAAGAGGGGGATAAATTGGGGGTAAAAAAGTTCACGGCATAAGCAAAAACAACCGCTTGAGTGAAAATAGGCTGAAATTCTTTCCACACCTTCAAAGCCTTTAGTGATGCAAAAACCTCTCCGTCGTCATCCCGGAAACCGGAGCGAAGCGCAGGTTATCCGGGACCCATTGACCAGCACGGCCGGGTACTGAGTTCGCACAGCGGTCTTAACCGGCACCAAGGCAAGGACCGGGCCGTGCTTGACGATGCTGCGGCCAATAGATCCCGGGTCTCCGCATTCGCTCCACCCGGGATGACGAACGGCATGTTTGGCCTTCGCTAATCGTCAGCACTGGCGCGCGGCAATTGCGTCTCCGGTCTTAAAGAACGTTTGCGATGAGCGGCAACACCCCTCTCTTCGTCATCCCGGGTGGCGCGAATGCGGGGGGCGCTCTTGCGACGGATCCATGCCGGAATGCAAAAAGAGCTTCGGCGGTGCAGAACGCGCGTCAATATCAGGACGGGACCGTGCCTGACGATGCTCGGAATGGGTCCCGGATAAGCTGCGCTTCGCTCCGGTTTCCGGGATCGCCGATTCAAGGCTTGTATGACCGCTGCCTGCGTATCCAGGATCAATCGTCAATTCAAACTTGAGCGTCGTCTCTAACTTTTCATTAATCCAGTTTAGCACAACGTTAACGATGGCCGGTCGCGCCGTCATGGTTCGGATGCTAGCCTGACTTCGGGAGGATAAATCCAGGAAGCAGGAAGCGACGATGAACACTGTATTGAACGCCAAGGGCGTCCCCCTCCCTTACAGCGGCTCCTCGGTCAACCATTTCTCGGCAACGAATTCCGGCCCGCAGCTTGCTGGCAGTGCGCTCAACGATTCGATGTGGGGCGACAGTTCGGTCAATGTCGTCATGCAGGGCGGAACCGGCGACGATATCTATTATCTCTATTCGGCCCGCAACAGCGCCTTCGAAAAGGCCGGTGAAGGTGTCGACACCATCAACACCTGGATGAGCTACCGGCTTCCCGAGAACATCGAGAATCTGACCGTGACCGGCAATGGCCGCTCGGCGATCGGCAATGATGGCGACAACATCCTCAGTGGTGCATCCGGCAGCCAGACCATCGATGGTGGTGCCGGCGACGATGTGCTCATCGGCGGCGGCGGCGCCGATATCTTCGTCATTTCGGAGGGTAATGGCAGCGACCTGATCCTGGATTTCAGCGTGGACGATCAGGTGCGTCTCGACGGTTACGGATTTATCTCGTTCGATGCGATCCAGTCGAACATGACCCAGACGGGCGCCAATGTGACGCTCGATCTCGGCAATGACGAGATCCTCGTCTTCGCCAACACCACTGTCGACCAGTTCGATGCGGGTCAGTTCAAGCTCAGCCTCGACAAGTCCGAGATGAGCCTGTCGTTTTCCGACGACTTCAATTCGCTCAGCCTGTGGAATGGCGAGAGCGGCACGTGGGATTCGAATTTCTGGTGGGGAGCCGAGAACGGCAGCACCCATGAGGGCAATGGCGAGAAGCAGTGGTATATCGACACCGACTATGCGCCGACGAAGTCGGTCAATCCGTTCAGCGTCGATAATGGCGTTCTGACCATCACCGCCGCGCCGACGCCAGATGCGATCAAGCCGGAAGTCAACAATTACGACTATACGTCGGGCCTGCTGACGACCTACGAGTCGTTTTCGCAGACCTATGGCTATTTCGAGATGCGCGCCGACATGCCGGAGAATCAGGGCGTCTGGCCGGCCTTCTGGCTGCTGCCGGCGGACGGCTCCTGGCCGCCGGAGCTGGACGTGGTGGAAATGCGCGGGCAGGAGCCGGGTGTGGTTCATGTCACGTCGCACACCAACGAAACCGGAAGCCACACCTCGGTGTCATCAGCAGTGAATGTGCCGGATACGTCGGGTTTCCACACCTATGGCGTACTGTGGACCGAGGAAGAGATCGTCTGGTATTTCGACGATGTCGAGATCGCCCGCACCGACACGCCGAGCGACATGCACGGCCCGATGTACATGCTGGTCAATCTGGCGGTCGGCGGGGTGGCGGGGACGCCTGCGGATGGCTTGGCGACGCCGGCCGAGATGCAGATCGACTATATCAAGGCGTATGAGCTGGATGGCGTGACGCAGGCCGCGGCGAAGGCGGGGAGTGGGGATTTTCTGGTTTAATCGTCAGGCGTTGCGGAGCCTTTGGGTCGCTACCCCTTCTCCGGTTTGCTTCGCAAACCACCTCTCCCCCATTTCATGGGGGCGAGGAACAGCGGCGGCACGTTTGGCACCTTCCTCGCCCCGCAAAGCGGGGAGAGGTGCCGAGCGCGGCGAGGCGGAGAGGGGTTCTTGAACGTTGATAAGTTCGACATTCAAGATTGCAACATAGGCTCTCAGTTCCCCGCACTCTCCATGCGGCGGCCCTTGATCGCCTTTTCGAGCCAGCCGATTTCCATTTCGGGAACCGAGGATAGCAGCAGCTCGGTATAGGCGTCGAAGGGCGGCTTCAGCACTTGGCTTTTCGAGCCGTAGCGAACGACTTCGCCGCGATACATGACGGCGATGGAATCGGCGATCGACTTCACCGTCGCGAGATCGTGGGTGATGAAGAGATAGGCGACTTCCTCTTCCTTCTGGAGTTCGAGAAGCAGCTCGAGGATGCCATGGGCGACCAGAGGATCGAGCGCCGAAGTCACCTCGTCGCAGATGATGAGCTTGGGCTTGGCGGCCAGCGCGCGGGCAATGCAGACGCGCTGTTTCTGCCCACCCGAAAGCTCGGCGGGATAGCGGTCGATGAAGCCCTTGCCCATCTCGATCTTGTCGAGCAGTTCGGCCACGCGGGCGTCGCGTTGCTTGCCGCGCATGCCGAAATAGAACTCCAGCGGCCGGCCGATGATGGTGCCGACGGTCTGGCGCGGGTTCATCGCCACGTCGGCCATCTGGTAGATCATCTGCAACTGGCGCAGATCGTCCTTGGTGCGGTCGGCGAGGCGGTTGGCCAGCGGTCGACCGGCGAAGGTGATGTTGCCTTCCATGGGCGGCAGAAGGCCGGTGATGGCGCGGGCCAGCGTCGACTTGCCGGAGCCGGATTCGCCGACGACGGCGAGCGTCTGTCCGGGATAGATGTCGACGGAGACGTTCTTCAACACCTTCACCGCGCCGCCGCCATAGGCGGCCGTGACGTTCTTGACCGACAGGAACGGCGTGGTGCCGGGCTTCTGCTCCTCATGGGTGATCTCGTGAACCGAGACGAGCTGGTTGGTGTACTCCTGGCGCGGCTCCTTGATGATCTGGCGGGTGCCGCCCCATTCGACCAGCCGGCCATGGCGCAATACCATGATCTCGTCCGACACCTGCGCCACCACGGCAAGGTCGTGGGTGATGTAGAGCGCGGCAACGCCGGTGTCGCGGATGGCGTCCTTGATGGCTGCCAGAACATCGATCTGCGTGGTCACGTCGAGCGCGGTCGTCGGTTCGTCGAAGACGATCAGGTCGGGCTCGGAGCAGAGCGCCATTGCCGTCATGACGCGCTGGAGCTGGCCGCCGGAAACCTGATGCGGGAATCGCTTGCCGATGTTTTCGGGGTCCGGCAGGCTGAGCTTCTTGAACAGCGCCACGGCGCGCTTTTCCGCCTGGGCGCGGGTGCCCGTGCCATGCAGGAGGGATGCCTCGACGACCTGGTCCATCAGCCGGTGGGCCGGGTTGAAGGCGGCAGCGGCAGACTGCGCGACATAGCAGACCTCGCGGCCGCGCAGCTTGCGGATGCCGCTCTTTCCGCTGGTGAGAATGTCGCGGCCGTTGATGAAGACCTGCCCGCCGGTGATCCTGACGCCGCCGCGGCCATAGCCGAGCGACGACAGGCCGATGGTCGACTTGCCGGCGCCGGATTCGCCGATGAGGCCGAGCACCTTGCCTTTCTTGAGCGTCAGCGAGACGTCGTGGACGAGGGTAATGTTCCTCGGCTCCTCGCCGGGCGGGTAGACCTTGGCCTCGATGCGCAGGTTGCGGATGTCGAGCAGATTGTCGCTCGGGGTCGCCAGATTAGCCATTGCCGCGGCCTCCCTTGAGATCGGTGGTGCGGTTGAGCACCCAGTCGGCGACGAGATTGACGGAGATGGCAAGCGCTGCGATCGCGGCGGCGGGGATGAGCGCTGCCGGAATGCCGAAGACGATGCCGTCCTTGTTTTCCTTGACCATGCCGCCCCAGTCGGCTGCCGGCGGTTGCACGCCGAGGCCGAGGAAGGACAGCGCCGACAGGAGCAGCACCGAGTAGATGAAGCGCAGGCCGAGTTCCGATACCAGCGGCGACAGCGCGTTGGGCAGGATCTCGCGGAAGATGATCCAGCGGCGGCCTTCGCCGCGCAGCTTTGCCGCCTCGACGAAATCCATGACGTTGATGTCGACGGCCACGGCGCGCGACAGGCGGTAGACGCGGGTCGAGTCGAGGATGCCCATGACCATGATCAGCACGAAGATGTTCGTGGGCAGGACGGAGAGCACGACGAGCGCGAAGATCAGCGTCGGGATCGCCATCAGGAGATCGACGAAGCGCGACATGAGCATGTCGAACCAGCCGCCGACGACAGCGGCGGTGAAGCCGAGGATCGAGCCGAGCGAGAAGGACAGCGCGGTTGCTAGAACCGCGATGAAGATGGTGGTTCTCGCGCCGTAGATCATGCGCGAGAGCAGGTCACGGCCGAGATTGTCGGTGCCGAGCAGGAAGTTCGCCGACGACGGCTCCCAGACCTGGCCGACGATCTCGCCGAGGCCATAAGGGGCGATGAGCGGCGCGAAGATGGCTGTGAGGAGGAAGAGCGTCGTGAAGATCAGGCCGATCACGGCGCCGAGGGGGATTCTTGTCAGACTAAGCATAGCCGCGCCCTCACTTCGGATGCCGGAGGCGCGGATTGGCGATGATCGCCGCTATGTCCGCGATGATGTTGAGGCCGATATAGACGGCGGCGAAGATCAGCCCAACCGCCTGCACCACCGGCACGTCGCGCTTGGCGACATGGTCGACGAGATACTGGCCCATGCCGGGATAGACGAAGATGACCTCGACCACGACCACGCCGACGATGAGGAAGGCGAGGTTGAGCATGACGACGTTGATGATGGGCGCAATCGCATTGGGGAATGCGTGCTTGCGGATGACGTTGAAGGCCGAAAGCCCTTTCAGTTCAGCCGTCTCGACATAGGCCGACTGCATGACGTTGAGTATGGCGGCGCGCGTCATGCGCATCATATGCGCCAGCACCACCAGCGTCAGAGCGGTCGCAGGAAGCGCGATCGCCTGCATGCGCTGGCCGAAGGGCATGCCTTCATAAACGGTCGAGATGCCGGGGAACCATTGCAGCTTCACGGCGAAGAAGAAGACCAGCACATAGCCGATGAGGAATTCCGGCAGCGAGGTCGAGGCGAGCGCAAGGCCGGAGATCAGTTTGTCGACGAAGCCGTTGCGGTAGCGCACGGCGAGCAAGCCGAGAATGATCGCCAGCGGCACCGAGATGATGGCTGCCCAGAAAGCCAGGAACAGCGTGTTCCACAGCCTGCCCTTGATGGACGTCGCGATGTCCTGACCGCTCGACAGAGCGGTGCCGAGATCGCCGGTCAGCACGCCGCCGAGCCACTTGAAATAGCGGACATAGGCGGGATCGTTGAGGCCCATGGCCTCGCGCAGATTGGCGAGCGCCTGCGGCGTCGCCGACTGACCAAGAATGGATTGTGCAACGTCGCCGGGCAGGATTTGCGTGCCGGCGAAGATCAGGACCGAAACGGCCAGAAGCAGGAGCACGCCCAGCGCCAAGCGCTGGGCTATCAGTTTCAGGATGGGAGACATCTGGGCAAGGCCGAACTCAGGCCTGAACCCAGCACTTGGACAGCGCGTAGCCGCCCATCATTTCCTGGTTGCCGTCAGGCGACCACCCTCCGACCTTGGCGCTGGTGGCGTCGATGAAGTCGTTGAACATCGGCGTGATGACACCACCCTCGTCGCGCACCATCTCGCCCATCGACTTGTAGATGGCGGTGCGCTTTTCCTTGTCGAGTTCCGAACGCGCCTGGAAGAGCAGCTTGTCGAAATCCTCGCGCATGAAGCGCGTGTCGTTCCAGTCGGCCTTGGAATAATAGGCGGTGGTGTACATCTGGTCCTGCGTCGGGCGGCCGCCCCAGTAGGAAGCCGAGAAGGGCTGCTTGTTCCAGACTTCCGACCAGTAGCCGTCGCCCGGTTCGCGCTTGACCTCGATGGTGATGCCGGCCTTGGCAGCGCTCTGCTGGTAGAGCTGGGCTGCGTCCACGGCGCCCGGGAAGGCGACGTCGGAGGTGCGCAGCAGCACCGAGCCGGAGTGGCCGGACTTCTTGTAGTGGAAGGCCGCCTTTTCCGGGTCGAACTTGCGCTGCTCGATTTCGGCGAACAGCGGATAGGCCTTGTTGATCGGCGTATCGTTGCCGACCGAGCCGTAGCCCATCAGGATCTTCTGCAGCATCTCTTCGCGGTCGAGCGCGAATTTCAGCGCCAGCCTGAGATCGTTGTTGTCGAAGGGCGCGGTGTTGCAGTGGGCGATGAAGACATAGTGGCCACGCCCGGCGACGTTCTGGATGGTGACGCCGGGAACGCGCTTGATGAGTTCGACGATCTTGGGCTCGACGCGATTGATCATGTCGACCTGGCCGCCCTGAAGGGCGGAGGTGCGGGCGGTGGCGTCATTGATGATGATGATCTCGATCTGGTCGGCAAAGCCGCGATCGTCACGCCAGTAATTGGCGAATTTCTCGCCGCCGAGACGCACGCCGGCTTCGTTGACGGTGATCTTGTAGGGTCCGGTGCCGATGCCTTCGTCGGGCTTGTCCTTGCCGCCATTGGGCTGGATCATCAGATGGTAGTCGTCGAGCAGATAGGGCAGGTCGGCGTTGGGTTCCTTGAGCGTGAAGACGACGTTCTGGCCGTCGACCTTGACGGTGTCGATACCGCCCATGATGCCGAGCGCGCCGGACTTCGACTTCTCGTCGGAATGGCGCTCCATCGTGGCCAGCACGTCGGCCGGGGTCATTTCCTTGCCGTTGTGGAACTGCACGCCCTTGCGGATCTTGAAGGTCCAGATCTTGGCGTCGTCGGAAGCACCCCATTCCTCAGCCAGCGCCGGCTTGACTTCGCCGTCGGCCGAAAGCTGGACGAGCTGCTCGCTCCACTGGCGGCCGAAGAAGTAAGGCACCTGGCTCGACCATGAAGCGGGGTCGAGGCTGTCGGTGGCCGCACCGCCGACCATGCCGGCCTTGAGGACGCCGCCCTTTTGCGGACCAGCGGCGAAGGCGGCCGTGCCGAGCAGCGAATTGGCGAAAGTGGCGGTAACACCGAGGGCCGCGGCGCGGCCAAGAAAATCACGCCGGCTCATCTTGCCGACGACTACGCGATGACTCAGGAATTCCAGTTCATTCGACATTATAGAGGTTCCTCACTCTGTTAGGTGACCGTTATCGGTCTTGATTTCTTGTTGAAGGAATATTGCTCGCAACATCGCGCCGGGCGCAAGGCAGTTTGCGACATGACGTGGCGTAAATGATGTTTGACGCTGGACCAACGCGCGTCACGTCGAAAATCGGGATCGCGCTCCTGCGTTCTTTGCGCGCCCGGATTGGCGCATTCAGATCAAGGGTGCCGGGACAGCCCGGCACCCCTTCGACACGCCGCCGGTTCTGTCTCAGGCGACAAGCCAGCATTTCGACAAGGCCAATCCGCCCATCAGCTCGCCGGACGGATATGGCTTGAAGCCGGCGACCTTGTCGGACACGGCGTCGATCCAGTCATTGAACATGGGAATGATGGCGCCGCCATCGTCGCGGACGATCATGGCCATGTCGCGATACATCGCCTTGCGTTTCGCTTCGTCCAGCTCGGCGCGCGCGGCAATCACGAGCTTGTCGAAGTCCGGGCGGAAGAAGCGGGTCTCGTTCCAGTCGGCGGTGGAGAGGTAGGCCGTGGAATATTGCTGGTCCTGTGTCGGCCGGCCGACCCAGTAGGATGCGGAGAACGGCTTCTTGTTCCAGACCTCGGCCCAATAGCCGTCGCCCGGTGCGCGCTGAATGTCGAGCACGATACCGGCCTTGGCCGCGCTTTGCTGGAAGAGCTGGGCTGCATCGACCGCGCCCGGAAAGGCGACATCCGAGGTGATCAGCGGTACCGGGCCGTCATGACCGGACTTCTTGAAGTGGAACGCGGCTTTGTCCGGGTCGAATACGCGCTGCTCGATGTCGTTGGAAAACAGCGGGTAGGATATGTTGACCGGGATGTCGTTGCCGACGGTGCCGTAACCGCGGACGATCTTGTCGACCAGGTCCTGACGGTCGATGGCATATTTCAGGGCCAGGCGCAGGTCGTTGTTGTCGAACGGAGCAGTGTTGCACTGCATGGCGAAAACATAGTGCGCGCCACCGGCGATGTTGTGGATGGTGACGCCGGGAAGCCGCTTGATCAGGTCGACGATCTTCGGTTCGACGCGGTTCATCATGTGGATCTGGCCACCCTGCAATGCAGCCGTGCGCGCCGTGGAATCGTTGATGACGATGATTTCGACCTGATCGGCAAAGCCGCTATTGGTGGCATTCCAGTAGCCTTCATGACGCGCCCCGATCTCGCGCACACCGGGTTCGTGGGAGGCGATCTTGTAGGGGCCGGTTCCAATGCCGGCCTGCGGATTGTCCTTGCCGCCACCCGGCTGGATGATGAGGTGGTAATCCGACATCAGGAACGGCAGATCGGCGTTGGCTTCCTTGAGCGTGACGACGAAGTCTGTGCCGTCCACCTTCAGCGTATCGATGCCGCGCAGGACGCCAAGCGCGCCTGACTTCGTTTCCGGTCCGGCATGGCGCTCGATCGTGGCGAGCACGTCGTTGGCGTCGAGTTCCTTGCCATTGTGGAAGGTCACGCCCTTGCGGATCTTGAACGTCCAGGTCTTGGCGTCGGCGGATGCGCCGACTTCCTCGGCAAGCTGGTAGACCATGCCGCCTTCGGCATCGATGTCGATGAGCTTTTCGCCCCAGGTGCGCGCGAAGGCGCCGGTGACCTGGTTGTTGATGGCGGCGGGGTCGAGCCCGTCGGTGGATTCACCGCCCTGTATGCCAGCTTTCAGACTGCCGCCCCTGACGGGCCCTTCGGCGCGGACAGCACCGGCAAGCACCGTATTGGCAAAGGTTGCCGCGACACCGAGTGCTGCGGCCCGGCCGAGAAAATCGCGCCGGCTAAGCTTTCCGGCGGCGACGCGTCGGCTCAGATATTCCAGTTCGCTGGACATAAAGGAAAGTTCCCCCAATTGCTGCTTTGCAGGCTCTGTGGTTGCGTATTGCGACGGGAATAGTGGCTGCAAACCTGCCCTTGGGTAAGGCCGGCCGCGACATCAAATGGCGCAAATGGAGTGTCGCATTTAGACCAGAGAGACGTATTCGTCAAATATGATCTCGTGGAATTTCTTCCTTGAAATCGCGCTCGAACACCAAAACATTACCTTCGTAGGCCTCAATTCGGCCACTCAGATAGAAATTTTTGGCATCCGAGTGCATTTTTGTGAAAGTCTCGGTGCGCAGCGACCATTCATTTCGCGACAAGGTCGACGTCCAGTGCGTCTTGCCGAAAGCCGAGAGGGGATCGGCCGGGTCGATGTTCCACCATTCGCGCGCGACACCGCCATTGACGAGGCCGTGGTCCTTGTCGCGGATTTCACCGAAATCGTCGACGATGACCAGCGAGACCTTGCCGGTCGCAGGATCGCGCTCGACCTTGCGGCTGTTGGCGCTTTTGCGCAGTGTCTCCACCTGCCAGGGCGTGGCGCCCTCGGGTTCGGCGAAAGTGACCTCGTCGCCGCTGCCCGAGGGGCGGACGGGGAGGTCGATCGCGCCTTGTTCAAGCGTCAGCGTGACGGGCCGGGGCGATGGCCAGACCAGCGGCCAGTAGGTCGAGGACACCGCGACACGCAGCCGGTGGCCCCTGGCGACGCTGTAGGCGATGTCGTCAAGCTTAAGCGTGATCTCCACCGCCTCACCGGGTGGCATGGCTTTGGGGAACTCGTGACTGTCGCGGTGGGTGAGGTTCAGGACGCCGTATGTGATGCGGGTGGACGAGCCGTCCGGCTGAACGTCGCAGAGCCGCACCGCAACCATCGCCCGCTCGTGGTCGGCCGCGAGCCTGAGCCGGATGACCGGGGCGCCGACGATATCCAGCGAGGCTTCAAGCGGTGGCCCATCGAAGCAGACCGATTTCTCGTCATCCTCGCGCTGGTCGCCGGGCAGTTCCGGACCAAGCCAGATCGCGCAGTATTCGCCGCCGGCCATGCCGCAATCCTGCGGTGTCGCGACTTTGATGCTGCTGAGTATTTCGGCGGTGTCGGTCAGGCTGTTGTCGGCTGCGAGATGCAGGCGTTTCGGTGCGATGGTCTTCGACGGCCAGTTCTTTTCGGCGATCCAGTGACCGGGACGTTCCTCATACCAGTCGCGCGGCGGCACCGAGTCCATGACATAGAGCCGCATCGCCGGGTCGTTCTCGACGCCGGTGTCGATGCCTTTCAGCCAGCGATCCCACCAGCGCAGCGCTTCCTGCAGGAAGCCGATCGCCGGCTTCGGCACGGCGAAATGCGGATACTTGTGGATCCACGGGCCGATCAATCCCTTGGCCGGCGCCTGGACGCCTTCGACGATGCGGGCGACGGCGTTCTTGTAGGCGTCGCCCCAGCCGCCGACGGCCAGTGTCGCCGCCTTGATCTTCGAAAAATCCTCGCAGACAGAGCCGCGTTTCCAATAGGCATCGCGGCGCTGGTGCCGCAGCCAATCGGCGGGCAGGAAGGGCTCGTTCTCGAGGCGCGCCAGCCACATGTCCCGCCATTTGTCGCCGACCAGCGCCGGGTCGGGCGCACGCGAGGAATAGGACAGCATGGTCGAGCCCCAGCCGAGGTTCTCGTTGAGCAGCAGGCCGCCCTTGTAGTGGATATCGTCGGCATAGCGGTCGTCGGTGGAGCAGAGCGTGATGATCGCCTTCAGCGCTTCCGGCTGCTTGGCCGCGACCTGCAGCGAATTGAACCCGCCCCAGGAAATGCCCATCATGCCGACATTGCCGTTGCACCAGGGCTGGCTCGCCGCCCAGGCAATGACATTCACCGCATCCTGCAATTCCTGCTCGGAATATTCGTCGTCCATCAATCCTTCGGAATCGCCGTTGCCGCGCATGTCGACGCGGATGCAGGCATAGCCGTGACCGGCGAAATAGGGATGGGTGAGGGCGTCCCGCGCCGTGGTGCCGTCGCGCTTGCGATAGGGCAGGTGCTCGAGGATCACCGGCACCGGCTCCTGATCGGCATCGTCCGGCATCCACACCCGCGCCGACAACCGGCAGCCATCGGGCATGACGATGCCCATGTCGGGGAATTCGAGAACGGTGCGGGGGAAGTCGGTGATGGTTTTCATGCCTATGCTCCTGATGACTACAGGAGGCATCGGACAGGGGCCAAAAGCAAGTCGGAGAAACGCCGCCCGGATTGCTTTTTGCGGCGAACGGCTCAATTTCGAAATCTGAATCCCGTTGGACGGACCAATTGAAAAGACCTGTTATGAGTGCTATTTAAAGTACCAATAAAAGATGGAGTTCTTCGTGCCTCACACCATTCTTGCCGAAGTCACGGCGAGTGTCTCGGAACTGAAAAAGAACCCGATGGGAACGGTTGCTGCCGGCGAAGGCTTTCCGGTTGCGATCCTGAACCGCAACGAGCCAGCCTTCTACTGCGTGCCGGCCAAGGCATTCGAGGCGATGATGGACCGGATCGAGGATTTCGAACTCAATGCGATTGCCGATGCCCGCAAGGGCGAGGAACGCATCCGGGTCGATCTCGATGAGATATGAGGTCCAGTTCCTCACATCCGCACCCAAGGAATGGAAGAAACTCGACGCCAATACGCGCGAGCAGTTTCGAAAGAAGCTGAAAGAACGCTGCGAAAATCCGCTGCTGCCATCGGCCAAACTTCGCGACGCAAAGGATCGCTACAAGATAAAGCTCCGCAGCTCGGGCTACCGGCTGGTCTATGAAGTCATCGACGGTGAACTGGTGGTGCTGGTGATAGCCGTCGGCAGGCGGGACCGCTCGGCAATCTATGAGGTCGCAAGCAAGCGCTAAGAGCCGCGCCTCAATTCAGCGGAATATCGTTCTCGGCCTTGCCGTCCTGATATTCTCCCGAGAGCCGGTCGTATCTGGCCGAGATTTTTTCAACCCGCGCTTCCAGCTTCTGGCGTTCGGCTTCGGGCAGGTCGCGCAGCAGCTTGCGCAGGGAGAAGCTCTTCCAATAGGCGTTCTCGGCGTTGTAGCCGCCGGGGTCGAGGGTAAAGACCTCTTTCAGGATCTTCAGGTCGTGCGGGATGGCGAAGCTGTCGCGCGAATCTTCGTGGCTGAAGAGATAGTAGAAATTGTCGAAGCCGGTCCAGGTGATGGCCGACAGGCAGAGCGAGCAGGGCTCGTGGGTGGCGATGAAGATGCAGTCCTTCGTCTCCGGGCGGTCGGCCTTGGGCATCTCGTAGAAGCGCTTCAGGCAATGGACCTCGCCATGCCAGAGCGGGTTTTCCGTCTCGTTGTTGGTTTCTGCGATCACCAGCGACAGGTCGGATTTGCGCAGGATCGCCGCGCCGAACAGCTTGTTGCCATGGGCCACGCCTTCCGCCGTCTTCGGCACGATGTCGTCCTCGATGACGTCGAACAGGCGGTTGATCAGCGAGGTTTTGGTCATCGGGCTTCCGGCAGATGGATTTCATAAGGGTGGGAGAAGTGGAATTCTTCCAGGTTCGAGCCATCGCCGCCACGGTCGACGATCAGAAAATCCTGCTTCTTGCCGATGGGCGTGAGCACGCCGTGCCACAGATTGCGCGGATAGTTCACGCCTTGGCCGGGCTGAGTCAGGAAGGCGTGCGGCGTTTCCGGCCCGTCCTCGCCATCATGGCAGACGACGACGAGAAAGGGGCGCGGCGACAACGGGATGAAGGCCTGGCTGCCGAAGGGATGGCGCTCGACCATGGAGAGTTTCAACGGAAATTTGTAAGGCGTGCCGGCGCCTATGCTGACCAGAACGCGCGCGTTCGGTCCCGCCGCATCGACCTTGGCCAGATCGTGATAGCGCTCGGTCTTGCCGTTGTTGATCGGATAGTGGTTGTCGCCGCCCTTGTCGATGACATCGCCGAACTCGGCGAAGTTCTCGCGGGTGAGCAGCTTTGCCGTGACTGTCCGATCCATGGCGGCGTCCTTTCGGTTCAGGGCCGGCGCACAGCAGCGCTGCCGAGCTTCATATGCCGGTTGACGTCCTTGTAGAGCAGGTAGCGGAAGTTCCCCGGGCCGCCGGCATAGCAGGCCTGCGGGCAGAAGGCGCGCAGCCACATGTAATCGCCGGCTTCGACCTCCACCCAGTCCTGGTTGAGGCGGTAGACGGCCTTGCCTTCGAGCACATAGAGGCCGTGCTCCATCACATGGGTTTCGGCGAAGGGGATCACCGCTCCCGGCTCGAGGGTCACCACGGTCAGGTGCATGTCGTGGCGCAGGTCGGCCGGATCGACGAAGCGGGTGGTTGCCCATTTGCCTTCGGTGCCCGGCATGGGAGATGGCGCGATGTCCTTCTCGTTGGCGAAGAAGGCTTCCGGCACGTCGATGCCGTCGACATAGTCATAGGCCTTGCGGACCCAGTGGAAACGGACGGGTTCAGCACTCTCGTTGCGGGCGGTCCATTTGCTGGCCGGCGGCAGGAAAGCAAAGCCGCCCGGCTGCACAACGTGCTTCTTGCCATCCAAAGCGATGGTCAGTTCGCCCTCGACCACGAAGATCGCGCCTTCCGCGCCGGCGTCCGGCTCCGGCCTGTCGCTGCCGCCGCCGGGAGCGATTTCCATGATGTATTGCGAGAACGTCTCGGCAAAACCCGACAGCGGGCGCGACAGCACCCAGGCGCGGGTGTTGTCCCAGAAAGGCAGCAGGCTGGCGACGATGTCGCTCATCACGCCCTTGGGGATGACGGCATAGGCCTCGGTGAAGACGGCCCGGCCCGTCAAAAGCTGCGTCTGCGGCGGCAGGCCTCCGGTAGGGGCGTAATAGGTGCGGTCGGCCATTCTGGGTCCTTAATAGTATAGTTGATCGTGCCCTTTTTCAGTCGGGCTTTCACGATCTAGGCGGGCAAAAGGTCTTTCAGGCGCAGCAGCGCGATGCGCTCCACCTGCTTGCAGGCCGTCTCGAATTCCTCAGCGCGGCTGTTGCCGATGCGGGCTTCGAAAGCGGCAAGAATTTCGTCCTTGGTCTTTCCCTTCACGGCGATGATGAAAGGAAAGCCGAAGGTGGTGACATAGGCGGCATTGAGCTTGGAGAAGAGCTCGCGCTCAGCATCTGTCAGCGCATCAAGTCCGGCAGAAGCCTGTTCCTGGGTGGATTCCGGCGTCAGGCGTTTTGCGGCTGCCAGCTTGCCGGCGAGGTCGGGATGGGCGGTCAGCACGGTGAGACGTTCCTTTTCGCTTGCCGACCTGAAGGCGCGGCACAGCGCATTGTGCAGGCCGCCGGCGCTGTCATGGGCTGGGCCAAGTTCCAGCCCGTAGGCGCGCTCGGCGATCCATGGCGAATGCTCGAAAATGCCGCCGAATTTCTCGACGAATTCGCCAAGCGCCATCTTCGACGGGCGCAGGGCTTGCCGATGGTAGGGGTGATGCTCCTGCCAATGGCGGGCGATGTCGATGCGACGCGCGAGCCAGACCTTGTCGTGGCTTTTGACGTAGTCGATGAAGCGCTTGAGCGCGGCCGCGCGGCCGGGGCGGCCGACGAGACGGCAATGCAGGCCGATATTCATCATGCGCGGCCGGCCGGCCTTGCCTTCGGCGTAGAGCGTGTCGAAGGAATCCTTCAGATAGGCGTAGAACTGGTCGCCGGAATTGAAGCCCTGCGGCGTCGCGAAACGCATGTCGTTGGCGTCGAGCGTGTAGGGGATGATGAGGTGAGCATGGTTCTCATGCTCAAGCCAGTAGGGCAGTTCGTCGTCATAGGTGTCGGAGATGTAGTCGAGGCCGCCGGCCTCGCAGGCAAGTCGCACCGTGTTGATCGATGTGCGGCCCGTATACCAGCCGCGCGGGCGCTCGCCGGTGACTTCGGTGTGAAGCCTTATCGCCTCGACGATGTCGGCGCGCTCGGCTTCCGCCGAATGCTCGCGGTAGTCGATCCATTTCAGCCCATGCGAGGCGATTTCCCAGCCAGCTTCCTGCATGGCGGTCACCTGGTCGGGCGAGCGGGCAAGCGCGGTGGCGACGCCGTAGACGGTGACCGGAACCTCGGCCTCGGTGAACATGCGGTGCAGCCGCCAGAAGCCGGCGCGGGCACCATATTCGTAGATCGATTCCATGTTCCAGTGGCGCATGCCGACCCAAGGCGCTGCGCCGACGATCTCCGACAGGAAGGCTTCGGAAGCGGCATCGCCATGCAGAACGCAGTTTTCGCCGCCTTCCTCGTAGTTGACGACGAACTGCACGGCGACATGCGCGCCTCCCGGCCATTTCGGGTCGGGCGGGTTGGCGCCATAGCCGCGCATGTCTCTTTCGTAACGCATGAAATTCCTCGGGTTTCCGGCGAAAGCCGAACTTGCAGATTGAGAATAATCGAAAGACTGGCCGGGGCATTCCCCTTATTATTTTTGAAAGTCTTTTTGTGGCCTTCGGCTTCTCCGGGACTTATGCATGGCATTTATTTGCCGCACAATCGATCGTTCGTGTTCACAAGCAGGGAGGCAGTATGTCGACGACGGATGGCGGGCGCCTGACGACCCATGTTCTCGATACGGCTTCCGGCAAGCCGGCCGCAGGCCTGTCGATTTCGCTGTATAAGGTCAGCGGCAATTCGCACCGCAAGGTGAAGACGGTGGTGACGAATTCCGACGGGCGCTGCGACGAGCCGCTGCTGGCGGGGCGCGCCTTTCAGGCCGGACAGTATGAACTGGTGTTTTCGGCCGGCGCCTATTTTCGCGCTGCCGGATTGGCGCTGCCAGAGCCGATGTTCCTGGACGAGGTGCCGATCCGTTTCGGCATGTCGGAAGAAAAGCATTATCATGTGCCGCTGCTGATCTCGCCCTATGGTTATTCGACGTATCGGGGGAGTTGATGATGGGTTTTGCAGGGTTGTGCCGCCCCTCACCCTTACCCTCTCCCCGTAAACGGGGAGAGGGGGACGTCGGCGTTGAAGCTTCCTTCTTCTCCCCGTTTACGGGGAGAAGGTGCCGGCAGGCGGATGAGGGGCAGCGCGGCGGTTGGAGAGATTGAAAATGACCAAAACCCGCAACGAAATCCGCTTCCTGCTCAATGGCGAGGATGTGGCGCTGTCGCAGGTCGCGCCTGATGAGACGCTGCTCGACTATCTGCGCCTGCGCCGTTCGCTGCGCGGCAGCAAGGAAGGCTGCGCGGAAGGCGATTGCGGTGCCTGCACGGTGCTGGTCGGCAGGATGACGGACGGCAAGCTGGTCTATGAAAGCGTCAATGCCTGCATCCGCTTCCTCGGCTCGCTCGACGGCTGCCACGTCGTGACCATCGAGCATCTGCGCGGCGAGGCCGGCAAACTTCATCCCGTCCAGCAGGCGATGGTCGATTTCCATGGCTCGCAATGCGGCTTCTGCACGCCGGGCTTCGTCATGTCGCTCTATGGCTTGTGGATGAAGGAGCCGGAACCGGCGGATGCTGCGATCGAAAAGGCGCTGCAGGGCAATCTCTGCCGCTGCACCGGCTATGAGGCAATCATGCGTGCGGCGCGCGCCATTTCGAGCTACGGCAAGGTGGCGAAGGACCCGCTGGCGGTCGAGCGCGCGGCTGTGATGAAGAAACTCGTCGCGCTGCGCGATGGTTTGCGCGTCGAGATCGGCACGGAAAAGCATCGGCTGATCGTGCCGGCTGATGTCGACGATTTTGCCTCCATTCTCGAAAGCGAGCAGAAGCCAACCATCGTGGCAGGGTCTACCGATGTCGGCCTGTGGGTGACCAAGCATATGCGCGATATTTCGCCGGTGGTGTTTATCGGCCATCTCGACGGGTTGCGGAAGATTTCGGAAAAGGACGGCGTGGTCAGTATCGGCGCGGGCGTGACCTATACGGAAGTGTTCTCGACGCTTTCCAAGCGCATTCCCGCTCTTGGACCGCTCATCGACCGCATCGGCGGCGAGCAGGTGCGCAACATGGGCACGATCGGCGGCAACATAGCCAACGGTTCGCCGATCGGCGACACGCCGCCGCCCTTCATCGCGCTCGGTGCATCGCTGACGCTGCGCAAGGGCAAGGCGCGCCGGACGATCCCGCTGGAGGAATTCTTCATCGCCTACGGCAAGCAGGACAGGCAGCCGGGCGAGTTCGTCGAGGCCGTGCATGTGCCTGTGCCGGCGCAAGGCAGTCATTTCGCCGTCTACAAGATCACCAAGCGCCGGGACGAGGACATCACGGCCGCCTTGGGCGCGTTTCTTCTGACGCTTGCCAGGGATGGCACGGTTGCCTCGATCCGCATCGCCTATGGCGGCATGGCGGCGACGCCGAAGCGGGCCAGCGCGGTGGAGGCGGCATTGACCGGTAAGCCATGGACCGAAGCAGCCGTGGAAGCGGCGATGACAAAATACGCCGAGGACTTCACCCCGCTGACCGACATGCGCGCGACGGCGGAATATCGTATGCTGGCGGCGCGCAACCTGCTGATGCGGTTCTTTGCGGAGACCCAAGGCGGAAAAGCGCCGATCCAGGTCTCGCGGCACCGGGCAGCGTGAGGTGACGGTCATGAACAAGCACTCGTCAAACCTGAAAGCCGCCAAGATCGCCGGTGGCGTGCACACCGACCAGCGCCACGATTCCGCGCACAAGCATGTCGCCGGCACCGCAGTCTATATCGACGACATGCCGGAGCCGGCGGGCACGCTGCATGTCGGCATCGGCCTGTCGAGCGTTGCGCATGGCAAGCTGAAGACCGTCGATCTGTCGGCTGTGCGTGCAGCGCCCGGCGTTGTAGACGTGCTGACCTATGCCGACGTTCCCGGTGAAAACGACGTCTCGCCGAGCGGCTTGCATGACGATCCGGTGTTTGCGCAGGACAAAGTGCAGTTCCACGGCCAGCCGATCTTTGCCGTCATTGCCGAAACGCGCGAGCAGGCCCGCGCCGCCGCTCGCCTCGGGAAGATCGAATACGAGGAACTGCCGGGGATATTCGACATCTGGAACCTCGATCCCGAAAAAGGAAAGCAGGTAACGACGCCGCTGACGCTGACGCGCGGCGATGCCGCTGCTGCCATTGCGAGCGCCCCGCACCGGATCAAGAACCGCATGAAACTCGGCGGGCAGGATCATTTCTATCTCGAGGGCCAGGTGTCGCTGGCGATACCGGGCGAGGACGACGAGGTCATCGTCTATTGCTCGACGCAGGGGCCGAGCGAGACGCAGCATCTGGTCGCCCATGTGCTTGGCGTGCCGAGCCATGCCGTGACGGTGGAAGTGCGGCGCATGGGCGGTGGCTTCGGCGGCAAGGAAACGCAGGCCAACCAATGCGCGGCCATCGCGGCGATCGCTGCCAAGAAGCACGGCAGAGCCGTCAAGATCAGGCTCGACCGCGACGAGGACATGACCGCCACCGGCAAGCGCCACGACTTCGCCATCGACTACGAGGTTGGCTTCGATGATGAGGGCAATATTCTCGGCGTCGACTTCATGTTTGCGCTGAATGCCGGCTTTTCCGCCGATCTCTCGGGGCCGGTGGGCGACCGCGCGCTGTTCCATTGCGACAACGCCTATTTCTATCCGCATGTGCACGCCAAGTCGGCGCCGCTCTACACCAATACGGTTTCCAACACCGCGTTTCGCGGCTTCGGCGGCCCGCAAGGCATGGTCGGGGCCGAGCGCGTCATCGACGAGGTGGCCTTCGCAGTCGGCAAGGACCCGCTCGAAATCCGCAAGCTGAATTTTTACGACCCGATGGGCGCTGCGGGCGAGCGCAACGTCACGCCCTATCACCAGAAGGTCGAGGACAACATCATCCACCGCATCGTCGCGGAACTGGAGGAAAGTGCCGACTATGCCGGCCGCCGCCGCACGATTGATGCGTTCAATGCCAACAGCCGCTTCATCAAGCGCGGCATGGCGCTGACGCCGGTCAAGTTCGGCATATCCTTCACCAAGACGGAGTCCAACCAGGCCGGCGCGCTGGTGCATGTCTACAATGACGGCTCCGTGCATATGAACCATGGCGGTACCGAGATGGGGCAGGGGCTGCATCTGAAGGTGGCGCAGGTTGTGGCCGAGGAATTCCAGATCGATCTCGACCGCGTCAAGATTACCGCCACCACCACGGCCAAGGTTCCCAACACCGCGCCGACGGCGGCGTCTTCGGGAGCCGACCTCAACGGCATGGCGGCGCAGGATGCAGCGCGGCAGATCCGCAAGCGGCTCACCGATTTCGCGGCAGAAAAGTACCAGGTGCCCCTCGATCAGGTGGTGTTCCTGCCCAACCGGGTGCGCGTCGGCAATCAGGAGATAAGCTTCAACGAACTGGTCAAGCAGGCCTATCTCAACCGCATCCAGCTTTCGGCCGCCGGCCATTACAAGACGCCGAAAATCCACTGGGACCGAGCGAAGGGCCGTGGCCATGCCTTCTACTACTACGCCTATGGCGCGGCCTGTTCGGAGGTTTCCATCGACACGCTGACCGGCGAATATGTGGTCGAGCGCACGGACATCCTGCACGACACAGGACGCTCGCTGAACCGGGCGATCGATATCGGCCAGGTCGAAGGCGGTTTCATCCAGGGCATGGGCTGGCTCACCACCGAGGAACTGGTGTGGGACGACAAGGGCCGCCTGCGCACCCATGCGCCCTCGACCTACAAGATCCCGCTCGCCTCGGATCGGCCCAAGATTTTCAACGTCGCGCTGACCGACTGGTCGCAGGCCTATGAGCCGACCATCCATCGCTCGAAGGCCGTCGGCGAGCCGCCGCTGCCGCACGGCATGTCGGTGCTGCACGCGCTGTCGGACGCGGTGGCGAGCGTTGCCGACCACAAGATTTGCCCGCGCCTCGACGCGCCCGCCACGCCGGAACGCGTGCTGATGGCGGTCGAGCGGCTGAAAAAGGAAGCGGCCGGCAAAGCCTGAAAGGGCACGGGGCAGGAAATCTGCCGCAAGAACTGCTATATTCCCGAAATGGGCACGCAAACCATGACCTCGAACGTGCAGGACCTGAAAGACTTCCTCCGCTCCGCGGGGCAGGCGGCTTTTGTCGAGGTCGCCGGCACCAGGGGGTCCACGCCGCGTGAAAAGGGCGCCTACATGCTCGTGTCGCAGCAAGCGATCCACGGCACGATCGGTGGCGGCCAGCTCGAATATATGGCGATCGACAAGGCGCGGCAGCTGTTGCGCAGGCAGGCAGCATCGGACCGCATCGATGTTCACGAGGTCTGCGCCACGCTCGACGTTCCACTCGGGCCCGAGATCGGGCAGTGCTGTGGCGGGCGGGTCGAGGTTCTGATCCGCCCGGTCGATCCCGTCCTTGCCGATGAACTGGTCGATGCCGCCGAGCGC
The DNA here is from genome assembly GCF_900116595.1 of Mesorhizobium sp. YR577. Taxonomy (NCBI): domain Bacteria; kingdom Pseudomonadati; phylum Pseudomonadota; class Alphaproteobacteria; order Hyphomicrobiales; family Phyllobacteriaceae; genus Mesorhizobium; species Mesorhizobium sp. YR577. The sequence continues at coordinate 209,341 of NZ_FPBI01000011.1, read as the reverse complement.
CAGGAAGAGCGCCTGCCGCATTTCTACATTTTCGGCGGTGGCCACGTCGGCAAGGCGCTTGCCGCGTCCGCCGCCTTGCTTCCCTTGCACACCGTTGTCGTGGAAACGCGAGCCGAAGAGCTGGAAGGCATTTCGGATGCAGTCGAAACGCATTTGACGGCCATGCCCGAGGCCTTGGTTCGCGATGCCCCTTCAGGCTCGGCCTTCGCCGTGCTGACCCATGACCATGCGCTGGATTTTCTCATCGCTGCCGAGGCTCTGAAACGAAATGACACCGCCTATGTCGGCATGATCGGCTCGAAGACGAAGAAAGCGACGTTCCGGAGCTGGTTTCTCAAGGTGGGTGGTGGAAGCGAGGCCGAGTTCGAGCGGCTGGTTTCCCCGATCGGCGGCGATGCCGTGAAGGACAAGCGGCCAACGGTGATAGCCGCACTCGCCGCTGCCGAGATCATGACTGCGCTGGCGATGCATGCGTCGTCGCAAGCGGTTTCGATGGAAGAACGCGCCGTAAAAAGCGCCTGACCCCTACTACTTCCCTGCCAGAATGTCCTTGATCAGCCGCTGGCAGCGCTCGGCCATGAAGTCGAGCAGCAGGCGCACTTTCGGGTCCTGCAGGTTCTTGTGCGGATAGACGGCGGCGAGCTGGATCGGGGTTGGTGGGGTTTCGGGCAGGATCACCTTCAGGCGCCAGTCGCGGATGAAGGGCTCGACCTCGAAGCGCGGCTTGTTGACGATGCCGCGCCCGGACAGCGCCCAGCCGGTCAGCACGTCGCCATCGTCGGAATCGAAGGGGCCATGGACCTCGAACTTTGCCGGGCCGGATGGCGTGTTCAGCGTCCAGTAGAATTCGCGCATGCCGGGAAAGCGCAGCATCAGGCAATCATGCTTCTTGTCGACGAGCTCCTGCGGCGTCTGCGGCTCGCCGCGCTGTTCGAGATAGGAGGGGGCCGCGACCAGCACGCGCTCGCACTCCATGATGCCGCGCATCCTGAGGCTGGAATCCTCCAGCAGGCCGAGCCGGAAGGCGACGTCGATGCCCTCCTTCATGATATCGACATTGTGGTCCGACAGCCGGAGCCGCACTTCGATATCGGAATATTTGTCGTGGAAATCGGGAATGCCGGAGGCAATCAGCCGCCGGCCCATGCCGAGCGGGGCGGTGACCCTGATCGTGCCGCGCGGCTGGCCGGAAAGCGCGCTGACGGCGGCCTCGGCTTCTGTGATCGCCTCCAGCACCTGCTTGGCCCCGGCATAGAACACGGTGCCTTGTTCGGTCGGCATCAACTGCCGTGTCGTGCGGTTGAACAGGCGCACGCCGAGATGTTTTTCAAGCTCCTTGATGCGGTTCGACGCGACAGCAGGCGATATCCGCATGTCGCGCCCGGCCGCCGACAGGTTGCCGAGTTCGACGACGCGGACGAAGACGGCGATGTTGTCGAGATAGGCCATGCGTACCCGCTGTTCCGTTGGCGAACGATATAATCATCCTAGTATTTTACATTTTTTTTTGAAAGTCATCGTGTACCTCGCCCCTTTCGGTTTGGCCGGGACGACGTAAAGTCGTGGTGGTAGAGAGGGCCGACATGAACGATTTCGCGATACTATGGGACTGGTTGAGCTTCGCCGTGCGCTGGCTGCACGTGATAACGGGCATCGCCTGGATCGGCTCGTCCTTCTATTTCGTCGCGCTCGACCTCGGCCTGCGCCAGCGCCCCGGCCTGCCGCAAGGCGCTTTCGGCGAGGAATGGCAGGTGCATGGCGGCGGCTTCTACCATATCCAGAAATATCTGGTGGCGCCTGCCGAGATGCCCGAGCATCTCACCTGGTTCAAATGGGAATCCTACGCCACCTGGATGTCCGGCTTTGCCATGCTGGCAATCGTCTATTATGCCGGCGCGGACCTGTTCCTGATCGACCGCAATGTTCTCGACGTCTCGGTGCCGGTCGGTATCCTGATTTCGCTGGCATGCCTGGCGGGCGGCTGGATCGTCTATGATCTTCTGTGCCGCTGGCTGATCGGCAAGGCCGATACCGCGCTGATGCTGATCCTTTATGTGATCCTGGTTTTCATGGCCTGGGGGCTGACGCATCTGTTCACCGGGCGCGCTGCCTTCCTGCATCTCGGCGCAATCACCGCCACGATCATGTCGGCCAATGTCTTTATGGTGATTATTCCGAACCAGAAGATCGTGGTTGCCGACCTGATCGCAGGCCGCAAGCCCGACCCGAAATACGGCAAGATCGCCAAGCAGCGCTCGCTTCACAACAATTACCTGACGCTGCCGGTGCTGTTCCTGATGCTGTCGAACCACTACCCGCTGGCGTTCGGCACGCAGTTCAGCTGGGTGATCGCATCGCTGGTGTTCATCATCGGCGTGCTGATCCGGCACTATTTCAACAGCCTGCACGCCCGCAAGGGCAACCCGACCTGGACGTGGCTGGCAGCCGTCATCCTGTTCATCATCATCATCTGGCTTTCGACGGTGCCGAAGATCCTCACCGGCGAGCCGAAGACCGCGGCAGCCGGCGAGGAGGTCTACATCGCCTCGTCGCATTTTCCGGCGGTGCGCGACACGGTGCTCGGCCGTTGCTCCATGTGCCATGCGGCGGAGCCGGTCTATGAGGGCGTCTATCAGGCGCCCAAGGGCGTGATCCTCGAAACGGACGAGGCGATTGCCGCCCACGCCCGCGAAATCTATCTCCAGGCCGGGCGCAGCCACGCCATGCCGCCCGGCAACGTCACCGCGATCACCCCGCAGGAGCGGGCGCTGCTGGTGAGCTGGTTCGAAGAAGCGAAGAAGAAATAATATGACGGAAACACTCCTTCGCGGTCGCACGCTTTCCTTCCTGCGCTGGCCCGACAGCGTCGACGATCACGCCGCCTATCGCTACGAGGAGGACGGCGGCCTGCTGCTGCGCGACGGCACGATCGTTGCCGCCGGCGCCTATGCCGATATCGCAGCGCGAGCGGGCTCGTGCGTGCAGGTCATCGACCATCGGCCGCATCTGCTGCTACCGGGCTTCATCGACGCGCATGTGCATGTGCCGCAGATGCAGATCATCGCGTCTTATGGCGCCGAGCTGCTCGATTGGCTGAACACCTACACCTTCCCCGAGGAATCGCATTTTCGCGATGCGCAGCATGGCCGCCGCATCGCCCGCCTGTTCCTGGACGAGATGGTGCGCCAGGGCACGACGACGGTCGCGGCCTATTGCTCGGTGCACAGGCAGTCGGCTGAAGCCTTCTTTGCCGAAGCGCATGACCGCAACATGCTGACCATCGCCGGCAAGGTGATGATGGACCGCAATGCGCCCGACGGTGTGCTCGACACGCCGCAATCGAGCTATGACGACACCAAGGCGCTGATCGGCGAGTGGCATGGGCGCGGCAGGCAGCACTATGCCGTGACGCCTCGCTTCGCCATCACCTCGACGCCCGAGCAGATGGAGATGGCGGGGGCGTTGATGCGCGAGCATCCCGACCTGCACATGCAGACGCATCTTTCGGAAAACCATGCCGAGATCGCCTTCACGCAGCAGCTCTATCCGTGGTCGAAGGACTATACGGACGTCTACGAGCATTACGGGCTGCTCGGCAAGAAGAGCCTGTTCGGCCACTGCATCCACCTCTCCGAGCGCGAGTCCGACGCGATGTCGGAAACCGGTTCGGTGGCGGTGTTCTGCCCCACTTCCAACCTGTTCCTCGGCTCGGGCCTGTTCGACTACCAGCGTTACCGGCAGCGCGAGAAACCGATCCGCATCGCGGCGGCGACCGATGTCGGCGGCGGCACCAGCTATTCGATGCTGCGCACCATGGATGAGGGCTACAAGGTGATCGCGCAGAACGGCGAGAAGCTCACCCCCTTCGCCTCCTTCTGGCAGATGACGCTTGGCAACGCGCAGGCGCTGTCGCTGGACGACAAGGTCGGCACGCTGGACGCCGGCACCGATGCCGACATCGTCGTGCTGGACTCGCGTGCCACGCCGGGCATGCGGCTGAGGATGGAGCGGGTGGAAACGCTCGCCGAGGAGCTGTTTCTGCTCCAGACCATGGGCGACGACCGCGCCATCCGCGAGGTCTACGTCGCCGGCAGGCCGGCAAAGAGCACGATGGAAATGGCCGCCGCCTGATCCGGGCTTGACCCGCGGTCATCATGCCATAAAACCACGGCACCGGTCATCGGCGCGACCGGGTTGCGGAGGGAATATGAGCACGGCGGACGATATCCAGACGATCATTCGGCAGGAAACGGAACTGGTGTTTCCTGCCTTCGACGAGGCGATTGCCTTTGCCGTGGGTTCGCGCATACGCGACCGCGCGCTGAAGGACGGTCTTGGCATCATCGTCGATATCAGGACCTGGGACCGCCCGCTGTTTTATGCCGCCATGCTCGGCTCGAACGCATCCAATCCCGACTGGGCGCGCCGCAAGATCAATGTGGTGAAACGCTTCCTGAAAAGCACCTACCGCATGGTGCTGGAGCAGGATCGCCCCGACCGCAGCTTCAAGGCGGGCGAGGGGCTGGACATAGCCGACTATGTGCTGGCCGGCGGTGGCTTTCCGGTGACCGTGAACGGCGCCGGCGTCATAGGCTGCATCACCGTTTCGGGGCTGCCGGAAAGGCAGGATCACGAGGTGGTGGTTGCCGCGCTTTGCGAGCATCTGGGTCTGGATTATGTGGCGCTGGCGTTGCCGGTTGAGGCAAAGGCTTGAAAGGTTCGTGCTGCCCCTCACCCTTACCCTCTCCCCGTAAAAGACGGGGAGAGGGGGGCGTGAACGTTGCGGCCAGCCTTCTTCTCCCCGTCACTATACGGGGAGAAGGTGCCGGCAGGCGGATGAGGGGCAGCACTGCGTTTGCTAACAATACCGGCATGGATGATCGAGCGTGGCTGACCTGAAAAACATCGACCCCAAGACCTTCCTCATCTCCATTTTCAATGCTGCTGTTGCAGCCGCCGATCCCGAACTGACCATCCGCAGCCACCTGCCGGAAAAGCCCAGGGGCCGCACCATCGTGATAGGTGCGGGCAAGGGCGCGGCGCAGATGGCGGCGGCGCTGGAGAAGGCGTGGGATGGCCCGCTCGAGGGCGTCGTCGTGACGCGCTACGGTTATGCCGCGCCTTGCGAGCGCATCCGCGTCCTGGAGGCGTCGCACCCGGTGCCGGATGCGGCGGGGCTTGAAGCGTCGAAGGCGCTGCTCGATGCCGTAAGCGGATTGAGTGCAGACGATCTCGTCATCGCGCTGGTCTGCGGCGGAGGGTCGGCCTTGCTGCCGTCGCCGCCCGAAGGCCTGACACTGGCCGACGAAATCGCAGTCAACGAGGCACTGCTTGCCTCCGGTGCGCCGATCTCGGCGATGAATGCGGTGCGCAAGCATGTCTCGACGATCAAGGGCGGGCGGCTCGCAGCTGCTGCGCATCCGGCGCGTGTCGTGTCGCTCGTGGTTTCCGACATTCCCGGCGACAATCCTGCGCTGGTGGCGTCCGGCCCGACCGTGCCGGACGAGGCATCACGCGCGGATGCGCTGAAGATCGTTTCGACCTACGGCATGAAATTGCCCGACGCCGTGATGGCGCATCTGAACACGCCCCAAGCAGACGCGCCGCGCCCGGATGACAGCCGTTTCGCCAAGCACGAGGTGCGGGTGATCGCATCGGCTGCCGTGTCGTTGGAGGCGGCGGCTGCGGAAGCGAAGAAGCAGGGCGTCGAAGCGGTGATCCTCTCGGATTCGATCGAGGGCGAGGCCCGCGACGTGGGATCGGTCCATGCGGCCATCGCGCGCGAAGTGGCGACGAAAGACCGGCCGTTCAAAAAGCCGGCGCTGATCCTGTCGGGCGGCGAAACCACGGTGACGCTGCGTGCCAAGGGCAAGGGCGGCCGCAACAGCGAGTTCCTGCTCGCCTTCGCGCTCGGCATCGACGGTGTGTCGGCTATTCATGCGCTGGCGGCGGATACGGACGGCATTGACGGCTCCGAGGACAATGCCGGTGCCTTTGCCGACGGCACGAGCGTCGCGCGCATGCGTGCAGCCGGCGTCGATGCCAAGGCGATGCTTGCCGCCAACAATGCCTGGACGGCGTTCAATTCAGTTGGCGATTTGTTCGTGCCGGGGCCGACGGGTACGAATGTGAATGATCTCAGGGCGATATTGGTGGGGTGATTATCCACCTCTTGCGGAGGCTGTTGTGTTTGAAGCACCCCCACCCCTAACCCCTCCCCACAAGGGGGAGGGGAACGATCTCGTCGCTCCTGCAACCAAGAACGTTGAAGATTGGGGAGGGTGTACATGCAGCGAGATTCCCCTCCCCCTTGTGGGGAGGGGTTAGGGGTGGGGGTTAACGCCGGTTGCACCAACCTCCCTCATCCTGAGGTGCGAGCGAAGCGAGCCTCGAAGGACGCACCTCTCTCCCTCACACCTCGTGCAGATAAAGATGATAATCCAGCTCGCTCACCGTGCGGGCGACGCGGAACAGTTCGGCTTCCTTGATCGCAACGAAGGTGCGGTGCAAATCCTCGCCCAATGCCTGCTTGAGGAAGGAAGAACCCTTCGCCGCCTCGATAGCCGAGCGCCAGTCGGCGGGCATGGAGCTGCTTGAGGCGCCTTGCTCATAGCCGTTGCCGGTGGTTTCCGGGCCGGGATCGAGCTTCTCGTCGAGGCCTTTCGCAATACCGGCAAGGACGGTCGCTGCGACCAGATAGGGATTGGCATCGACGCCAGACGGACGATGCTCGATGCGGCGGTTCCTGGCGTCGCCGGCCGGCACGCGCAACGCCACCGAGCGGTTGTTGACGCCCCATGTCGGCGCGACCGGTGCATAGGACTGCGAGACGAAGCGCCGCCAGGAATTGGCGTGCGGGGCGAAGACCAGCATGGATTCGGCCATGGTTTCAGCCAGCCCGCCCAACGCATGCAGCAGCGCCGGCGACCATGCGCCTTCTTTAGCTTCGGTGAAGACGTTCTTGCCGGCATCGTCCTGCAGCGAGACATGAAGATGCATGCCGGAGCCGGCATATTTCTCGATCGGCTTGGCCATGAAGCAGGCGGTGACGCCGTGGCGGCGCGCCTGCATGCGCACCAGCCGCTTCAGCATCAGCAGGTCGTCTGCTGCCTGCAGGATGTCCTTGCGGTAGTGCAGCGTCAGCTCGTATTGGCCGGGCGCATATTCGGAAATGACGGTCTCGGCCGGAATGCCTTGCGCCTTGGCGGCGGCGTAGATGTCGGAAAACAGCGGCTCCATGCCATGGAGATGATCGACCGAATAGACCTCGGTCTTGCCGCTTTTGCGCCCGTCGAGCACTGCACCCGCCGGCTGGACGCGGCCTTCGGCATCGCGTTCGTTTGCCAGCAGAAAAAACTCGAGCTCGAATGCGCCGGCCGGATGCAGGCCCTTGACTGCCAGCGCCTCGACCTGCCGCACCAGCGCCAGGCGCGGGTCGGAGGTCATCGGCGCGCCGTCGAGATGGAACATCGACATCAGCAACTGGCCGCGCGGCGGGTTGGTTGCGTGCAGCGGCTTCAGCGTGCCGGGGATCGGCCATGCGCGCAGGTCGCCGTCGCCGGAATCCCAGATCAGCCCGGTTTCGTGCACGTCCTCGCCGGTGATGTCGAGGCCGAGGATGGAGATGGGCAGGTGCCTTCCGCTCTCATAGATGCCCATCAGCTCATGCCGGCGGATGATTTTTCCGCGGCCGATGCCGTTGGCGTCGGTCAGCACGATGTCGAAGGCTTCGATCTCGGGATGCGCTTCGAGAAACGCCTTGGCCTCGTCGGCGGTCGAACCGGTGGGTGAAGTCATCAGGGATACTCTGTTGTGAAAGGCGCTTGTCTCACGCCGCGAGTTGCGCGGCAATGTCGCCGAAAGCCGAGACCAGGCGGTCGACCTGCGCCTTGGTGGTGGCCGGCGAAATCAGCATCATGTTGTGGAACGGCGCAATCAGGATGCCGCGATTGACCAGCGCGACGTGAATTGCGGCTTCGAGCTCGGAAGCGTGGGCGGCGTCCGCCTCGCTGCCGTTCTTCAGCGGTCCGGGTGCGCAAATGAATTCGACGCGCGCGCCGACGCGCCGCACATGCCAGGTCAGCTTGTTCCTGGCAATCGCTGCCTCCAGCCCGGCGGCGAGCCTGCCGGCGAGCTTTTCCATATGGGCGTAGTTTTCCTCCGTCATCACCTCTTCGAGGGCGGCGCGCATGGCGGCGAACTGAAGCGGGTTGGCCGACAGGGTCGTGCCCATGCCGGAATAGCCGGGCTGCTTGGAACGGTTATAGGCTTCGTAGCGTGCCGCAACCTCGGCGCTCATGCCCCACACGCTGGCGGGAACGCCGCCGGCGACCGGCTTGCCGAGCACGAAGAGGTCCGGTTCCAGCCCGTAGCGCTGGGTATAGCCGCCGGGGCCGGTGGAGATGGTGTGCGTCTCGTCGATCAGCAGCAGCGTGCCGGTGGCGCGGGTGGCCTTGCGCAGGCCGTCGAGGAAGCCGGGCTCTGGCAGAACCATGCAGCAATTTGTCAGCACCGGCTCGGTGATGACGCAGGCAACATCCTGGTCGGCAAGGGCAGCTTCGAGCGCCGGCAGGTCGTTGAACTCGACGATTTTCGTGCCTTGGGTCAGGTCGCGGAATTCGCCGGCAAGACCCGGCTTGTTGGCTGGCTTGCCATTGTCCAGCCGCACGAAGGTTTCATCGACCGAGCCATGGTAGCAGCCGTTGAAGACGAGGATCTTCGGCCGGTTGGTGACCGCGCGGGCGACGCGCAGCGCGAAACGGTTGGCGTCGGTGGCGGTGGTGGCGATCTGCCAGTGCGGCAGGCCGAAGCGCTCGGAAAGCAGCTTGCCGAGCACGAGCGCGTCTTCCGAAGGCAGCATATAGGTCAGGCCGCGCCGGCTCTGGCGGCGGATCGCCTTGGCAACGGGTGCGGGTGAGTGGCCGAACATCGAGCCGGTGTCGCCGAGGCAGAAATCGGCAAGCTTGTTGCCGTCGACATCGGTGATGGTCGCGCCCTTGGCCTTTTCGACGAGGATCGGGAAAGGGGTCGGCCAGTCGTTCATCCAGTGCATTGGCACGCCGCCGAAAAAGCCCTTCACGCCCTTGCCGACCGCAGCTTCCGATTTCGGCCGCGCCTTGCGGAAGATCTTTGCCTCGGCCGCGCGGATGGAGTCTATCCGCGAGGAAGAAATGCCGCCCTGCGTGGCGGTGGCGCCTGTCGATGATTGCAAGATTACCTGCCTGTTTGCCCCTGAAGGCCGGATTTGTAGCGTCCGGCGTGAAGTCAGGCAATGGCGGGCGGTTAGGGCAGGGTGATGGTGAGTCATATAGAACGTTGGCGCTGCCCCTCACCTGCCTGCCGGCACCCTCTCCCCGTATAGTGACGGGGAGAGGGTAAGGGTGAGGGGCAGCGTTGCGTCTGAAGTTTATTGCGAAGTCAGCTTAGCCCGTAATATCCACCACACCACAATCGCCGGTCTCCGACCCGAAGGCGATGCGCTGCTCATCATTGTCCCAGGCCATCGCGGTGATCGCGCCCTTGCCGGGGCGGCGCAGCAGCACTTCCTTGGCGTCGGCGAAGCGGGCGGCGATGATCATGCCGTCATTATAGCCGATGGCGACGATGTCCTCGCTGGGATGGCAGGCGACGCAGGTGACGGCGGCATTGCCGCGCGTGCCGAGTTCCAGCGGCGCCTTGCCCATGGGGCCGTCCTTAGCGGAGAAGGGCCAGACGATTGCTGCCGGCGCGCCGGAGCTTGCCAGCCACTTGCCCTTGGCGCTCCACGACATGCTTTTGACCTTCAGCGGATAGCCGGTCATGCGCATGTGCTTGCCGTCGGCAAGCTTCCAGCCATGCAGGGCATTTTCCTGCATCGAGGTGACGAGGAAATTGCCGTCGGGCGAAAAGGTGATGCCGGTGTGGGCGCCGGCCCATTCGAGATCCACCGGCTTGCCTTCGGTGGCGGGGAAATGCAGCGTCGCGCCATTGTAGCGGGCAACGCCGAAACGCATGCCCTTGGGTGCGAAGGCCAAGCCCTCGACCGAGCGCGGATGGGTGAAATCCCTGGTCTTGCCGTCGGCAAAGCGCACCGTGGCGGTCTTGCCGGTGGCAAAGGCGATGGCGCCTTGCGGGCCGCTGGCTACGCTGGTGATCCATTTCCTGCCGGCCTCGGCCAGCGTCTCAACGGCGTCGTTTGCGCCGATCGCGCGCACCTTGCCGTCCTCGCCGCCGGTGACCAGCCGCGAGCGGGCGGCATCGTAGGCGGTCGAAAGAAGCCCGTCGTGAAGCTCGGTCCATTTGTGGCCGTGGTCGAGCCGATGGACGACGCCATCGGCCAGCGCGAAATGCGGCACGCCGCCGAGGAAGACGGCGGCGATGCAGTGACCTTCGAGATCGAGCGGGGCGATTGTGGGCATGGGCGAGCTCGTATTGCTATAATCAAGTGAAGCTTGACATTTCTTCGCACCCCCCTCTGCCCTGCTGGGCAGAGGGGGGCAACGTCGGGCGCCAAGATATCCGGCAGGAGCTCAAGCCGCCTGGCAGGCGTCGAAGCTGCGTTTCAGGCGTTCGGCGTCCAGCTCGCGGCCGATGAAGACGAGGCGGCTTTCGTGCTTTTCGTCGTCCTTCCAGGCGCGCTGATGGTCGCCCTCGACGATCATGTGGACGCCCTGGATGACGTAGCGGTCCGGGTCGTCCTTGATGGCGATGATGCCTTTCAGGCGCAGGATGTTCGGACCTTCCATCTGGGTGATCTTCTCGATCCAGGGGAAGAATTTTTTCTGGTCCATCTCGCCGCCGCGCAGCGAGACCGACTGCACCGTCACGTCATGGATCGAGGAGGCCTCGCCGTGGTGATGATGGTGGTGATCATGGTCATGATCGTGGTGGTGATGATCGTGATCGCAATCCGGGCCGCATTCATGATCGTGGTCGTGATCATGCGCTTCGAGGAAATGCGGATCGCTTTCCAGCGCGCGCTTCAGGTCGAAAGCGCCGCGGTCGAGCACGGTGTCCAGCGGCACGCCGGCGCGGGTGGTGCGATGGATGGCGGCGGCGGGGTTGATGGCGCGGATGGTGGCTTCCACGTCGCGCAGCTCTTCCGGGGTGACGAGATCGGTCTTGTTGAGCACGATCACGTCGGCAAAGGCGATCTGGTCTTCGGCTTCGCGCGAATCCTTCAGGCGCAGCGGCAGGTGCTTGGCGTCGACCAGCGCCACGACGGCGTCGAGCTTGGTCTTGGAGCGGACGTCGTCGTCCATGAAGAAGGTCTGCGCCACCGGAACAGGATCGGCCAGGCCGGTGGTTTCCACGACGATGGCATCGAAACGGCCGGGACGGCGCATCAGGCCCTCGACGACGCGGATCAGGTCGCCGCGCACCGTGCAGCAGACGCAGCCATTGTTCATCTCGTAGATTTCCTCGTCGGATTCCACGATCAGGTCGTTGTCGATGCCGATTTCGCCGAATTCATTGACGATGACGGCGTAGCGCTTGCCGTGGTTTTCGGAGAGAATGCGGTTAAGCAGCGTCGTCTTGCCGGAGCCGAGATAGCCGGTCAGGACGGTCACCGGGATCTGCGTCTGTGCTTCGCTCATGATGGTCCTCGGATAGATTGTTGCCTCCATATAGGATGCTGAAAGCGGATTTGCACGTGCCAATCCACGCAGTTCCACCGGTCAGCCGGCATTACCGAAATGTCATTGGGATGTGCGCGCGCAAGCGCCTAGATAGAAGGCCCGGGGCTTCAGCATTGCAAAGGAAGTTTCAATGACGGGCAGGCAATATGCGACCAGGATGAACCGCCGCCAGGCACTCGGGCTGATCGCCGTGACGGCAACCGGCGGCGTCTTCGTGACGCCGGCCGCGCGTGCGGCGGTGGGGTCGCCATTCGCCGAGGCGTCGCTGCTGATGCCCGGAGCAGGGGTCTGTACGATCACGCCGGAAGTAACCGAGGGACCATTCTATTTCGATCCCGAACTCGAGCGGCAGGACATCACGGAAGGCCGGCAGGGCGTGCCGCTGACGGTGCGCCTGCAAGCGGTCGACAGCCAGTGCCGGCCACTGGCGAAGGCGCGGGTCGATATCTGGCATTGCGACGCCAAGGGCCTCTATTCCGGCTATCCCCGGCAGGGCGATGGTCGCGACATCGACACGAGCGGCGAGAAATTCCTGCGCGGCATCCAGCACACCGACGAGCAGGGCATAGCCTCGTTCCAGACGATCTATCCCGGCTGGTATCGTGGCCGCACCACGCATATCCATTTCAAGGTCTTTACCGACGCCAACTCGGCGATGACCGGGCAGCTGTTTTTCCCCGACGATCTCAGCGAGCACCTTTTCACGACCGCTGCGCCATACACGGACCGGCCCGAAAAGCGCGATATGTTCAACGCGCAGGATGGTATCGCGCGTCAGGCCGGGCCGATGTCGCAAGCTGCCCTGCGCGAGACAAAGGCTGCCTACGAGGCGCTGCTGGTCGTCGCCGTGAAAGCGGATGCCTGAACCGTCGGCAAAAAATCTGTGTTTGCGAGAAAGCATTTTTAGTTTGTCATCTAAATGAAATATGCGTCTGGCATTAGCGCTGCGGGCATAATCGTCGATTGCCGGCAAAGCTTCGCCTCGAATGCCGGCAATATATCTGTTTGCCGGTTGCCATTGTGACGACCGGGACTATTCTGCGCTGAAGGCGACGGCGCGGCCAGGAAAGGTGAAAAATGGCCAAGGCAGATAAGAGCGCGACCATGAGCCGGCTGCATTCGGCAGCAAGACTGGCGCGGACAGCACTGGCGTCGCGGCTTCTCGCGCACGGCTTCTATGCCGGCCAGGACCAGATCATGCTGTCGCTGGACCATGAGGACGGGCAGACGCCCGGCCAGTTGGCGACGCGGCTCGGCGTGCGCCCGCCGACCATCACCAAGACGATAAACCGGCTTCAGGCGCAGGGCTTTCTGGAAAAGCGCGCCTCGGAAGCCGACGCGCGCCAGGCGCATATCTTCCTGACCGAGACGGGCCGCGACACCATCCGCGCCATCGAGAAATCGGTGCGCAAGACCGAGAAGCAGGCGTTTCGCGGTCTCGAAAAGAAGGACCAGAAGGCACTCGCCAAACTGCTTTCGCGGATCGAAGCCAATCTCTCCGATGCCGCCACGATCGAGGCCGACGACGAGATCGAACTGGTGGAAGATTAAAGCGCGTCCGCGACGGGCGTTAGCCGGCGTCAAGCCGACTCACGACGCTGAAACATTCCCTCGTTGATACGGGACGGGTCAAAGCAGACCAACGGCCCGGCGTCAGGCCGTAAGCCTTCTTGAACTGTCGATTGAAATGGCTCTGGTCGCTGAAGCCGGCGGCCACTGCGATCTCTGCAAGCGATTCACCCGTTTCGATCATCCGGCGTGCGCGCTGAAGCCGGCGCATCAACAGGAAACGATGCGGGCTTGTCGAAAACACCGCCCGGAAATGCCGCGACAGCGCATAGCGATCGAGACCGGTCACGGCTTCCAGCTCCTCCGAGCACACTAGACGCGTGGCATTTGCCTCCAGAAAATCCCGGGCGAGGCTGGCTGCCCGCAGCGCCGGCTTGCCGACCGGTTGCGCCGGCCGGCCCGCATGCCGCGACAGGCTGCGCGCCAGCTGCGTTACGAAATCGTCGATAAACAGTTCGTCCAGCGCCTGATCGAGCGGGCTGAGCGCCGAAAGCAGCGTCGCGCCAAGGGCGCGATCGTCAAGCACCGGGTCGGCAACGAAAGGCAGCGACGCGCCATCATGGCCCAGGCATTCGAGAAGCAGCGACGGCTCCAGATAAAGCATGCGGTAACGCAGGCCGTCCTCGGTGCCGGCGCCGCCGTCGTGCAGTTCGTCCGGGTGCAGCACGATGATCTGCCCCGGTGCACTGTGGCGCGTCCGGCCGCGATAGCGAAAAGTCTGGATGCCGTGCAACGTCACGCCGATCGCATAGGTGTCATGACGATGCATGTCGAAGGCATTGCCCGAGAATCTGGCTTCGATGCGCTCGATGCCGGCCAGCGCGGGTGCCGAGATGATCCGGTTGTGATCCCCGTTTGCGCACAAACGTCCAAGACCCTGGGCAGGCGCGGTGCTTAGATCGTCGGGCATAATCTCATCCGCATAAAATCAAGGCGTTCCATGTTCGATACAAAATTTGCAATCGTGCTGCGAGACGATCTCGCCACCTGGCAGGAACTCAATGTCACGGCCTTCCTCGCCAGCGGCATCGTCGCCCAGTTTCCGGCCATCATAGGCGATGCCTACCGCGATGCCGCCGGCAATCTCTACAATCCGATGTCGATCCAGCCCGTCATCGTGCTCTCCGCCGATGGCGCAACGATGGCGAAGATCCATCAGCGTTCGCTGGAGCGCGGCGTGAAGACCTCGCTCTATGTCGAGGAGATGTTCTCTACCGGTCACGATGTGGCCAACCGGGAGGTGTTCGGCAAGTTCGGGCCGGACGATGCGAAGGTGGTGGGGATCGCGCTTCGTGCCGAAAAGAAGCTGGTCGACAAGATCGTCAAGGGCGCGCGCATGCACGCCTGATCGGGTCAATCCTGCTACAGCAGCAGACAATTGCGCCTTGCCGTGTTTTTCAACTTGCACCGGCTTGCCTGGTGGCCGACAAGCGGGGGATAACGATCACCGAATCGACTGCTTCCCGTGAGTTCACCTCCCGCCACCTCCGAACAGGCCACACCGGCATCCGCGATCCTGTTCGTATTCTGCGCCGGCCTCCTGTTTTCGTGCCTCGACACCAGTGCGAAATATCTCGTGCTGTCGGGCATGGACCCGGCCTTCGTTTCGTGGGTGCGTTTTGCGACCCATCTGGTGCTGGTGTTTCTGTTGTTTCGAGGCTGGCGCAATCCGGCGATGTTCCGGGTCAAGAACCTGCCGTTGCAGGTGTTGCGCGGCATCTTCCTGTTCGGCTCGACCATCTTCAATTTCGCCGCCCTGCGCTCGCTGCAGCTTGCCGAAACCATGTCGATCGCTTTCTTCGCGCCGATGTTGATAACCGCACTTGCCGGCCCGCTGCTCGGCGAGTGGGCAGGCTGGCGGCGCTGGATGGCGATCCTTGCGGGACTGGTCGGGGTGATCGTCATCACGCGGCCCGGCTTCGTCGCGTTCCAGACCGGCCATCTCTATGCGCTCGGCTCGGTGCTGAGCTACTGCTTCTACGTCATCATGACGCGGTCGATGTCGGCGAAGGAGAGTCCGGAGAGCCTGATCTTCTATTCGGCGTTGACGCCCGTATTGCTGATGGCCCCTGCCGTCCCCTATGCAGCTTCGATGCCGCCGGATCTGTTCCACTGGGCGATCCTGCTCGCGCTCGGCTTCTTCGGCGGCTTCGGCCACTGGCTGCTGATAAAAGCCTACAAGCAGGCGACGACGACGGCGCTTGCCCCTTATCCCTACCTCCAGATGGTCTGGATGATCAGCGCCGGCTATCTGGTTTTCGACCAGTTCCCGGATAAATGGACGCTGGTCGGTGCGGGCATCATCGTCGCCAGCGGCCTCTATATCGTCCACCGCGAGCACCGGCTGCGCCTCAAGAACCGCACCGTTCCCAATGCCGAAGACGAGGATCTGGCAAAAAAGCTTTGATTTGCCGGTGTTCGATGGCATAAGCCGATTTAAACAGTTTAAATCGTCGCTCGGGGGAGGACGTTCTGGCACAGAAGATCAAGCTTTCGACCATCGCGGATGCGCTCGGCGTTTCCACGGCAACCGTTTCGCTGGCCTTGCGCGACAGCGCGCTCGTGGCCGACACGACGCGGGACCGCATCAAGGAACATGCGCGCGCCATCGGCTATATCTACAACCGGCGCGCAGCCAGCCTGCGCACGTCGCGGTCGGGCATCGTCGGGGTGGTCGTCCATGACATCATGAACCCCTTCTTTGCCGAAATCCTGCGCTCCATCGAGAGCGAACTAGACCGCAGCCGGCAGACCTTCATCCTGTCCAACCATTACGACGATCTCGAAAAGCAGCGCACTTTCATAGACACGCTGCTGCAGCTCGGCGCGGACGGCGTGATCATGTCGCCGGCGATCGGTACGCCGCCCGAAGATATCATCATGGCAGAGGAAAACGGCCTGCCGGCGGTGCTGATCGCGCGGACGGTGGAAGGGGCGGAAGTGCCGGTTTTCCGCGGTGACGATTCCTACGGCACCGGTCTTGCCACCAATCACCTGATCTCGCTCGGGCACAAGCGCATCGCCATGATCGGCGGCACCGACCAGACTTCCACGGGCCGCGATCGCTATCAAGGCTACCTGAATGCGATGGAGGCTGCCGGGCTGGAGGTCAGGCCAAGCTGGCGCATTCCCGGCCCGCGCACCAAGCAGGCGGGCTTCGAGGCCGCCGGCCAGTTCCTGGCGTTGAAAGACAAGCCTACCGCGGCATGCTGCTGGAACGATCTCGTCGCCATCGGCCTGATGAACGGTATTGCCCGCGCGGGCCTGGTGCCCGGCATCGATATCTCCGTCACCGGCTATGACGATCTGGAGGAGGCGGCAATCGCCACGCCGGCGCTGACCACCGTGTGGAACGGCCAGCGCGAAGTGGGACGGCGGGCGGCCAGCGCGCTGCTCGACAAGCTCAACGGCCAATCGGTTCGGCCGTCGCAGGAACTCATCAGGCCGGAGCTTCATGTCCGGCAGTCGACAGGCAAGCCGGTAGAGCGCGGCTGAAACACCCCATACTCATCGAAAGAAGCAGGCATGACCGATCTCAGCGCCATCACGATCCTTGTTCCCGGCAAACTGCACCCGCGATCGGTCTCGCGCATCGGCGAGGCGTTCCGGCTGGTGCGCCTCGACAAGATCGATCCGGTGCTGATAACGGACGAACTCAAGCAGACGGTGCGCGGCGTCGCCGCCTCGCCGTCGCTCGGCGACAATTCGGTGAGTGCCGCCTTCATGCAGGCTTTGCCGAAGCTGGAGATCGTCGCCAATTTCGGCGTCGGCTATGACGGCGTCGATGCTGCGCACGCCGGCAAGCACGGCGTCATGGTCACCAACACGCCGGATGTGCTGACCGAGGAGGTCGCCGACACCGCAATCGGCCTGCTCATCAACACCGTTCGCGAACTGCCGCGCGCCGAGGCGTGGCTGCGCGGCGGGCGTTGGGTGAAGGACGGCAACTATCCGCTGAGCCGGCTCACCCTGCGCGGTCGCAAGGCCGGCATTTTCGGCATGGGCCGCATCGGGCTCGCCATTGCGAAGCGTCTGGAAGCATTCGGTATGACCGTCGCCTACCACAACCGCAGGCACGTGGACGGCCTGGCTTATGAATATCACGAGACGCTGGTGGGGCTTGCAGGCGCGGTCGATACGCTGATTTCGGTGGCGCCGGGAACGGCGTCGACGCAGAAGGCGGTGAACGCGGCGGTGCTGAAGGCGCTCGGGCCTGACGGCGTTTTCGTCAATATCGGCCGTGGCTCGACGGTGGACGAGGAGGCGCTTGCCGCCGCCCTCGGCAACGGCACCATCGCGGCGGCTGGGCTCGACGTATTCGCCGACGAGCCAAATGTGCCACAGGCGCTGCTGGACCTGTCCAATGCGACGCTGCTGCCTCATGTCGGCTCAGCCTCGGTCCACACGCGCGACGGGATGGCCGACCTCGTGGTCGACAATCTCATTGCGTGGTTCGGAAAGGGTGCTGCGCTGACGCCGGTGCCCGAGACGGCGAATGTGAAGGTGAAGGGCTGAGACGTATTTGGGGCTGGCAGGCGGATGAGGGGCAGCGTTGCGCTCCAAGGTTTCGCCCTCGGAGCGCTTCCACCGTCAAAGATTGCTCTATTCCGCCGCGCTTCTTGCGCTCTGCTTTGCCACGGCATGCTGGCGCACGGCGTCGCCGAAGGCCTTGAAGATGCGGGCCGAGACGCTGTCGGACTGCACCCAGTATTCCGGATGCCACTGCACGCCGACAGCGAAGGCGCGCGCGTCCTTGGCCGACACGGCTTCCACCGTGCCGTCTTCCGCCACCGCCTCGAGCTGAAGCCGTGAGCCGAGCCGGTCGACCCCCTGACGGTGGACCGAATTGACCATGATGTCGCCGGGCCCGAAGATGCCGGCAAGGCAGCTTCCCGGCTTGATCGTCACGTTCTGGCGGATGGCGAAGCGCTCGTCCTGGATATCGCTCACCGGCGCGCGGTGATCGAGCGAGCCTTCGCGCTCCTGGAGCTCGGTCGCCAGCGTGCCGCCAAGGGCTACGTTCATTTCCTGGATGCCGCGGCAGATCGCCAGCAGCGGCACGCCGTAGTCGATCGCCTTGCGGATCAGCGGCAGCGTGGTGGCGTCGCGATCGGGATCGTAGGGGCCGTTGGCCTCGCTGGCGTCGCCGCCGTAAAGCGAAGGGTGCACGTTCGACTTCGAGCCGGTGATCATGACGCCGTCGACGGAGGCCAGAAGCTGGTCGAGATCGAGCCGGTCGCCGAAATTGGGAACGAGCACCGGGAACACGCCGGCCCCGGAAACCGCGGCCTCGAGATATTGCTTCGGCGCGGCATGCCACGTGTAGTTGTCGAACTGGCGTACATCGGTCGATATGGCGACGAGCGGCTGGTGCATTTTGTCTGTTGCTTCCGATTCAGGACGAGACGGTATTCTGCCTTTAAAATAGGCGATATTCCGGCAGCTTTCCATGGCTGTTTCGCGAGAAGAAAATACCTTCTTAGACTATAGTTTTAGGCGCGCGGCGCCAACTCAGAATTCTTACACCATGCGCGTGCCGTTTGTCCCGTCGGTGCTGGACTTGGACCAAGTGCTGTGTATTGTTCGGGCGGTGCTCACGCCGGAAAAGCTGATATTTCAAAGGTATCCGGCCTCTGTCTTGGTCCAATAGGGAGGAACTTCATGGATCGCCGTTCATTCATCAGCAAGGCCGGGCTGGCCAGTGCCGGGGCCGTCGCCGCGACGACGCTGGCCGCTCCCGCGATTGCCCAGTCCAATCCCAAGGTCACCTGGCGCCTTGCTTCTTCGTTCCCGAAATCGCTCGACACGATCTATGGCGGCGCCGAAGTGCTGTCGAAATACCTGTCCGAAGCGACCGATGGCAACTTCACCATCCAGCCCTTCGCTGCAGGTGAACTCGTGCCCGGCCTGCAGGCTGCGGATGCAACCTCTGCCGGTACGGTCGAAGCCTGTCATACGGTGGCATATTATTACTGGGGCAAGGACCCCACATGGGCGCTGGGTGCGGCCGTGCCGTTCTCGCTCAATGCGCGCGGCATGAACGCCTGGCACTATCATGGCGGCGGCATCGACCTGTTCAACGAATTCCTCGGCACGCAGGGCCTGTTCGGCCTGCCGGGCGGCAACACCGGCGTGCAGATGGGTGGCTGGTTCCGCAAGGAGATCAATTCGGTCGACGACCTCAAGGGCCTGAAGTTCCGCGTCGGCGGCTTTGCCGGCAAGGTGCTTGAAAAGCTCGGCGTGGTGCCGCAGCAGCTCGCCGGCGGCGATATCTACCCAGCGCTGGAAAAGGGCACGATCGACGCGGCCGAATGGGTCGGGCCTTACGACGACGAGAAGCTCGGCTTCCAGAAAGTAGCGCCTTATTACTATTATCCCGGCTGGTGGGAAGGCGGCCCGACGGTCCACTTCCTCTACAACAAGGCCAAGTATGAAGAGCTTACGCCGGCCTACAAGTCGCTGTTGCACACCGCTTCGCAGGCTGCGGACGCGAACATGCTGCAGAAATACGACTTCGTGAACCCGCCGGCCGTCAAGCGGCTGGTCGCCGGCGGCGCGCAGCTTCGCCCGTTCAGCCCGGAAATCCTCGAAGCCTGCTTCAACGCGTCCAACGAGGTCTATGCCGAAATGGAAGCCAGCAACCCGGCCTTCAAGAAGATCTGGGATTCGATCAAGGACTTCCGCAAGGAGCACTATCTCTGGGCGCAGATCGCCGAGTACAACTACGATACGTTCATGATGATCCAGCAGCGTAACGGCAAGCTCTGATCGCAGGAACCTGCTCTCAATGAAAAACCCCGGAACGATCGTTCCGGGGTTTTTTGTTGCCTGCATCTTCAAAGAAAGAGCCCGGCGCATTGCCCGGGCTCTTTTGCCGATCAGTTGAAGCTCGGCGGCTTCGACAGGTCGTTTGCCGGCAGAGTCGGGTTTGCCGGTGCGGTGCCTCCGCCCGCAGGCGGCGGTGAGCCGAGCGGTGGCAGGCCGAGGCCGCCTCCGCCGAGACCCGGCATATCCGGCATCTTTATCTGGATGGAGTTGGGATCGACCACGGGTCCCTTGTAATGCATGACCATCTGCGGGAAGGCGATAACCAGTCCGACCATGACGACCTGGATGCAGACGAACGGCACCGCGCCCCAGTAGATCTGGCCGGTGGTGACGGGCTGCATCCGCTTGCCGGTGACCTTGTCGAGATAGGGCACCTTGGCCGCCACCGACCGCAGGTAGAACAGCGCGAAACCGAATGGCGGATGCATGAAGCTGGTCTGCATGTTGACGCCCAAAAGAACGCCGAACCAGATCAGGTCGATGCCGAGCTTGTCGGCAGCGGGCGCCAGCAACGGCACGATGATGAAGGCCAGCTCGAAGAAATCGAGGAAGAAGGCCAGGAAGAACACCAGCACGTTGACGACGATGAGGAAGCCGAGTTCGCCGCCGGGCAGCGAGGTCAGCAGGTGCTCGACCCAGAGATGGCCGTTGACGCCGTAGAAGGTGAGCGAGAAGACGCGCGCGCCGATCAGGATGAACAGCACGAAGGACGACAGCCGCGTCGTTGCCGCCAGTGCCTGCTTGACGACTTCCATGGACAGGCGGCCCTTGGCCGCCGCCATGATCAGCGCGCCGACGGCACCCATGGCGCCGCCTTCGGTCGGCGTGGCGATGCCGAGGAAGATCGTGCCCAGCACCAGGAAGATCAGCGCCAGCGGCGGGATCAGCACGATGATGACCTGCTGCGCCAGCCTCGACATGATGTTGAGGCCCATCGCCCGGTCGACGATGGCGAAGATGTAGATGAGAATGATGCCGACCACCGCGCCCCAGATGTCTGCATCCACGCCGAAAGTCGGGGTGAGAAGCACATGGGCGACGTAAGCGACCGCGAAGGCTGCTGCCAGCGCCACGAAAAGCGAGGTAACGCCATGGCCGAGCGTGCGCGCCTCGAGCGGCAGGGCCGGCATGGATTTCGGCCGGACGATCGACATGACCAGGATGTAGAGGATGTAGAGCCCGGTCAGCACCAGGCCGGGGATCAGCGCGCCCTTGTACATGTCGCCGACCGAGCGGCCGAGCTGGTCGGCCAGGACGATCAGCACCAGCGACGGCGGGATGATCTGCGCCAGCGTTCCCGAGGCGGCGATGACGCCCGACGCGACGCGGCGGTCATAGCCATAGCGCAGCATGATCGGCAGCGAGATCAGGCCCATGGCGATGACAGATGCCGCCACCACGCCGGTGGTTGCCGCCAGCAGCGCGCCGACGAAGATCACCGCATAGGCGAGGCCGCCACGGATCGGGCCGAAAAGCTGGCCGATCGTATCGAGCAAATCCTCGGCCATGCCGGAGCGCTCGAGCACGATGCCCATGAAGGTGAAGAAGGGGATGGCGAGCAATGTGTCGTTCGACATCACCCCCCATAATCGTTCGGGCATGGCATAGAGCAAAGGCCATGACAGGTTGATCGAGCCGCTGGAGAAAGGCGCGAGTTCCACGCCTATGAAGAAGAAGAGCAGGCCGTTGGCGGCGAGCGAGAAGGCGACGGGATACCCCAGCAGCAGGAAGATGATGAGGCAGAAGAACATGATCGGCGCCATGTTCTCGGCGATGAAGTGGATCACTTTTGCACCTCTTTCGCCAATGCTTCGCCTTCGGCAACAGCTGCCTCATGAGCCGATATGAACGGTGTTGGATCATCCATGTCGCCGCGCATGATTGCGATCTTCTTGATGATCTCGGAAATGCCCTGGAAGCCGAGCAGCAGGAAGCCGATCAACAGCATCGCCTTGGCGGGCCAGATGATCAGGCCGCCGGCGCTGGACGACATTTCGCCGTTGCGGACGGACAGGCTGACATAGGGTACGAAATAGAAGATCATCAGGAGGACGAAGGGCATCAGGAAGAAGACGTGCCCGAACAGGTCGATCCAGTGCTGCTTGCGGCGTGAGAACATGCCGTAGATGATGTCGATGCGGATATGCTCGTTCTGCTTCAGCGTGTAGGCGGCGGCGAGCAGGAATGCGGCGCCGAAAAGATACCATTGCAATTCCAGCCAGGCATTCGAGGACATGTTGAATGTCTTGCGAATGACGGCGTTGCCCGCGCTGACCAGTACCGCAAGCAGAATGAGCCACGAGACCCATCTGCCGACGACTTCGTTCATGCGGTCGATGGCTCTGGATAGAGCAAGCAGCCCTGCCATGCGATCTCCTCCCTCAATAAGCTTCCGGCCAATCGCTCGTTTCCCGAGCTTGATGGCGCATCCGGCTTTCATCGGTAGGCTGACAGGCGGGGCGGCGTCAACAAGGGATGGTACACGACTCGGTACGGATTATGCCAAGCGTTGCGGAAATCCCGCGCTGAGCGCAGCCGGATGCAACGAAAGTTGTAGAACTTCCGCTGGGTCAGGGCTGGGCGGTTTTCTGCGTTTCCTGGCCGGCCATGCGCAGCACCAGCACTGCGGCCAGTAGCGCGAACATCCACGCATCGCGCCATTCGATCGGGAAATAGCCGGACCACAGCGATTCGGCGATGCCGAAGGCGAACGCACCAAGTGCTGCGCGCGTCGGGGCGTGATAGCCGCCGATGGCGGTGACGAAGAGGATCTTCAGGCCGAAGACCAGACCGCTGCCGAAACCGATATTGCCGAAGTAAAGCGCGGCGAGAATGCCGGCGAGTGCTGCCGTGACGGCGCCGACCAGCACCGTGGCACGGAATACGCGCGTCGCATCGACGCCGCACAGAGCGGCAGCGGCAGGATCGTCGGAAACGGCGCGCCATTCGCGCCCGAAATGTGAGCGGGCAAGGATGAGGCCGGCGACGGCGAGCGTGGCGAGGATTAGCAGGCAGTTCAGAAGCTGCATGACGGTGAGCGTCACCTGATAGCCGCCGCCTTGGGTGAAGACGATCGGCGTGGACAGGAGCGGCGGCAGCCAGAAGTCATGCGTGTCGGCGGCGATGCGCGAAAGCTCCATCAGCACGATCGAGACGCCGAGTGTGGCGGCAACGATGGTGTTGGGCGACCGGCCGGCCAGGGGTTCGAACACGTTGCGCGATAGAACCATGCCGATCAGCGCCGCATAGGCGAGGGCAGCAATGATCGCCACCGCGATGGTCGCCGGCAAGGTCAGCCACAGCATCTGCCAGCCATAGACGGCGACGAGGATCATGGTCTGGCCAGAGAAGGCGAAGATCGCGCCATGGGCGAGGTTCGTGCGATGGAGCACGCCGTTGATCAGCGCATAGCCGAAGGCGAGCAGCGCGTAGATCGCGCCGATATGCAGGCCGTTCAGCACTTGCTGGAAGAAGTAGAGCATGCGTCATCCAGTGGCCGCGACCAGGCGGGCCAAACAAAAACTGCGCCTGAAAATCTAACTTGTCAAAGGTGATTTAACAGTTAGATTTGTTGCATGACAGTTTCCTGGACCCAGCATCGATTTTCCGGCGGCGTGCTGGCGCTCGACGTCACCAACACGGTCGTTCACCGTGGCGATGCGGCGCGCAGTTTCGACCGTTTCGAGGATGCGGCGGAGCTGCCGCGGTTTGCCGCCGCCGCTTCAGGCTTCCGCGCGGCTGAGCTTAGCGCGCGGCCGCTGATCGCGCCAAGACCATCGGCGATCCTGCCGGCCGTGCTCGCCATCCGTGAAACGACCGACCGGCTGTTTCGCGATGCGGCGGTGCAGGGCGAGGTTTCGACCGGACATCTGCCCGGTTTCCTGCGCGCCTGCGCCGACGGGCTGGCCGGTCATGACGAAAAAATCGGCGGGCAGGCAAGGCCGTTCGGCGATGCCGCTGCGCCGCTGGCCTTCGAGGCCGCACTTGCCGTTTCCGCGCTGTCGCTGCTGTCGAACGAAAGCGTCAGGCGGCTGAGGGTCTGCCCGAACTGCAACTGGCTGTTTCTCGACAGGAGCCGCAACGGCAGCCGCATGTGGTGCGACATGGCGGTCTGCGGCAACCGCCAGAAAGCAAAGCGCCACTATCACCGCCGCAAGGGCGGTTCGGAGGAGATTTCCCATGTCTGAGCGACTGCGTCTCGCTTTCGCGCTTTTGCTGTTGCCGGCCGCCCTTGCAGCCTGCCGCGACAGTGGCAAGGACGCGCTTTTCGAGCTTTCCGGGCGGCTCGTCGTTTTTAATTATCGCGAGGCGAAGGTGACCTATCTGGTCAATCTCGTGCCTTTGCAGCCGATTGCCGAAGGCGAGACCGCGGTGATGACGCTGGACAATCCCGCCGGTGGCGAGCCTATCGTGGTCACCCAAAAGCTCTTCCCCAACCACCAGAAGGTGACGCTCGAAAGCCCGCCGCTGGAATGCCTCGTCAAGGACAAGCCCTACAAAGTGGCGATCCGCATCGAGGGCGCGGGCGGCGCGCTGCTGCAGGGGATCGAAACAACGATGGTCTCGTCTCAGGACCAGAGCATGCTGCCCGACAAGCCGCTGGTGGTGGGGCCGGGCTACCAGCCAAACCCGGAACTGGCTGGCCATCCCGATGGCAGGTTGCCCGGCGGGCGTGGCGTGTCTTGTCCAGCCGCGAGCTGAGCGGCGTCCCGATCACGAAATTTTCATGCGTTCCGAGGGATGGCCGAGCAATCTTTTATCAAGGATTGCCAGACATTTATCGCTGCTGTTGTTGTTTTTGGACCGCGGCGGTTTTTGTTTGACCTCGCCTCCAAGGGAGGAAACAGTTAGTCATCTGTCCCGACGTTAGCGGCCCCGAATCGCGGCTGCTTCCGCAGAGGAACTGCCCGATGACGCTTCACGACGTTGCCCTCGACGACAAGTTCGATCTTGGCAAGGAACGTATCTTCCTGTCGGGTGCGCAGGCCGTCATCCGCATGCTTCTGATGCAGCGCGAGCGCGACCGCCGCGCCGGACTGAACACCGCCGGCTTCGTTTCGGGTTATCGCGGCTCGCCGCTCGGCGGTCTCGATCTCCAGCTCTGGAAAGCCAAAGACCAGCTCAAGCAGGCCGATGTCGTCTTCCAGCCCGGTTTGAACGAGGAACTGGCGGCAACCGCCGTGTGGGGCACGCAGCAGGCGGAACTGCTCGGCGAAGGCAGATATGACGGCGTGTTTTCGCTCTGGTACGGCAAGGGGCCGGGCGTCGACCGTTCCGGCGATGTCTTCCGCCACGCCAATCTCGCCGGCTCGTCCAGGCATGGCGGCGTGCTGGCGCTCATGGGCGACGACCACAACGCCGAATCCTCGACCAATGCGCATGCCACCGAGTTCCTCTTCGTCGACACGATGATGCCGATCCTCAATCCGGCCGGCGTGCAGGAGCTGATCGACTACGGACTCTACGGCTATGCGATGTCGCGCTTTGCCGGAACCTGGGCGGCGATCAAATGTGTCAAGGACAACATCGAATCGACTGCCTCGGTCGATGCGTCGCTGGACCGGCTGAACATCGTCATCCCCGAATTCGACATGCCGCCGGGCGGGCTCAACATCCGCAACGAGCTCGACCAGCTCGGGCAGGAAGCGCGGCTGCATGAATACAAGCGCGCGGCGGCCTCCGCCTTCATCCTTGCCAACAAGCTGAACCACACCGTCTATTCCGGCGGGCGCAATGCGAAGATCGGCATCATCACCGTCGGCAAGAGCTATCTCGACGTGCGCCAGGCGCTGGATGACATCGGCATTGACGAGAAGCGCGCCAACGAGATCGGGGTACGGTTGTTCAAGGTCGGCTGCCCGTGGCCGCTCGACCTCGAGCATATCGCCGATTTCGTGCGCGGGCTGGAAACGGTCATCGTGGTCGAGGAAAAGCGCTCGCTGATCGAAGTGCAGGTGCGCGAGAACCTCTACAACACCGCCATGCACCCGACCGTCATCGGCAAGAAGGACGAGCGCGGCGACTGGCTGTTCCCGGCCAAGGGCGCGCTCGACCCCAACGATATCGCCATCGCGCTCGGCGAGCGCATCCTGAAGGCCATCGGCCCTTCGGAAGAGATCGCCGCCAAGGTCAGCCGGCTGAAGCAGTTTCAGGCGATGCTTGCCGACACGCAGGATGTCGGCTCGCGCACGCCGTTCTTCTGCTCGGGCTGCCCGCACAATTCCTCGACCAAGGTGCCGGACGGTTCGATCGCGGCCGCCGGTATCGGTTGTCATTTCATGGCGTTGTGGATGGACCGCTCGACTGTCGGCTTCACCGCCATGGGCGGGGAGGGCGCGCAGTGGGTCGGCCAGGCGCCGTTCTCCAAGCGCGACCACATCTTCCAGAACCTCGGCGACGGCACCTACAATCACTCCGGCACCCTGGCGCTGCGCTTCGCCTTGGCGTCGAGCGCCAACATCACCTACAAGATCCTCTACAACGATGCCGTCGCCATGACCGGCGGCCAGCCGCACGAGGGCAATCTCACGGTCGACATGATCGCCCGGCAGGTGCGCGCCGAAGGCGTCGATCGCATCGCAGTCGTCACCGACGAGCCAGGCAAATATGCCGGCCATGTCGAGTTTCCGGCCGGCGCGACGATCCATCACCGCGACGACCTCGATCTGGTCCAGCGCGAGCTGCGCGACGTCAAGGGCGTCTCCGTGCTGCTCTACGACCAGACCTGTGCCGCCGAGAAGCGCCGCCGCCGCAAGCGCGGCACGTTTCCCGATCCGGACAAGCGCGTCATCATCAACGAACTGGTCTGCGAGGGTTGCGGCGATTGCGGTGTGCAGTCCAACTGCGTCTCGATCCAGCCGGTGGAGACCGAGTTCGGCCGCAAGCGCCGGATCGACCAGTCGAGCTGCAACAAGGATTTTTCCTGCGTCAACGGCTTCTGCCCGTCCTTCGTGACGGTGCATGGCGCCAAGATCCGCAAGGCCGAAGGCATCGCTGGCAGGTCGAACCCGCTCGATGGCGTGCCCGAGCCAAAACAGTTCCCGATCGATCAGGGCTGGTCGTCGATCATCGACGGCGTCGGCGGCACCGGCGTCGTAACGGTCGGCGCGATCCTCGGCATGGCAGCCCATCTCGAAGGCAAAGGCTGCGGCATGATCGACATGGCCGGCCTTGCGCAGAAGGGCGGCTCGGTCTTCACCCATGTGCGCATCGCCAAGACGCCGGAGGACATCAACGCCATCCGCGTTTCGGCCGGCAAGGCCGATCTCATCCTCGGCTGCGACCTCGTCGTTTCCGGCGCCAAGAAGGTGCTGGCCGCCGTGCGCGAGGGGCACACGATCTTCGTTGCCAACACGGCTGAAATCATGCCCGGCGAGTTCGCGCGCTCGGCCGATTTTTCGCTTCCGACCGAACGGCTGAAGAAGGTGATCCGCGAGGCGGCAGGCGATAATCACGCGCATTTCTTCGATGCCACCCGCACGGCAACCGCGCTGTTCGGCAATTCGCTCGGCGCCAACATGTTCATGCTTGGCTTCGGCTTTCAGCATGGCGGCTTGCCGCTGTCGGCGGAGGCTGTCGAGAAGGCGATAGAACTCAACGGCGAGGCGGTCGCGATGAACATCGCGGCCTTCCGCTGGGGCCGCCGCGCAGCACACGAGCCGGAATTCGTGCGCGGATTGGTCAGCCAGCCCGGTGAGGCCGGCGGAAAGCGCGAAATCGCCGAGACGCTCGACGACATCATCGCGCGGCGCGTCGAATTCCTTACCGCCTACCAGAACGCGGCCTATGCACGCCGCTATAGCGATCGTATCGCGGCGCTCAGGGCGGCTGAAGCCAAGGCGTCCCAGGGCTCGACCGTGGTGACGGAAGCGGCGGCGAGAAACCTGTTCAAGCTGATGGCGATCAAGGACGAATACGAGGTCGCCCGGCTCTACACCGACGGCTCGTTCCTGCGGCAATTGACCAAGCAGTTCCAGGACTACGACCGGCTCGAATTCCATCTGGCGCCGCCGATCATGGGACGGCGCACGACCGACGGAAAACCGCGCAAGTCGAGCTTTGGCCCCTGGATGATGAAGGGGTTCCGCATCCTCGCCGGGCTGAAGGGATTGCGCGGCTCGCCGCTGGATGTTTTCAGCTACACCACTGAGCGACGCATGGAGCGCGCGCTACTCGCGCGGTACGAGAAGGATCTCGACCTGATCCGGACCTCGCTGGTTGCAGAGAAGATCGAAGCTGCGACTGCACTTGCTTCCGTGCCGGCACTCATCCGTGGCTACGGTCACGTGAAAGCCGCCAGTGCAACGAAGGCTGCAGGTGAGCGGGAAAGACTTGTAGAGCGTTTCACGGGAGCGCGGATAGACACTGTTCTACAGGCGGCGGAATGATTTTTTCTTTCTGGTCCAGCGTCTTTTCGTACCCTGTACTAAAGGCCATTTTCCCTATTGTTTCCAGTGTTCCGATGCTTTCCAATAAGTCTTTCTTAAGGCGAATATGCCATTGCTAAGCTCCCGAAAAACGGGTGCAGGCGTGGCTATAAAAAGAAAAAATGAGATTCCGGTCGACGTCTACATTCCGTTTGTAGAGACGCTGTTCCGTGACGGCCTGACGCTTACGATCGGTCTGGTGGCCCAGACATTGCTGATCGTTCTGGTCTATTGGAAGACCGAGGACGTAAGCTACATCGTTCTTGCCGCATGTATGGTCGTGGTCGGGGTAGTGCGCCTCGCTAATATCCGCAAATATCGCAATGCGCCGCCGCCAAAATCCCGTGACGAGGCACGTAGGCGTGAGAACGACTATATCCTCTATGGATCGTTGCACGGTTTTATGCTTGGGGTGTTTTGTTTCCTCGGCATCTATTTCGCACACGACAGTTTCGCCGAAATCGCATCGGTTTGCGTAACGCTTGCCTCCGCCACCTCGATCGCCGGGCGAAACTACGGTTCACCGCGGATGGTCATGATGTTCATCATGACGATGACCTGGCCGATATCACTGGGCTTCATCCTGCGCGGCGATCCGTATCACATCCTCCTGGGCCTGCTGTCGGTGCCGTTCCTCTTTGCGATCAGGCGTTTTGCCGACATGGTGCGCGAAGTCCTGCTCACAGCGCTGTCGGAAGAGAAGAAGGCGAACCGTCTGGCCCAGCGCTTCAACCGCGCGCTGAATACCATGTCGCATGGCCTTGTGATGCTCGGGCCGAACGGCAAGGTTGTGGTCGCCAACGCCGAAGCCGCACACCTGATGTCGCTTCAGTCGCCGGATGCGCTTCTTGGCCGCTCGATTCATTCACTGCTTCAGCGTGGCGTGGCTGGGGGCATGCTCGCTCCAAAGGACTGCCGCTACATCGAGGCGCAGTTGACGCGGGCGCTGCGTGAAGGCCGGGACCGCAAGGTCCTCGTTTCGTTTTCGAACGGGCAGCACTATGAGTTTTCCGCACGCGAGGGCAATCAGGATCTCGGTGTCATCACCTTCGAAGACGTATCGCAGCGCGTCGAGGCGGAAGAGAAGATCCGCTCGATGGCCCGTTACGACAGCCTGACCGGCCTGCCGAATCGCGCCTATTTCCATGAGCTGGTCGGCGAGTTCATGGCCGCCGGCGACCGCGAAAGGCTGTGTGGTCTTGCGGTTCTCGATCTCGACGATTTCAAGAGCGTCAACGACACGCTCGGCCATCCCATCGGCGACGGACTGATCTATGCGGTGGCCGAAAAGCTGTCGGCCGTAGCAGCGGAGGGCGTGAAGGTCAGCCGCTTCGGCGGTGACGAATTCATGGTGTTCTTCGACCGGGTCGAGGATGAGAGCCATCTTGCCGGCATGCTGGACGATCTGTTTGCAGGCCTGCAGGGTGATGTCGACGTGGCCGGCCATGTCCTGCGCATCCAGGCAAGCGGCGGCGCGGTTCTGGCGAAGGTAAAGGACAGCGATGTCGACACGATGATCGTCAAGGCCGACCTTGCCATGTACAAGGCGAAGGAACTCGGCAAGAACGACTGGCGGTTGTTCGAATCTGCGATGGATGCGGCCTTCCGTGACAAGCAGATGATGAAAGCCGATCTGCGCAGCGCCGTGGAAGCCAGGGAGCTGCGCGTCGTTTTCCAGCCCATCGTGTCGATGGATACGATGCGGATCGCAAGCTGCGAGGCGCTGTGCCGCTGGAACCATCCCGATCTCGGTCCCGTCTCGCCGTCAGTTTTCATTCCGCTGGCCGAGGAGATGGGTATCATCTCCGACATCAGCACGTTCGTGCTGAATACGGCTTGCGGCGAGTGCGCCAAATGGCCGAAACAACTCCGCGTGTCGGTGAACCTCTCGGCGAAGGACTTCCGCAACCGTGATGTCGTCGAGAAGGTGCGCGCCGCACTTGCTTCTTCCGGGCTTGCCGCTCAGCGGCTGGAGATCGAGGTCACGGAGACGGCCCTGCTGGACGACAAATCCCAGACCCGTCAATACATCGAGGAGATCAAGCAACTCGGTGTGCGGATCGCGCTGGACGATTTCGGCACAGGCTATTCGAGCCTCAGCTACCTGCACAAGCTGCCGCTGGACAAGGTCAAAATCGATCGCAGCTTCCTGATGGACGTGACGCAAAGCAAGCGCTCGCTGGAGTTGCTGAAGGGCATCGTCAACCTGTCGCGTCCGCTCGGCCTGGCCGTGACGGTAGAGGGGGTGGAAACCTTCGAGCAGTTGAAGATCCTGGCGCATTCGGTCAAGCCCGACCTCGTGCAGGGCTTCCTGTTCGGCTCTGCGCTGACCGCTTCCGGCATCGAGACGATGTCCAACACGGTCTGGCCGTTTGCCAGCGAAATCAAGGCGGCCAATCGCGGCTCTAAGGCCTGATCGCCCTGTTTTTCCGGCGTTTTTTTGGCACCCGCAGCGTTAACCTTAACAAGCGGTAAACGACTTCGATCCGATTTTCACCTTTACATATGAAATCCTCCGAGTACGCTTGTTTCCGGCGGCGGAAAGTACAGGGAAATTCATGACAACGCAGCAGACGACGGCTGGCGAAGACGCCAGTGCCGAGGCATCCGGCGTATCGGAAATGTCGACATTTGCGCGTCATGTCTCGGCACTGCTTGAGCGCACCGAGTATCGTCGCTGCGACAAGGGTGAAGATCTCGAAGACATCTATCGGTTGCGCTACAAGTCCTATCGGCTCAGCGACATGGTTCCGGAGAACCCGGATCACATTATCCATGACGAACTGGATGAAGCCCCGAACTGCTACAAGTTCGGCGTCTATGTCGATGGCGAACTGGTCAGCACGCTGCGTATTCATCATGTTTGCGAGGCGACGCCGCAATCACCGTCAAACACCGTCTACGGCGACATTCTGCGGCCGATGCTGGCGTCGGGTGCGAGCTTCATCGATCCGAGCCGTTTTGCCGCCGATCCCGATTGGTCACGTGTATTTCCGCAGATTCCCTACCTGACGCTTCGGCTTGCCGGCATGGCCTGCTTTCATTTCAAGGCGCCCTACTGCCTTTCAACCATCCGCGAAGAGCATGCCGGTTTCTACAAGCGCATTTACCGCTCGGAGCAGATTGGCGAGACCAGGAACTATCCGGGCCTTAACTATCAGGTGGTGCTGTACCGGGCCGATGTGGCTGCGATCCGTGAGCGTTCGTTCACGCGCTACCCATTCTTCAAATCCACCGCGATGGAACAGCGGATGCTGTTCGCCAAGCCGCTGCACGGCGAGCTTGGCCCGCTGACCATTCTGCCGACGGCGAAGTATTTCCGCGACGCGGCCTGAGGGGCGGGGCCCCACCTTGCCTTGCCTTCGCCGGAACGCCCGTTCATAACTTTGCCGAGGCCGAGCATTCGCCAGCCAAGGGAATCGATGAACAGCAGAAGCGACCTTGTCCGTGCCACTGTCTGGGCGCGCGAACTTGCCGGCGACGAGGTGGAGCGGGCACTGCGCGGGGTTTCCGAGCGGCATTTTTCCAAGGGCAATTATCTGTGCCATCGCGGCGACCGATGGGATTACTGGACCGGCGCCGTCAACGGCCTGGTGAAGATGAGTTCGATAGCGCGCAGCGGCAAGGCGATCACCTTCGCCGGCATCGGCGCGGGTGGCTGGTTCGGCGAAGGCTCGGTGCTGAAGGACGAGCCGCGCAAATATGATCTGGTGGCGATCCGCGATACGCATCTCCTGATGATGAACCGCGCCACCTTCTTCTGGCTCTATGAAAACAGCGTCGGCTTCAACCGTTTCCTGGTGCGGCTGCTGAACGAGCGCTTGGCCCAGTTCATCGCCTCGACCGAATATGAGCGCCTCCTCGATCCGAAGGCGCGCGTGGCCCGCCATCTGTCGTGGCTGTGCAACCCCGTGCTCTGCCCGGATGTGAAGGGTGTCGTCGAGATCACGCAGGAAGAACTGGCGCTTCTTGCCGGCGTCTCTCGACCGGTCGCAAATCGCAGCTTGCAGGTGCTGGCCGACGAAGGGCTCGTAACCGTGGAGCATAGCCGGGTGATCGTTGCCGACGCCGAAAGGCTCGGCGATTACGGCGCTTGAAAGCGCTGCCTGAAGACTTTCTGGATTGTCGGGAAGAGGGGCAGGCACACAGGCCGCGCATTCAAGAGACAATCTGCCGGCCTGTCTGTCAAGGGGCGCGTTGATCGGCGAGACGATTCGGGAATACGCTGACCACAATGAAAAAGAAGCCGCGCCATCTTCGGGCGGAGGTTTTAGAGCAGCGGGAACATACCCGCGCTCCTGGGAGGAGAAGCGTTTGATCAAGCCTTGGCCGTCAGCCGGGAAGACCATTCAGCCGCAATCGGGCGCATCCGGTTTCTCTGAGTCTAATTGGGGATTTGCCGCAGCACTGCTTGGTGCCATGATGCGCTCCACAACCGCGGGTAACGCGGAACTGGGAGGAGCTTGATCATGGTTGCGACGGTTTCCGCCGCCGACATGGTTCTTGATACATTCCCGAAATACCTTCTGCGCAATGCGGAACGGTTCGGTGCCCGCCCTGCCATGCGCCACAAGGACTACGGCATCTGGCAAAGCTGGAGCTGGGCCGAGCAACTTGCCGAAATCCGCGCCTTCGCGCTCGGTCTCCAGGCGCTTGGCCTGAAACATGGCGAACGGATCGCGGTGATTGGCACCAACCGTCCGCGCCTTTACTGGACATTCGCCGCTGCGCAATCGCTGGGTGCCGTGCCGGTACCGGTCTATGCCGACGCGGTCGCCGAAGAGATGGCCTATGTGCTCGACCATGCCGGGGTGCGCTTCGCCGTCGTGCAGGATCAGGAGCAGGTCGACAAGATCCAGTCCTTTGCCGACAAGATCCCACAACTCGCCGAGATCATCTATGACGAGCCGCGCGGCCTGCGCGACTACAGCCCGGCCGGCCTACACGCCTTCTCCGCCATTCAGGAGAAAGGCGAGGCGCTGATGAAGGCCGATGCCGGCCTCGCCGGGCGCTGGGAACAAACCATCGTTACTGCGAGCGGCGATGACATCTCGATCATGCTCTACACTTCAGGCACGACGGGGCGCTCCAAGGGCGTGATGATCAAGGCGATAAACGCGGTCAATGCAGCGCGCGACACTGCCGAATTCGACCGGCTTTCGGAGCGGGACAGCGTGCTCGCCTATCTGCCACTGGCCTGGGTCGGCGATCACTATCTGAACTATGCGCAGGGCTATACGTCCGGTTTCTGCATGTGCTGCCCGGAAAGTGCCGAGACCGTGGCGCAGGATTTGCGCGAGATCGGCCCGACCTTCTATTTCGCGCCGCCGCGCATTTTCGAGAGCCTGCTCACCAGCGTGACGATCCGCATGGAGGATGCCGGCTGGCTCAAGCGCAAGCTGTTCTCCCACTATATCGGCGTGGCCAAGAAATATGGCGAGGCCATCCTTGAAAACCGCCCGGTACCGCTTGCGGGCCGGCTGTCCTATGCGCTCGGAAAATTCTTCATCTATGGCCCCCTGCGCAATGTGCTCGGCCTTTCCAACATCCGCGTCGCCTATACGGCGGGCGAGGCGATCGGGCAGGATCTGTTTTCCTTCTTCCGCTCGCTCGGAATCAACCTGAAACAGCTCTACGGCCAGACCGAAGCCTTCCTCTATGTCACCGTGCAGAAGGATGGCCAGGTGCGCGCCGATACGGTCGGGCCTGCCGCGCCTCATGTCGATCTCCGCATCTCGGACGCCGGCGAGGTGCAGTTCCGCTCGCCCGGCATGTTCTCCGGTTATTTCAAGCAGGACGAGACGACAGCCGAGACGCTGACCGA
Organism: Mesorhizobium sp. YR577; assembly: GCF_900116595.1. Classification (NCBI taxonomy): domain Bacteria; kingdom Pseudomonadati; phylum Pseudomonadota; class Alphaproteobacteria; order Hyphomicrobiales; family Phyllobacteriaceae; genus Mesorhizobium; species Mesorhizobium sp. YR577. The sequence goes on along the minus strand of NZ_FPBI01000011.1, from coordinate 175,076 downwards.
GGACGGCTACGTCAAGACGGGCGATGCCGGTTTCTTCGACACGGACGGACAGCTCAAGATCATCGACCGCGCCAAGGATGTCGGCAAGCTCACCTCGGGCGCGCTGTTTGCGCCGAAATACATCGAGAACACGCTGAAATTCTTCCCCAACATCAAGGAAGCCGTCGCCTTCGGGCATGGGCAGGATTTCACCGCCGCGTTTTTGAACATAGACCTTCAGGCCGTCGGCAACTGGGCCGAGCGCAACAATATCGCCTATGCCTCCTATCAGGAGCTCGCGGGCCATCCGCAAGTCTATGAGATAATCGCCAAGCACGTCGACGAGACCAATCTGCGGCTTTCGAAAGAGCCGATGATGGCGGGCGCGCAGATCAGGCGGTTCCTCGTGCTGCACAAGGAACTCGACGCCGACGACGGCGAACTGACCCGCACGCTGAAGGTGCGCCGCGCCTTCGTCTCCGAGCGCTACGCGCCGTTGATTGCCGCGCTCTATGACGGTTCGACGGAGAAATTCATCGAGACGGACATGACCTATGAGGACGGCCGCAAGGGCATCGTGCGCGCCACCGTCCGCATCATGGACGCCAGGGTCTATCCGGCTGCGCAACCAGTCAGGGAGGCCGCGGAATGAACTCACGCGCCGAACCGCTGATCATTGTCGCCCCGGACGACGGCATTCCCGCCGGCGACCTGTTGATGGACGTGAAGAACGTCTCGCTGTCCTTCGGTGGCGTGAAGGCGATCACCGATATTTCCTTCAATGTCCGCAAGGGCGAAATCCGCGCCATCATCGGCCCCAACGGTGCCGGCAAGACCTCGATGCTCAATGTCATCAACGGCTTCTACACGCCGCAGAAAGGCACCATCGTCTTTCGCGGTGAGGAGCGGCGGGCGATGAAACCGCATCATGCGGTGCGGCAGGGCATTGCGCGCACCTTCCAGAACGTTGCCCTGTTCAAGGGCATGTCGACGCTCGACAACATCATGGCCGGCCGCTCGGTGATGATGAAGCGCAACCTGTTTTGGCAGATGTTCTGGCATGGCCCGGCGCTGCGCGAGGAGATCGAGCATCGCGAAAAGGTCGAGGAAATCATCGACTTCCTCGAAATCCAGCATATCCGCCGTACGCCGGTCGGCAAGCTGCCCTATGGCCTGCAGAAGCGCGTCGAGCTCGGCCGGGCGCTGGCAATGGAGCCGTCGCTGCTTCTGCTCGACGAGCCGATGGCCGGCATGAACCTTGAAGAGAAGGAGGACATGAGCCGCTTCATCATCGATGTGAACCGGCAGCGCGGCACCACGATTGCGCTGATCGAGCACGATATGGGCGTCGTCATGGACCTTTCTGACCGCGTCGTCGTTTTGGATTACGGCAAGAAGATTGCCGACGGCACTCCCGATGCCGTGAAGTCCAACCAGAACGTTATCGACGCCTATCTCGGTGTCGCGCATTGAAAGGAAATCGAAATGACCATCTCGACGCTTGCCATCACCCCGCTGGTTTCGCTGATCGCCGGCGTGCTCATCCTCGTGATGCCGCGCCTGCTCAATTACATCGTCGCGTTTTACCTCATCGTCATCGGCCTTCTCGGCCTGTTCCCGCATTTGGCGGGGTAATTTGCATCAACGGCGCGCCGGCTACCGGGCAAAGGAAAAACTGACACCATGGATTTCCTGAATTCCATTCTCGTCAAACCATTTGCCGACATGGCCGGCGCGCCGGATTTTCTGCTGCAGGTACTTTGGGAAGGCCTCGTAGCCGGCGTGCTTTATGCGCTGATCGCGCTCGGTTTCGTGCTGATCTACAAATCGTCGCGCATCTTCAATTTCGCGCAAGGCATCATGGTGGTGTTTGCCGCACTCACGCTGGTCGGCCTGCATGAAAAGGGCGTGCCGGCGCTGCTTGCCGTGCCGCTGACGCTGCTCGTCATGTTCATACTGGCAGTGGTCATCGAGCGGGTGGTGCTGCGGCCGCTGGTCAACCAGCCCGACATGATCCTGTTCATGGCCACCATCGGCATCACGCTGTTCCTCGTCGGCTTCGGCGAGATCATCTTCGGCGGCGAAAACAAGGTGATGATCACCGAGCAGCTTTATATCCCGACCGGCAGCATCGAGTTCGAGCCCTTCGGCGGGTTCGTTTCCATCGAGCAAAAAGATGTGACGGCGGTGGTCGGCGCGATCCTGCTGGTGGCAGGCCTGATCCTGTTCCTCAACCGCTCCAAGATGGGCCGCGCCATCCGCGCACTCGGCGACGACCATCAGGCCGCTCTTTCGGTCGGCATCTCGCTTTCCACCATCTGGGTGCTGGTCTGGTTCATCGCCGGCGTGATCGCGCTGGTCACCGGCATCGTCTGGGGCGCGCGGGCCGGCGTGTCCTTCGCGCTGGAAGTCATCGCCTTCAAGGCGCTGCCGGTGCTGATGCTGGGCGGTCTGGAATCGGTTCTCGGCGCCATCGTCGGCGGCCTTGCCATCGGCATCCTCGAAAAGCTTTTCGAGATCTACTGGGGCCAGCCGCTGCTCGGCGGCAACACCGAAACCTGGTTCGCCTTCGTCTTCGCACTCATCGTCTTGCTGTTCCGGCCACAGGGCCTGTTCGGCGAACGCATTATCGAGCGGGTGTGAGATGGGGGTTCTTCTTATGAACGCTGGTGCGAGGCGCGACGTTTCCCTCCCCCTTGAGGGGAGGGTGGCCGCGAAGCGGTCGGGTGGGGTCCTCTCGGCAGTGCGCCAACGTTTCCTCTTCGACAAGGAAGGGCGCTTGTAATGCCTCGAACCAAAGTTCCGCATGAAATGCGACAGAAGGCCCGGGCGTTGCGCCATCTCGCGACCAAAGCCGAAACCTTGCTATGGTACGAATTGCGCGATCTGAAGTTGGTTGGGCTCAAATTCCGGCGGCAATCTCCGATTGGGCCTTACATTGTCGATTTCGTCTGTCTTGCCGCAAAGCTGGTCGTTGAGGTGGATGGTGATTTTCATGAAACGGAAAATGGCAAGCGTCATGACGCCAATCGCGATGCTTATCTGAGATCTCTTGGTTTCGAGGTTCTACGCGTGGACGAGCCCGAAGTGATCGCCAATGCCTGGCATATTGCGCAGGTGGTCAAGGAAAAGGCCGAGCTCGTATTAGGCGACCCCACCCGACCGCTTCGCGGCCACCCTCCCCTCAAGGGGGAGGGGGACGCCGGCGCCAGAGGGGAGCGCTTCTGACATGCTCTACCGCACCGTTGGCCAGTTCAAAACCTCCTATCACGCAGACCATGCCCTGTTTCCGGTCAAGCAGGATGCGTGGCTGCTGGGCTTTATCCTGCTCATCGCCTTCGTCATTCTGCCGGCGACGGCCAATGAGTTCGTCTTCAACGCTCTGCTGATCCCGGTGTTGGTCTATGCGCTGGCAGCACTCGGCCTCAACATCCTCACCGGCTATGCCGGCCAGTTGTCGCTCGGCACCGGCGCTTTCATGGGGGTGGGGGCCTATGCCTGCTACAAGCTTGTCACGATCTTTCCGGAACTGAACATCGTCGTGGCGATCGCGCTGTCGGGTTTCTTCTCGGCTGCAGTCGGTGTTGCCTTCGGCCTGCCGTCGCTGCGCATCAAGGGTTTTTACCTGGCCATCGCAACACTTGCCGCCCAGTTCTTCCTCGTCTGGCTGTTCGAGAAATGGGCCTGGCTCTACAACTACAATTCCTCGGGCGCGATCCAGGTGCCGAATATCGACATGTTCGGCGTGACGGTGGCCGGGCCGAACGCCAGGGCGATCGTGCAATATTACTTCGTGCTGTGCGTGGTCTGCCTGATCACATGGTTTGCCATCAATATCACGCGCGGGCGCATCGGCCGTATCTGGAAATCGGTGCGTGACATGGATATTGCCGCCGAACTCGTCGGCATCAACCTGATGAAGGCCAAGCTCTCGGCCTTCGCCGTCTCGTCCTACATCGTCGGTATCGCGGGGGCGCTGTTCGTGTTCCTGTGGCGGGGTGCGGCCGAGCCGGTGCTGTTCGATATTCCTTTGTCTTTCCGGGTGCTGTTCATCGTCATCATCGGCGGTATGGGCTCGATCCTCGGCAATTATCTTGGCGCCGTGCTGATCGTGGCGCTGCCGGTGATCATCTCCTTCGTGCCGGGCGCGCTTGGCCTGCCGGTCAGTTCGGCGATGGTAGAGCATCTCAACACCATGATCGTGGGTGCGGCCATCATCGGCTTCCTCATCCTCGAGCCGCATGGCCTAGCAAGGCTGTGGGCGATCATAAGGGAGAAGCTGGTCATCTGGCCCTTCCCGCATTGAGGTCAGGGAGGGGCATACAGAATAGCGGCCGCGGGGGCGGCCGTTGAAACCGGGGGTGGTTTCCCCGATCCGTTAGGGAAAAACGACCACGTGGAGGAAACGGCAATGAAGACACTTATGAGGAAATCCGCCTTGCTTCCGGCGGTCTTCGCTCTTGCGGCGGCGCTTGGTGCGTCTTCCGCATTGGCCGAGGACGCCCTGAACGTCACCAATCTGTCCTACCGCACAGGCCCGTTCGCGGCCACCGGCACCCCGGTGATGAACGGCCAGCGCGACTACATGATGATGCTCAACGAGCGCGACGGTGGCGTCAACGGCGTCAAGATCGCCTATGACGAATGCGAGACCGGCTACAACACCGAAAAGGGCGCCGAGTGCTACGAGAAGACCAAGGCGTCCAGCATCGTGACGCAGCCTTGGTCGACCGGCATCACGCTTCAGGTGCTGCCGAAGTCCAATGTCGACAAGATCCCGATCCTGGCGCCGGGCTACGGCTTCTCGCCGATGGCCGAGGGCAAGACCTTCAAATGGGCCTTCAATCCGCCGACTTCCTATTGGGACGGCGCTTCGATGATCCTGAAGAACATTTCCGACGGCAAGCTCGATAGCCTCAAGGGCAAGAAGATCGTGCTGCTGCATCTCGATGCGCCCTATGGCAAGGAGCCGATCCCGCTGCTGCAGGCCTATGCCGAAAAATACGGCTTCACGCTGCTGCCCATTCCAGTGGGCTTGAAGGAGATGCAGAACCAGTCGGCGCAGTGGCTGCAAATCCGCCGCGAGCGTCCGGATTTCGTCGTCATGTGGGGCTGGGGCGCGATGAATGCCGGCGCCATGACCGAAGCGGCCAAGACCAAGTTTCCGATGGACAAGTTTGTAGGCATCTGGTGGTCGGGCAGCGATGCTGACCTTCGCACCATCGGCGAGGCGGGCAAGGGCTATCGCTCGCTGTCATGGAGCTTCCCGGAATCCAATTCCAAGGTGATGAAGGACATCAAGCAGCTCGTCGTCGATGCCGGCCATTCGCTGAGTGCGCCGGGCGAGAGCGAAACGGTGTTCTACCAGCGCGGCATCGTCATTTCGATGTTCGTGGTCGAGGCTATCAAGGCCGCCCAGGCGCATTTCGACACCAAGATGGTGACGCCCGAACAGCTGCGCTGGGGTTTTGAGAACCTGAAGCTGGATGAAGCGCATCTGGAAAAGATCGGCATGACCGGCATGGTTCCGCCGTTCGAAACCTCCTGTGCCAACCATTCCGGCCATTCGGGCGGCTGGATGCTGCAGTGGGATGGCGCGAAGTTCGTGAAGTCTTCCGATCTTCTCAAGGCCGATGCCGACATGATCGAGCCGCTGGCCCAGGCCGAAGCGAAGAAATACGCCGAGGCCAATGCGCCGTGGCCGCTGAACGACGAGTGCAAGATGTAGAGATGACAGCTTTCCTCTCCCCGTTCACGGGGAGAGGATGCCGGCAGGCAGGTGAGGGGCTGTGCCGACGTTCGAATATCCTGATCGAAGGAAGCGCCGCCCTCATCCGGCCCTTCGGGCCACCTTCTCCCCGTAAACGGGGAGAAGGAAGTCTTCATCGCCGGAGCCAGCATGACCAACACCGCACCGCAGTCCGAACCAGCCATCCCGATCCTCTCGGTCAACAACATCGAGGTGATTTACGACCACGTCATACTGGTGCTGAAGGGTGTTTCGCTGACCGTGCCGAAGGGCGGCATCACGGCACTTCTCGGCGCCAACGGTGCAGGCAAGACAACGACGCTGAAGGCGATTTCCAACCTGCTTCACGCCGAGCGTGGCGAGGTGACCAAGGGCACGATCGTCTTCGAAGGCGACGAGATCCAGTCGCTGTCGCCCAACCAGCTTGTTCGGCGCGGCTGCATCCAGGTCATGGAGGGGCGGCACTGCTTTGGCCATCTGTCGGTCGAGGATAATCTGATGACGGGCGCCTTCACCCGACGCGACGGGGCCGCCGCCATCCGCGCCGATCTCGATCTGGTCTACGAATATTTCCCGCGGCTGAAGGTGCGTCGCACCAGCCAGGCCGGCTACACCTCGGGCGGCGAGCAGCAGATGACGGCAATCGGCCGCGCCCTGATGTCGAAGCCGAAGATGATTCTGCTCGACGAGCCGTCGATGGGGCTCGCGCCGCAGCTGGTCGAGGAAATCTTCGAGATCGTGAAGAAGCTCAACGAGGAGCAGGGCGTCTCCTTTCTGCTTGCCGAGCAAAACACCAACATCGCGCTGCGCTATGCCAAATACGGCTACATCCTCGAATCCGGCCGCATCGTGCTCGACGGCGAGGCGCAGGCGCTGCGCGAGAACGAGGACGTCAAGGAGTTCTATCTCGGCGTCGCCGGCGAAGGCCGCAAATCGTTCAAGGATGTGAAGCATTATAAGCGCCGCAAGCGCTGGTTAGCCTAAGTCGCGGATTTTGAAGGTTGGCGCTGATGTTGAAGCTGCCCCTCACCCTTACCCTCTCCCCGTGAAAAACGGGGAGAGGGAGGCGTCAACGCTGGAGCTTCCTCCTTCTCCCCGTCGCTATACGGGGAGAAGGTCGCGGCAGCAGGATGAGGGGCAGCGCGACCTCAAAAATGAGAGGACGCGAGGCCCCATCACCTCCTCAACCTACCAATTATGCGCATAATTCGCGCCGAAGCTGCCGGTCTTGTGCCGTGCCGCAAGGTTGTCGATGTTGGCTCGAAGGTTGATGCCTGTCAGCACCTTCTGCTCCACGCCGACGCTTGCCTGCCATTCCTGGTCGCGGGTCGAGCGCGAGCCGCGTGCAAAGATTGATGTTCCGGTCGAGTTCGAGAGGATGCGGACGGAACTTGTGGTTCGCATGTCGATGCGGCGATCGCCGCCATGGTCGTATTTGAGCGTGTAGAAATCGTCGAGCTGTGCGGCGAATTCCGGCGTCAATGTCAGCGAGCGCGACCGGCTCACGGAAACAGAGCGGCTGCCGGTCAGGCCGTTGAGCCGGACGCTGACATCGGCAGTGTTCGTTGCAGCCTTGCCGCGCGGCGAGGGCAGTTTCACCGAGCCCCAGAAATTCACCGGCCTGTTGGGCCGCGTTACCCTCTCCAGATTGGAACCGGCAAAGCTGACCTCGGTGCCGGCGCTGGCCTCCCAGTCTGTCGGCAGGCGGCTGCCCATGCGCATGGCATAGGAATCGCTGGAGTTCTTCACCGGCGTCCAGATGAGCGGCCTGTCGTTTGCATTCGCCGTGCTCGCAGAGAGGATGACGGCGAGGAAGAGGGTTAGGGATCGTAGAGCAGTCATAGTCCATTCCAAATGGCGTGCGCGCCCGCGAAGGGAATCTGATGCGCAAGTTTTTCGGGAATGGCGGTTCCTAACAGTGTGGATTGGCCAGCCAAAGGCACAATTACCCACACTGCCGATTTCCTTTTCGGCTGTTGCAGGATGCACACGGTTTATTTCAAAGCATGTCAGTTCGTGAACAAGCGCAAGGCGGCCGCCACGATGACCTCCGGTGCATCCTCCTGCATCAGGTGGCCGGATCGTGGAACGGGCGTGAATGCGCAGTTCGGAAGCATGGCGGCGAGTTCACGCCCGCGCTCCAGCGGAATCCACTCATCCTCCTCACCCCACAGCAGGGCCACCTTGCAGCGAAGCTCGCCATAGCGATCCTGCACCGCGTCGGTGAAGCGCTGGTCCATCTGCGCGATCTGGCGGTAGAAGGCGGGCTTGCCGGTCGTGCCGGTCCATGGCGCGACGTATGGCTCGAGCTCCGCATCGGAAAGCGTTCGCGAAACCGCGCCGGAGATATAGGCTTTCAGGATGGCGAGTTGGATATAGTCCGGGACGCCGGCGAAAGCTGCCTCGTTGAGCCTCACATGCTGGACGAAGGGCGAGCCCCAGGGGCGGATGGCGACGGGATCGATCAGCAGCAGCCGCCGATAATCGCAACCGTTGAGCAGATGCGCCCGCAACACTGTTGCACCGCCGAAATCATGGGCGACGACGTCCGGGCGGTCCAGTTGCCAGAAGTCCAGCATTGCCGCCAGCGCCTCGTTCTGGATGCCGAGCGAGACATCCTGGCCTTCGAATTTCCCCGACGAGCCGTAGCCGGGGAGATCGTAGAAATAGACCGTGTGGCTGCGCGAAAGCTCCGGCGCAACGCGATGCCAGACATGGGACGAAAAGGGCGTGCCATGGACGAGCACGAGCGGCGGGCCGCTGCCGATCGAGCCCCAGGCGATGCTTGTGCCGTTCCAGTCGAAGCGTTCGGTGGGGATCATCATCGGCCTCCGGTTTCATTCAACAGGAAGGACGGAGGCTAGCCGTTGGAGGCGCGCCGGTTAAACGCGAAAAACTAAAGACTGTTTCAGCGTTGCTAAATGCTATCGCGACATCGGGAGGCATTGCCCTTGGCGCAGCTTTTCGCTATGTGCGCATGGAATGTTTCCGGAGGGACTTTAGATGGCAGACCATACGCCGACCGGCCCGCTCGAGATGGGCGCCGAGATGGACTACAGAGAGCACGAGCGCACCTATTCCGGGTTCCTGACGCTCGCCAAATATGGCTCGCTTGCAGTCGCGGCTCTCCTCATCGCCATGGCCTTCGGCTTCTTCACCAGCGCCGGCTTCTTCTCGGCGACGGTGTTGTTCCTGATTGTCTGCGCTGTCGGCGGATTTCTTCTCCGCTAATCCTTCCAGACTTCTCCTTGCGGTGCGGGTCTGGCGCTCCAGCCGGTTCGCGCCGGATGGTGTTCCAGCCGAAAGGGCCCTGCCGTGGCGCAGACGATCTTTGTCCCCAAGGAAGTTGATCCCAATGAGCCGCGCGTTGCGGCGTCTCCCGATACGGTGAAACGTCTTGCCGCGCTCGGCTTCGACGTGGTTGTCGAAACCGGTGCCGGACTTGCCTCGCGCATCATCGATGCGGAATTCACCGCGGCGGGTGCCAAGATCGGCAAGACTGCCGATGCGGCCAAGGCCGATGTGGTGCTGAAGGTGCGCCGGCCGAGTGATGCCGAGCTGAAAGGCTATAAAGCGGGCGCTGCGGTGCTGGCCATCATGGACCCCTATGGCAATGACGCTGCGGTGGCAGCCCTTGCCAAGGCAGGGGTCACGGCGTTTTCCATGGAATTCATGCCGCGCATCACGCGCGCCCAGTCGATGGACGTCTTGTCCAGCCAAGCTAACCTTGCCGGCTATCAGGCCGTCATCGACGGTGCCGCCGAATATGACCGGGCGCTGCCGATGATGATGACGGCGGCGGGCACGGTGCCGGCGGCAAAGATCTTCGTCATGGGCGTCGGCGTCGCCGGTCTCCAGGCGATTGCCACGGCGCGCCGCCTCGGCGGCATCGTGACCGCGACCGACGTGCGCCCCGCCGCCAAGGAGCAGGTCGCCTCGCTGGGCGCAAAGTTCCTCGCCGTCGAGGACGAGGAATTCAAGGCGGCCGAAACCGCTGGCGGCTACGCCAAGGAAATGTCCAAGGAATATCAGGCCAAGCAGGCGGCGCTCACCGCCGAGCACATTGCCAAGCAGGACATCGTCATCACCACCGCGCTCATTCCGGGCCGTCCGGCACCGAAGCTGGTGTCTGCGGCCATGGTCGCCTCGATGAAGGTCGGCTCGGTCATCGTCGACCTGGCGGTCGAGCGCGGCGGCAATGTCGAAGGCGCTGTGCCCGGCAAGGTCGTGACGACGGCCAACGGCGTCAAGATCGTCGGCCATCTCAATGTGCCGGGCCGGGTCGCGGCATCAGCCTCGCTGCTTTATGCCAAGAACCTTTTTGCCTTCCTCGAAACGATGATCGACAAGGGCACCAAGCAGCTTGCGATCAACCGCGAGGACGATCTGGTCAAGGCGACGATGCTGACCGACGGTGGCAAAGTCGTTCATCCCAATTTCGCCAATGCCGCACCCGCTCAGGCCGAGCCGGCAGTGAAGGCAACCAGGACAGCCGAGGCAAAGTCTGAGGCCGCGCCGAAGAAGGCCGCTGCCAAGAAACCTGCGGCGAAGAAACCGGCAACAGTCAAACCGATCGTGCCCGGTAAAAACAGGGGGGATGCGTGATGGACAAGACCGCTCTTCAACAGGCGCTCGACCAGCTCGACCAGGCCGTGGCCGCGGTGCGGCTCGGCGTGCAGGATCTGGCCAATGCGCCGGCAGCCGCTGACGCCGCCGGTGGTGTTGCCCATGCCGTCTCTGGCGGTGCGATCGATCCCTTCGTCTTCCGCTTTGCCATCTTCGTGCTGGCGATCTTCGTCGGCTACTACGTGGTGTGGTCGGTGACGCCGGCGCTGCACACGCCGCTGATGGCCGTGACCAACGCCATCTCCTCGGTCATCGTCGTCGGCGCGCTTCTGGCGGTCGGCATCTCGGCGGCCGGCCTTGCGACCGGCTTCGGCTTCGTCGCCCTGGTGCTCGCCTCGGTCAACATTTTTGGCGGCTTCCTCGTCACCCAGCGCATGCTGGCCATGTACAAGAAGAAGGACAAGTGACGTGAACGCCAACTTCGCTTCCTTCCTCTACCTCGTCTCCGGCATCCTGTTCATCCTGGCGCTGCGCGGCCTGTCGCATCCGACGACCAGCCGCCAGGGCAACACCTACGGCATGATCGGCATGGGCATCGCCATCGTCACGACGCTGGCGCTGGCCACCCCGTCGATCGGCGGGCTCGGGCTGATCGCCGTCGGCCTCGCCATCGGCGGCGGCATCGGTGCGATCACCGCGCGCCGCATCGCCATGACCTCGATGCCGCAGCTTGTCGCCGCCTTCCACTCGCTCGTCGGCATGGCCGCGGTCATGGTCGCTGCTGCGGCCATGTATGCGCCGGAAAGTTTTGGCATCGGCACGGTCGGGGCCATTCACGGCCAGGCGCTGGTCGAAATGAGCCTGGGTGTCGCCATCGGCGCCATCACCTTCACCGGCTCGGTCATCGCCTTCCTCAAGCTCGACGGCCGCATGTCGGGCAAGCCGATCATGCTGCCCGGCCGTCACTTCATCAATGCCGCCCTCGGCATTGCGCTGGTGGTGCTGATCATTCTTCTCGTGACGACGCAGAGCTACACGCTGTTCTGGCTGATCGTCATTGCCTCGCTGGTGCTCGGCGTGCTGCTGATCGTGCCGATCGGCGGCGCCGACATGCCGGTGGTCGTCTCCATGCTCAACTCCTATTCGGGTTGGGCGGCAGCGGCACTGGGCTTCACCCTCGGCAATCTGGCGCTGATCATCACCGGCGCGCTGGTCGGCTCGTCGGGTGCGATCCTTTCCTACATCATGTGCAAGGGCATGAACCGCTCCTTCATCTCGGTCATTCTCGGCGGCTTTGGCGGCGAGACGGCGTCAGCGGGTGCCGACGACGGCATCGAGCGCACCGTCAAGCAGGGCTCGGCGGACGATGCCGCCTACCTCATGATGAACGCGCAGAAGGTCATCATCGTGCCGGGCTACGGCATGGCGGTGGCGCAGGCGCAGCATGCGGTCCGCGAAATGGCCGACAAGCTGAAGGCTGCCGGCGTCGAAGTGAAATACGCTATCCATCCTGTCGCCGGCCGCATGCCCGGCCACATGAACGTGCTCTTGGCGGAAGCCAATGTGCCTTACGACGAGGTCTTCGAGCTCGAAGACATCAACTCCGAGTTCGCGCAGGCCGACGTCGCCTACGTCATCGGCGCCAACGACGTCACCAACCCGTCGGCGCGCGACGACAAGTCGTCGCCGATCTACGGCATGCCGATCCTCGACGTCGACAAGGCCCGCACCTGCCTGTTCGTCAAGCGCTCGCTCGGCTCCGGCTATGCCGGCATCGACAACACGCTGTTCTACAAGGACGGCACCATGATGCTGCTCGGCGACGCAAAGAAAATGACCGAGGAAATCGTCAAGGCAATGGATCATTGATCCAGCCTTGTCTTCGAAACAAAAGCCCGGCATTGCGCCGGGCTTTTTTCGTTTCAGGCAGCCACGCTTGGAGTAACTCCGGCTTTGCCTGCTATGCGGAAGGCGGCGATGCAGCCGACGATGCCGAGCGGAACGAAGCCCAGGTACAGCCATACCGCCACGCTGTGGGCGGTCGCGCCGCTCAAGCCGTGCGAGAAGCCGCTGGCATTGGCGATGATGCCGCTGATCGCCGCACCGACGGCGTAGCCGATGCGCTGCATGGTCGGCACGGCGGACGAAGCGACCGTGCTTTCGGATGGGTCGGCAGCCGCGACGATGACGCGGGTGACGAAGGGCCAGGCGATGCCGAAGCCGCCGCCCTGCAAAAGTGCGCACAACAGCACCAGCGGGATCGAGCCGTTGGGAATTGCGTAGGCGAAGCCTGCAATGCCGGCGGTGATCATGCAGGCGCCGGTGACGATGATCAGCCTTTCGCGGTGTGGTGGGGCGTTGGCGACGAGGATCGACAGGACCGACCAGGCGATGGATTCGGCGGCGATGATGTAGCCTGTGGTCAGCAGCGAGATGCCGTGCAAGTTGGTGAGCAGCAGTGGACCGTAGACGGAGAAAGAAATCGTCGCCACCGAGAAGGCGGCAATCATGATCATGCCGTTGCCGACCGGTGAGCGCCAGTCGAAGGGGCGCGACGGGAACAGCCGCGACAGCGGTTTTCTCGCATCCAGCACGAAGAACAGGCCAAGTGCTGCAATGCCGAGGACGAGCAGCAGCGACGAGCGCAGCACCTCGATCTTCACGCCCGCCAGCGCTATCAGGATGACGCTTGCCGCCAGCGCACTGAGCGCCAGGAAGGGGAAGGGCGGCAGCGTGCCCAATCCTGCCTTGCGCCGCGTCGCTTCCGGGCTGCGCAGCACGGCGAAACAGGCCAGCGCCATGGCGATGCCGCCGAGGAAGAACACGCCGAAGGCCCAACGCCATGACAAAGCCTGCGCAATCAGCGCGCCGAGCAGCGGGCCGCTGAAGGCTGCCACGCCCCAGATGGCCGACATGACGCCGAAGAGCTGCGGCCAGATCTTGCGCGGGAAAAGGCGTTCCACCGAAACGAAGGCGAGTGACACCAGCGCACCGCCGCCGAAACCCTCGATCAGGCGCCCGGTGAGGAACCACAGCGTGGAGGAAGCGGTGGCGCAGAGGAGCGCGCCGGTGGAATAGAGCAGGGCGGCAACCACCATGTTTGTGCGCAGCGGCACATAGCTGACCAGCCGGCCGGCGGCGGCACCGGCGACGATCGCACCGACCTCGTAGATGGCGAGCGACCAGCCGACCAGCTGGACGCCGGAAAGATCGCCGACCATGGCCGGCATGATTGTGGCCACCATGGTTTCGTTGGTGGCGTGAAGGAGGATGCCGAGGCAGATGAAGCAGAAGCGGGCGAGATCGCCGCTTGCCCACAGGGCATGCCAGTCGACGCGGTTTGATGCCACGCTCATTTTGTTGTCTCCGATGCTGGGGATATGCGGTAGGCGCAGCGTCGCGCGCCGGCCAGAATATAGTCGGTGCGCTCGACGCTGACGTCGTCGCCGAGCACCTGCCGGAACAGAGCGAGTTCCGAGCGGCAGAAGCCCTGGCAGACGCTTGCGGCAGCGCAGATCGGGCAATGGTTCTCGGCAAGCAGCCATGCGCCGCCGGGCAGGGGGGCTGCATCGGCGAGATAGCCTTCCTGGCTCCTGATGTCGGCAAGCTTGGCGACGCGTTCGGCCAGCCCCTCCAGCCCGGCAAGAGCAGCATCATAACGCCGCAGCATCTGCCGCTCGCGGTCGCCGATCAGCCGGTCGAGACCGTCTTCGCCGAAAAGCGTGCGCACGGAATCCAGCATCTCGACGGTCAGCACTGCATGGCTGTCGGGAAACAGCTTTTGCGCTTCTGTTGTGAGCAGCCAGTAACGTTCCGGCCGGCCGACCTTGCCGCCGCGATCTTCGAAGGCAACGAGGCCGGCATCGAGAAGGGCAGTGAGATGCTTGCGCGCGCCGGGCGTGGTGATGTCGAGATGCTCGGCGATCGCGCCGGTCGTCTGCTCGCCGTGAAACTTGATCCGCCGCAGGATGCGGTCTTCGCTGGGACTTGTTTGCCGCACGGCAAATGCCTCGCTAAATAAAGAAACTTTTTGGTTTCTAAATTAAGCGAGATCGATCGGCAATCTGCCACATGGTCTGGATCAGGCGGTTGCTGGGTGTGGCGCAAACAGCAAGAAGCCCGGCCGAAGGATCGGCCGGGCTTCTTCAGTTTCCAACCGCGAGAGGCGGCGAATTACTTCAGCGATGTGTAGAGTTCGAGCTGTGTCACAGCCAGCGCGACATTGACGCCGGTCTGGGTCTGTACGCTGAGCGGCTGCAAGGTGAAGGCACGGCTGTTTCCGCCGAGCAGGACGTTGACACCACCGCCGGTGACAAGGCTCGCATCGGCCGATGCGCCGAAATATTTGCCGGCGAGCGCACCGGTGCCGTAGCCGTCCCAGTCGGTGGCCAGAACAGCCCAGCTGATCGACGACTGGTGGGTCATGCCGAGATCGGCGCCGAGCTTGGAGATGACGCCGCTGTAGACGTCAGGGCCATAGGCCTTGTTGTAGGGCTTGAACGTGCAGGCCAGGCCCTTGTTCGAGCCTATGACATAGGAGGTGCCGCCATCGACGACGCAATCGAGAATGCCGAGCTGTACGCTTCCGGCATGTGCGGGAAGGGTCGAGACGGCGGAAAACAGGGCCGCGGCGAGAACAAATTTCTTCATGATTCAACTCCAGCAATTCTCGCTGGGCCAAGCCCCGATCGATTCCCATAGGAATGCAAACAGAACCCCCAGCCTTACAAGCACGATCTAGGTCGCAAACACGGCAAATTTTTGCCGCCTTCAACGCAACATCGTGTCTTTAAAACCGATTGGGCAGCCGTTCGGTTCCATCCCGGTAACGCAATCGCGTTCGGGGGAAGATAGCTGGTGCCTGTGGCGCTGATTCGCCGGTCAGCTTCCGCGGGTGCGGGCCAGGCCTTCGGTCGCCGGCTTGTAGTTGGGGTCGAGCTGTGCGGCACGCGCGTAGGACTTCGCCGCACGCGCCTTGTCGCCGCGCCGCTCGTAGATCAGCGCCTGGTTGGCCCAGCTTTCGGCGATGTTGCCGTCGAGCTTGATCGCCATGTTGAAGTCGGCGAAGGCGTTGTCCTCGTCATTGGTGGCGAGATAGGAAAGGCCGCGGCCGTTATAGGGTTCGGCGGCGTCGGGCGACAGCGAGATCGCGGTCGAGAAATCCTCGATGGCGAAGGCGTGCTGGCCCTGGCTCTGATAGATCAGGCCGCGATTGTGATAGGCGCGCGCATCGGTCGTATCGAGCTGGATCGCCTTCTGGAAATCATTGAAGGCGTCCTGCGTGCGGCCCGCCTTGCGGTAGAGATTGCCGCGGCCGATATAGGCGGCGTCGTAATTGGCGTTGAGCTGGATGGCCTGGTTGTAGTCGGCGAGCGCTTTTCCCTGGTCGCCGAGAAAGCGCTGGATGAGGGCGCGGTTGGCGTAGGCCTGGTAGAAATTCGGCTTAAGCTCGATCGCTTTGTCGAAGTCCTTCAGGGCCTCGCGATACTTGCCGCCGCGGCCATAGGCCGAGCCGCGCACATTGTAGCCTTCGGGGTCCTGAGGATTGCGGGAGATGACCGCCGAGAGCGAGGAGATGTTCTCGCTCGACCCCTGGGCCGTGTCGACGGAGGTGAGTTCGCCTGCCGGGCCGCTCTGGCAGGCGGTGAGCGCCAGACCGGACAGCAGCACCACAGCCATGGCTGAACCCCGCCAGGAGAGATTGCGCCCGCCGATCAATGCTTCCATCTGTGCTCTTCCCTTGTGGTCAGCCGGACTATCCGGCGGAGGTTCCGCGGCAGCATATAGCGCGCAATCGGAACAAAACAAAAAGGTGGCGGTGATTCTTCATCACCCCACCTTCCGTATCCTCGCAAAAGGACGAAATATTGGCCAGATCAACGCGCCGGGCGCGCTGCACCTGCGGCCGGAACCGGACGCGGGGTCATCGGCAGCAGGCCTTCGCGCTGAGCGCGCTTGCGGGCCAGCTTGCGGGCGCGGCGAACGGCTTCAGCCTTTTCACGGGCGCGCTTTTCCGACGGCTTCTCGTAGTGGCCGCGCATCTTCATTTCACGGAAGATACCTTCGCGCTGCATCTTCTTCTTGAGCGCGCGAAGCGCCTGATCAACATTGTTGTCGCGGACGAGTACCTGCACGGGCAATCCTGTCTTTCGGGTTCGAATCAATATAGCGGGGCGAATAGCCACTGGCTTTCGCAGCGGTCACCACCGCGAATTGCGGCGGCTGATAGCAGAATCAAGCAGCGTTGTCGAGAGCAGAGTGCGCAAAAGGCGCGTATCGCTCTCTCAAATGTGAAAATGCAGGCGCAATCTGCCGCGCAACGCATTTCCGCCTGAATAAACCGGAAGAAACTGCCGGTCAACGAAACCGCGACATCAAATACCGGGGAATGCTCGATCGTGCGATTGCTGAACTGCCTGCTTGTCCTCTGCTGTTTTGCTTCACAGGCACGCGCGGCCGACCTCATTGGCTTTTGGGACAAGCCCCAGCATGGCGGCAACAGCTTCAATCGCCTGCCGCCGGACGAGACCTATTTCAAGGCATTGCACGGCTATGGCGCGAGCTGGGTGCGGCTTTCCTACGACAAATGGAAGCCGGAAAAACGCGACTTCCTGATCGGCGATGCCGATGCCTATGCCGGCCTGATGCAGAAGGATCTGGCGACCCTGAAGGCCGCGCTCGATCGCGCCGACAAGGCCGGGCTGAAAGTTGTGATCGCGCCGCTGTCGCTGCCCGGCATGCGCTGGTCGCAGAACAATGACGGCAAGTTCGACGGGCGCCTGTGGCAGGACAAGGCCTATTGGACGCAGGCCGCCGCCTTCTGGCGTGATCTTGCGGCTACGCTGAAGGATCACCCGGCGGTTGCCGCCTACAACATCATCAACGAACCGGCGCCGGAGAAGGAAAACGGGCTTGCCGAGCATGCCGATGCGGCCGCGATGCAGGCCTGGTACAAGGATGCCGCCGCCACGCCGCACGACCTGCCGTCTTTCTATGAGACCGTGATCAAGGCTATCCGCGCGGTCGACCCAAAGACGCCGATCATGGCGGATGCCGGCTGGTATGCGGCGGCGGATGCGTTTTCCTACTGGCCCGGCCCGCTTGCCGACGACAAAGTCCTCTACAGCTTCCACATGTATGAGCCCTATGCGGCGACCAGCGCGCCCAATCTCAAGCGCGAAAAGCCCTATGCCTATCCGGGCGAGGTGCCGTTCGGCGAAGGATCGGAAAACTGGGATGCCAAACGGGTCGATGCCTATCTGCAGCTTCCGCTCGACTGGGCGAACAAGCATGGCGTTGCGGAGAACCGCATCGTCACCGGCGAGTTCGGCTGCATGCGCCGGCTGTCTGGCTGCCGGCAGTATCTCGACGACGTGCTGACCAAGCTCGATGCCAACAGGCTGCATTGGGCCTTCTACAGCTTTCGCGAGGACAGCTGGGACGGCATGGACTACGAGCTGGGTCGTGAGAAGGTGAACTGGAAATACTGGGAGGCGATCGACGCGGGAAAGCCCGACCCGGTCAAGCGCAAGGCAACGCCGGAATTCGAGCCGATTTCCAAGCGGTTGAAACAAGCGGTCGATTAGGCGACGCCGGCTCCGTGAAGATCGGCATCGCCTTCGCAATCGTTCGGTTCAGACCCGGTTGATCGAGACGCCGCCATCGGAAAACAGCGCGGTGCCGGTGGTGAAGCTCGAAGCATCCGAGGCGAGGAAAAGGGCCGAACGGGCGATTTCCTCCGGCTTTGCGACGCGCTTCAGCGCATGCAGGCCTTCGACGAAGGCCCATTCCTCCGGTGTCTTGAACGTTGCCGCCGGTGTGTCGGTGCCGCCGGGCAGCAGCGCGTTCACCCGCAGACCGCGCTGTCCATATTCGGCGGCCAGAACCTGCGTCAGTCCGATCAGCGCTGCCTTGGCTGCGGCGTAGGCCGCCATGCCGGGCATGCCGACCGTGTGGCCGACGAAGCTCGAGGTGAAGATCAGCGACCCGCCGCCGCGCTCCAGCATGGCCGGGATCTGGTATTTCGCGCCGAGAAAGGCGCCGGTCAGATTGGTGTCCAGCGTCGCATTCCATGCGTCGAGCGACATGTCGGGAAGCGGACCCATCTCACCGGTCGCGCCGGCATTGTTGAAGGCGATGTCGAGGCCGCCGAATTCGCCGGTCGCCAGATCGACCAGCGCTTTTGCGTAGGCCTCGTCACGGATGTCGCCTGCAAGCGCGATTGCCGTGCCGCCGTCCTCGACGATTTCCGCGACCAGCGCGTCGAGCTCGGTCTGACGCCGGGCGGCGATGATGAGGTTCGCGCCTTCCTCAGCGAAGAGCTTTGCGGCGGCACGGCCGATGCCGGAACTGGCTCCGGTGACGATTGCGACCTTGTTGACGAGTGCGGACATGATTGATTTCCTCTGCATGGAATGGCGAACCGGAGCGGTCCGCATCGATGCGCCGTGGTCGCAAATGGGGAGGGCGCGAGCCACCCGATACCTGCGGTGCGGCAGGTGAGGATTTCGAAGACTTCGCCTGCCCGCCGCCAAAGCGGCAATGGCCGTCGCAAACAGTGCAAAGCTGGCAGTCGCTTTTCGCTAGTGATACACCTCGCGCTCTGAATTCAGAGACGACATCTTCCGACATCCACGAGGCCCGAGCCCATGCGGAAATATTCGGTTTTTGCCCTCGCCCGAGAGGCCATGCGCGGCCACAAGGGCTGGGACGAGCAATGGTCCTCGCCCGAGCCGAAGGCGGAATATGACGTCATCATCGTCGGTGCGGGCGGGCACGGGCTGGCGACGGCCTATTATCTGGCCAAGGAACACGGCATCACCAATGTCGCGGTGCTGGAAAAGGGCTGGCTCGGCGGCGGCAACACCGGCCGCAACACCACCATCATCCGCTCGAACTATCTCTATGACGAATCGGCCGGCATCTATGACCACGCCGTGAAGCTGTGGGACGGGCTTTCCCAGGACCTCAACTACAACGTCATGTATTCGGCGCGCGGCGTCATGATGCTGGCGCACAATGTGCACGATGTGCAGGTGCTCAAGCGGCATATCCATGCCAACCGGCTGAACGGCATCGACAATGAATGGCTGTCGCCGGAACAGGCCAAGGAATTCTGCCCGCCGCTCAACATCTCGAAGGAGGCGCGCTATCCCGTCGTTGGCGCCTCGCTCCAGCGGCGCGGCGGCACGGCGCGGCATGACGCTGTCGCCTGGGGCTATGCGCGCGCCGCTTCTGCGCGTGGCGTCGACATCATCCAGAATTGCGAAGTCACCGGCATCAAGCGCGCGCCGAATGGCGCCGTCACCGGCGTCGAGACCTCGCGCGGCTTCATCGGCGCCAAGAAGGTCGGCGTGGTTGCTGCCGGCCACACATCGGTGCTGATGGACATGGCCGGCGTGCGCATGCCGCTGGAAAGCTATCCCTTGCAGGCGCTGGTGTCGGAGCCGGTCAAGCCGGTGGTGCCCTGCGTGGTCATGTCCAACACGGTGCACGCCTATATCTCGCAGTCGGACAAGGGCGAGCTGGTCATCGGCGCAGGCACCGACCAGTACATCTCCTATTCGCAGACCGGCGGGCTGCACATCCTCAACCACACGCTCGACGCCATCTGCGAGATGTTCCCGATCTTCACGCGCATGAAGATGCTGCGCTCCTGGGGCGGCATCGTCGACGTGACGCCGGATCGCTCGCCGATCCTGGCCAAGACGCCGGTGCAGGGGCTCTACGTCAATTGCGGCTGGGGCACGGGCGGCTTCAAGGCCACGCCCGGTTCGGGCAACGTCTTTGCCCACACCATTGCCCGCGACGAGCCGCATCCGATCAACGCGCCTTTCACCATCGAGCGCTTCCGCACCGGACGGCTTATCGATGAGGCGGCAGCGGCGGCGGTGGCGCACTGATGACGGCTCTGGCAGCCACTCTTGCCGTCGTTGCGCCGCTGATTCTCGCCGGCGAGAAGGGACTGTTTCATTTTCCCGGCGCCGACGAAGTTCGGTTGCAGAAGCTCAGCCGTGCCGACAATGAACAGGAATGGCCCTTCACGGTCAGCTCCGGCTATCTCGCCTGCGTCTGGAGCGCGGGCAAGAGGATGGTGATGTTCCTTGAAGAGCCGGCAAAGGACGAGGCGGAACCTGCGCGGATGCGCAAGGTGTTCGTCTCGGTCAACCCGTTCGAACTCACACTCGGCAACATGGCCGACCGCGACCTCATCGTGCCGGTCGATTCCGTCGAGACGCTGGTGAAGCGCATGGCGCCCTTCGCGGCACTCGGAGAGCGGCTCTGCGACCAGCCCCAGGGCACGCACGTCCGCCAAGGCGAACTTTAGGAACAAGACATGCTGTTGATCCGCTGCCCCTATTGCGAGGAAGAGCGTCCGGAACTCGAATTCCGCAACGCCGGTGAAGCCCACATCGCACGCGCTGCCGACATCGTGGCGGTGAGCGACGAGGATTTCGAAAAATTCTTCTTCATCCGCTCGAACCCCAAGGGCATCATCTATGAGCGCTGGCGGCATATTCACGGCTGCGGCCGCTTCTTCAATGCGGTGCGCGACACCGTCACCGACAAGTTCGTCACGACCTACAAGGCCGGCGAGCCGAAGCCCGACATCTCCAAGCTGAAGAAGGAGAGCGGGCCGGCAGCCTATGCCAACCGCCCGCCGGATCAGCTCAATGTAAAGAAACCGGCGGCAAAGCGCGCGCCGGCCAAAAAGGGAGACGCGTGATGGCCGCCACGCACCGCATTTCCGGCCACGGCCGCCTCACGCCGGCAAAGACCGTGCGTTTCACCTTCGACGGCCAGTCCTATTCGGGCCTCGCCGGCGACACGCTGGCTTCGGCGCTTCTGGCCAACGGCGTCCATCTCGTCGGCCGTTCGTTCAAATATCACCGGCCGCGCGGCTTTCTCTCCGCCGGCGCGGAAGAGCCGAACGCGCTGGTTTCGATCGAGCGCGACGCGGCGCGCCGGACGCCGAACGTCCGCGCCACGGTACAGGAGCTCTATGACGGGCTCAGCGCCAATTCGCAGAACCGCTGGCCGTCGCTCTCCTTCGATGTCGGCGCGGTCAACGACCTGGCCTCGCCGATGTTTTCGGCCGGCTTCTACTACAAGACCTTCATGTGGCCGAAGGCTGCCTGGAAGAGCCTCTACGAGCCGAAAATCCGTGCCGCTGCCGGTCTTGGCGTTTCGCCCGACCAGCCGGACCCGGACCATTATTCTGCGCGCTTCGAGCATTGCGACGTGCTGGTGCTGGGCGGCGGCGCTGCTGGACTTGCTGCAGCGCTCGCAGCGTCTGAGACCGGCGCGCGCGTCATCATCTGCGACGAGCAGGCCGAACTCGGCGGCGCTTTGCGCTTCGAGGCCGGTACGAGCGTTGATGGCGCCGACGGCTGGTCGTGGGCGCAGGCCACAGTCGCGAAATTGGCCGCGATGGATAATGTCCGCGTGCTGCCGCGCACGACTGCGTTCGGGTACTACGCGCAGAACTTCGTCGGCCTTGTCGAGCGGGTCAGCGAGCATCTCGCCAGCCCCGGCCACGATTTGCCGCGCGAGCGGCTTTGGCAGGTTCGCGCCAGGCGCGTCATCCTCGCCACCGGCGCCATCGAGCGGCACATGGTGTTTGCCGACAACGACCGGCCCGGTGTCATGCTGGCTTCGGCGGCGCGCACCTATCTCAACCACTACGGCGTCGCCGTCGGCCAGAATGTCGGCGTCTACACCGCCAACGACACCGCCTATGCGGCGGCGATCGACCTCAAGAAGGCCGGCGTCAACATCGCGGCCATCGTCGACCTGCGCGACAATCCGGCGGGCGCTCTGGTCGATGAGGCGCGCGCGCTCGGCATCGAGATCAACCATGGCCGCGCCGTCATCAAAACCGGCGGACGCCTGCGCGTATCCTCGATGACGATCCAGCCGAAAAACGGCGGCGGCGAGCGCAACATCCCCATCGATGCGCTGCTGATGTCGTCGGGCTGGACGCCGTCGGTGCATCTGTTCTCGCAATCGCGCGGCAAGGTCGCCTTTGACGACGCCACCAAGCGCTTCCTGCCCGGCGCTTACGCGCAGGATTGCGTCTCCGTCGGGGCCTGCAACGGCACGGACGGCATTTCCGCAACCCTCGACGAAGCCTATGCGGCCGGCGAGAAGGCTGCAAAGGATGCCGGCGCGAAGGCCGGCAAGTCGGCCAAGCCGAAAGCGGAGACCAGCGAAAGCTGGGCCGGCGGCATGCTCGGCGCAGGGCCGGGCGCGGGCGCGGACACGACCGTGAAAGCCTTTGTCGATTTCCAGAACGACGTCACCGCCAAGGATATCCGCCTTGCCGTGCGCGAAGGCATGCGCTCGATCGAGCACGTCAAGCGCTTCACCACCAACGGCATGGCGACCGACCAGGGCAAGACCTCCAACATGCACGGTCTGGCGATTGCCGCCGAGACGCTGGACAAGGACATTCCCTCGGTCGGCCTGACCACCTTCCGCGCGCCCTATACGCCGGTGACCTTTGGCTCCATCGTCAATCACGGCCGCGGCGTTCTGTTCGACCCGACCCGCAAGACGGCGATGCATGGCTGGGCGGAAGCCCATGGTGCCGTGTTCGAGGATGTCGGCCAGTGGAAGCGCGCCTGGTATTTCCCCAAGCCGGGCGAGGACATGCATGCGGCGGTCAACCGCGAATGCGTGACGGTGCGCAAGGCTGCCGGCCTGTTCGATGCCTCGACGCTGGGCAAGATCGAAGTGGTCGGGCCGGATGCGGCCAAGTTCATGGAACTGCTCTACACCAACCCATGGGAGAAGCTGGAGCCCGGCCGCTGCCGCTATGGCATCATGCTGCGCGAAGATGGATTCATCTATGACGACGGCGTCGTCGGCAGGCTGGCGGCGGATCGCTTCCACGTCACCACGACGACCGGCGGTGCGGCCCGCGTCATGAACCACATGGAGGATTACCTCCAGACTGAGTTCCCGCATCTCAATGTCTGGCTGACCTCGATCTCCGAACAGTGGGCGGTCATCGCCGTCCAGGGACCGAACTCGCGAAAAATCATCGAGCCGCTGGTCGAGGGCATCGACATGTCGGACGAGGCGCTGCCGCATATGTCGGTGCGCGAAGGCAAGATCTGCGGTGTGCCGACGCGGCTGTTCCGCATGTCGTTCACCGGCGATCGCGGTTTTGAAGTCAACGTGCCGGCGGACTACGGCCAGGCGGTGTGGGAAGCGCTGTGGACTGAGGGCCAGAAGCACGGCGCCTGCGCCTATGGCACCGAGGCGATGCACGTGCTGCGCGCCGAAAAGGGCTA
This sequence comes from Mesorhizobium sp. YR577, assembly GCF_900116595.1. Lineage (NCBI taxonomy): Bacteria > Pseudomonadati > Pseudomonadota > Alphaproteobacteria > Hyphomicrobiales > Phyllobacteriaceae > Mesorhizobium > Mesorhizobium sp. YR577. The sequence goes on along the minus strand of NZ_FPBI01000011.1, from coordinate 151,484 downwards.
CATCATCGTCGGCCAGGATACGGACGGCACGGTGACGCCGAACGACGCCGGGCTCGACTGGGCGATCGGCAAGAAGAAGACCGATTTCGTCGGCATTCGCGGCCTGACTCGTCCCGATCTCGTCGCCAAGGGCCGCAAGCAGCTTGTCGGCCTGAAGGCAAAGGACCCGAAAGTGGTGCTGGAGGAGGGCGCGCAGATCGTCGCCGATCCGAAGCAGCCGATCCCGATGAAGATGATCGGCCATGTCACGTCGAGCTACTGGTCGGAAAATTGCGGCCGGGGCATCGCACTGGCCGTGGTGATCGACGGGCGCGACCGCATGGGGCAGACGCTTCATGTGCCGATGCCGGATAGCGTGATCGAGGTCGAGGTCTGCTCGCCCGTATTCTTCGACGAGAAGGGAGAGCGCCTCAATGGCTAAAGCTGCTGCCAAAACTGCGACGGCCACGCGCGCACCAGCACTTGCCGGGCGTGATTTCTCCGCCACCGGCGTCAAGCTTGGGGTGCTGCCTCCTGCCGAGCGCATTTCGCTGCGCGCGCCTGATGCATCCGTTGCCGCCTTGTCAAAGGCGCTCGGTGTAGCCTTGCCAAAGGCGCCGAAGACTTCCGCTTCGAAGGGCGGACGCACCGCACTCTGGCTCGGGCCGGACGAGTGGCTGGTCATCGACGAGGCGGGCGGCGATCCGCTGGCCGATTGCGCCGGCGTCAAGGCGCTTCATTCGGCCGTCGGCGTCTCGCATCGCAATGTCGGTTTCTCGGTCACCGGGACGGCTGCGGCTGCCACGCTCAATGCCGGCTGCCCGCAGGATCTGTCGCTTGCGGCCTTCCCGGTGGGTGCCTGCTCGCGCACGGTTCTGGGCAAGATCGAAGTCGTGATCCTGCGCACGGCAGACGATGCGTTCCGCGTCGAGTGCTGGCGCTCCTTCTCCGACTATGCTTTCGCATTCCTGTCTCAGGCGGCTGTTGACGCTGCCGCCTGAAGGGTGGAACCTTCGATCGCACGCGGCGTTTTGCGTGCATACAGATTGAGGGAAGCCATCATGTCGAAAGCGACATCTAAACCGGCCGCCAAGAGATCGCCGGCCGTGCGCTCGCTCGAACGCGAGCAGCGCGACAAGGAAAACAAGACCAAGGAAGAAGAGCTCGAAGAGGGACTGGAAGATACGTTTCCGGCCAGCGATCCCATTTCCGTCATATCGACGTCCATATCGGGCGGACCGAAGAAAAAGCCAAAGAAGTAAGAATGCAGATCGAAAAGAAACACCCGGCAGGCGGCCAGCCTGCCGGGTGTTTTGTTCTTCAACGCTTTATTTGATGGCGTCGAGGTTGGCGTCCTTGGTGTCCCTCACGAAGATCAGGCCGATGATCAGTGTCATCGCCGCGATCACGATCGGATACCAGAGGCCGTAGTAGATATCGCCCTTGGCCGCGCTCATGGCGAACACGACTGCCGGCAGCAGGCCGCCGAACCAGCCGTTGCCGATGTGGTAAGGCAGCGACATGCCGGTGTAGCGGATGCGGGTCGGGAACATCTCGACCAGGATCGCCGCGATCGGCCCGTAAACCATTGTCACATAAAGGACGAACACGAACAGGATGGCGATGACCTTCGGCCAGCTGACGGCTGCCGGATCGGCGATCATCTTGAAGGCGCCTGCGCCGGGAACGGTGTAGACCGGCACTTCGGTCGCACCTGCCGCTTCCTCAGCGGTTATCAGCTTGTCGGCGATGGCCTTGTCGACCGGAACCATGGCCTTTTCGCCGCCGCGGATAGCGGCTGCGTCAAGTGCCAGTTTCGGGTTGGCGGCGACCAATGCGTCGAGCTTCGAATCCGCGACCTTTGCAGGATCGCGAACCAGCGGATAGCCGCCGTCCTGAAGAGCGGTGTTGATGCCCTTCTTGAACGCGCCGTCCTTGGCTGCGGCGTCGGCTCCGGCAGCGACCACGTCATAGGATTCGACGGTTTCCTCGCCGATCTTTACGCTTGCGGGCGTGCCGGCGGGAGCCGTCGCGACGATGTCGTATGGAACCGCGCTCTTTGCCAGGAAGTCCGTTGCGACGTCGCAGGAGGTCAGCGGCTTTCTGGTGCCGACCGGGTTGAACTGGAACTTGCAGTCCCCCGGAGCAGCCGTCACCGTCGCACGGACATTCTGCTGAGCGCTGGCGAGTGCCGGGTTTGCGGCCCAGGTAAGCGCCTTGAACAGCGGGAAGTAGGTGACGATGGCGAGCGCGAGGCCGGCCATGATGATCGGCTTGCGGCCGATCTTGTCCGACAGCCAGCCGAAGAAGACGAAGAAGCCGGTGCCGAGCGCCAGCGCGATGGCGATCATGATGTTGACCGAGACGCCATCGACCTTGAGCACGTTCTGCAGGAAGAACAGCGTGTAGAACTGGCCCGAATACCACACCACGGCCTGGCCGGCGGTGAGGCCGAACAGGGCCAGCAGCGCGATCCTGGCGTTCTTCCACTGTCCGAAGGCTTCCGACAGCGGCGCTTTCGAGCCCTTGCCTTCGTCCTTCATGCGCTGGAAAGCCGGCGACTCGTTCAGTGACAGTCGAATCCACACCGAAATGCCGAGCAGGACGACCGAGATCAGGAACGGAATGCGCCAGCCCCAGGCCTTGAAGTCGTCGGCGCTCATCGAGCCCTGAATGATCAGGATGATGACCAGCGACAGGAACAGGCCGAGCGTGGCCGTCGTCTGGATCCAGGAGGTGTAGAAGCCGCGACGGCCGTCGGGCGCGTGCTCGGCGACATAGGTCGCGGCACCGCCATATTCACCGCCGAGCGCCAGGCCCTGCAGCATGCGCAATATGATCAGGATGATCGGGGCGGCGATGCCGATGGTGGCCGAGCCGGGCAGGAGGCCGACGAGGAAAGTCGACGTGCCCATGATCAGGATGGTGACGAGGAAGGTGTATTTGCGGCCGACGAGATCGCCGATGCGGCCGAAGATGAGCGCGCCGAAGGGGCGCACGAGGAAGCCGGCGGCGAAGGCCAGAAGCGCGAAGATGTTGCGCGTGGCTTCAGGATATTCGCTGAAGAAGGCCGCGCCGATGAAGGCGGCAAGCGCACCGTAGAGATAGAAATCGTACCATTCGAAAACCGTGCCAAGCGAGGAAGCGAAGATGACCTTCTTTTCCTCACGGGTCATGACGCGCGTGGCTGAGCCCGCACTTGCTGCCATTGCCATTGATGTGTCCTCCCAAAGATCCCGCCGACACGGGCCGCCAAGCAACGAGCATAAGCTCGCCAACCCAATTCGGCTGGTGCGAAAGGTACCTCTCCGGCCGGATGAGGACCATCGAGCCTTTGGTTTTATGACTTTGGTCTAAGAAACTGCGTCAGATGTCCGCCGGAGTAGAATTCTCAAAGAGGTCTGTTCAGATGGCGGAAATGCCGCCATCGACCGCCAGCGTGTGGCCGGTCATGAAGGAGTTCTTCGGGTCGGCGGCAAACATGATCACCTCGATGACCTCGTCCACCTCCGCGACGCGTTTCATCGGCACGCCGCGCGTCAATTCGGTGATCGCCTCGGCCTCGGAGCCGCGCGTGATCTTGACGAAATCGTCGACCATCTTGGTGCGTGCGTAGGCAGGGCAGACGGCGTTGACGCGAATGCCCTTGGATGCATATTCGGCCGCCGCCGAGCGCGTCAGGCCGACGACGCCGTGCTTGGCTGCCGAATAGACCGAGAGTTTCGGCGCCCCTCCCAGACCGGCGACGGAAGCGATGTTGACGATGGCGCCGCCCTTGCCGGTTTTGCGGAACTGCCGCTCCATGACCGGAAGCTGCGCCTTCAGGGCGTAGAAGACGCCGAGCAGATCGACCTCGATGATCCGCCGCGCCTCGTCGGAGGGAACCTGCGGCAGGCGCACGAAGCTCTGGGCGATGCCGGCATTGTTGACGGCGATGTCGAGACGTCCGAAGCGTTCCACGGCCAGCGCCGCCAGCTTTTCCGAAAGCTCCTCGTCGGCGATGTTTCCGGCCAGCGTGGCGGTTTCGGCATTCAATGTTTCGGCAAAGGCAGACAACCCATCGTCATCCATGTCCGAGAGGATGAGCCGGGCGCCGTTGGCCGCAAAACGCTCGGCGGCACGGCGGCCGAAACCGCCCGTCGCACCGGTTATCAACACGGTCATCCCGTCAAAACGGCTCATGCTTTATTTGTCCTTGTCGATGAGTTCCGCCGCCAGATGCGACAGGAGTTTTACGGCCTCGCCATACATCCTGGCCTTTTCCGGATTGGATGCGTTGCCGTCCAGCGCGCGCTTGTAGACGCCCTGGCAGATCGCCGCGAGGCGGAAGAAAGAGAAGGCGAGGAAGAAGGTCCAGCGCGGAATCTCCTGCAGCCCGCGCCGCCGGCAATAGGCGGCGACATAGGCCTCCTCCGACGGCAGGCCGAGCGCTGCACGGTCGATGCCGCCGAGGCCGCGAAAGCCGGACTGGTGCGGCAGGCGCCATTGCATGCACTGATAGGCGATGTCGGAGAAGGGGTGGCCGAGCGTCGACAGTTCCCAGTCGAGCACGGCCAGCACCTGCGGCCTGTCCGGCGCGAAGATCATGTTGTCGAGCCGGTAGTCGCCATGGACCAGCGAGACGATGCCGTCGTCTGCCGGCATATGCGTTTCCAGCCACGCGATCAGCCGGTCCATGTCTGCGATGCCGCCCGTTTCGGAGGCGCGGTACTGGCTGGTCCAGCGCGCGAGCTGGCGCTCGAAATAATTGCCGGGTTTGCCGTAATCGGCGAGGCCGGCAGCTTCCACGTCGACATCGTGCAGGGCTGCCAGCGTCGCGTTCATCGCATCATAGATCGCCGCGCGTTCGTCGTTCGAAGATGCTTCCGGCAGCGCCGGGTCCCAGAAGATGCGGCCTTCCATGAACTCCATCAAATAGAACATGCGGCCGATGGGCGACTCTTCCGGCGCCAGATGCAGCATCCTCGGTACCGGAACGGCGGTGCCAGCGAGCGCCTTCATGACGCGGTACTCGCGGTCGACCTGATGCGCCGATTTCAATAGCTGGCCGGGCGGCTTGGCGCGCAGCACATAGCGGCCACTTTGGGCCGTCAGCAGATAGGTCGGGTTCGATTGTCCCGCCTTGAATTTCTCGATCGTCTCGAGGCCGGAAAACCCGGGAACCTCGGCCTCCAGATAGGGCGCGAGCACGTCGCGATCGAGAGTATTCGGATCGCTCATCCAGCTTCCTTTGCCGGCTCGACATAGGTCAGCGTCAGCCAGCGCGCGGTCAGCGCCGGCTTCTTCGAATCCTCGATCTCGATGGTGACGTCATGCGCCACCTGCACCCAGCCGGAGGGCCGCGCCTTGACGTCGGCGAGGACGAAACGGGTGCGGATGCGCGCGCCGGTCTTCACCGGGGCGACGAATTTCAGGTTTTCGAAACCCTGGTTGATGCCCATGTCGCCGCCTTCCAGCGGCGGGATGGTCTCATAGGTCATCGCCGACAGCAGCGACAGCGTCAGGAAGCCATGGGCAATCGTGCCGCCGAAGGGCGTCTCGCGCACCGCCCGCTCCGGGTCGCAATGGATGAACTGGTGGTCGTCGGTGGCGTCGGCGAACTGGTCGATCATGGTCTGCGTGACCGTGCGCCAGGGCGAGACCCCGACCTCCTTGCCGACGCCGGACAGAAGCTGTTCGAGGCTCACGGGTTTCAGGCTGGAAGTTGTCAAGCGGTTCGCCTTTTCGTCATTCGGTAAAGGGCGGCAGGCCGTGCTGGACCGACTGGCCGCCGTCGATGGGCATTATGGCGCCGGTGACATAGCGGCCGGCGCGGCTGCACAGATACAGCGTCGCGCCCGCAATGTCATCGGGCGCGCCGATCCGGCCCAAGGGAATGTTGGCGCCGAGCTTCCTGGCCTTCTCGTCGGTGCCGACGGCAAAGGCCATCATCTTGCTCTGGAAGGGGCCGGGCGCAAAGGCATTGACGGTGATGCGCCGCCCGGCGAATTCGATCGCCAGCGTGCGGGTCAGGTGATGAACCGCGGCCTTCGACGCCGTGTAGGAATAGGCGTTGTCGGCGAAGGGCTGCGTGCCCATGATCGAGCCGAGATTGATGACGCGGGCAGGGTCCTCGTCGCTGGCAGCCGCATCCAGCAGCGGCAGCAGCTCGCGGGTCAGGTGGAAGATGGCGGTGACGTTGACGTTCATCACCTTGGCCCATGCGGCATAGGGGAATGTCTCGAACGGCTCGCCCCAGGAAATGCCGGCATTGTTGATCAGGATATTCAGCCGTCCGGTCCGCTCTTTCACCGCGCCGGCCAGCGCCAGTATGCCGGCCTCGGTGCCGACGTCTCCGGCAAAGCCCTCGGCCTTGCCCGGTCCGCCCAGCGCGTTGATCTCGGCGGCGACGCGCGCGCATTCCTCGCCCTTGCGCGAGGCGATCAGCACATGCGCACCGGCCTGCGCCAGCGCGGTGGCGGCCATGCGGCCGATGCCGGTCGCCGCACCCGTCACCAGCGCGGTCTTGCCGGTCACCGAAAACAGCTCCTCCAGATAGGACATCGCTCCTCCAAGCTGCGGCACTTTGAATGAGCATCGGAATATTCCGAAAACCGGTAACCACTTTTCGGTCCGATGCTCTGGCTCTGCCGCGTTGACAACATACCGAGTAGTATGTTCATATTTTCAGCGCTCGTAAAGACCGTGCCTTGCTGCGGGAGATAGACCGCCGCGATATCACCAGGATGACAAACGGATGTCAGAAAGCGCCGCAAGGACCATGCCGGACGATTCCCGCTTCGACATCCTGCGCGCAGCAGCACAGTGCTTCATGGAGCGCGGCTATCACGCCAGTTCGATCGACGATGTCGCGCGCAGCCTCGGCTCGACGAAGGGTCGCGTCTACCATCACTTTCCATCCAAGGCCGATCTGTTCGCAGAGGTGTTTCGCACAGGCATGGACATGAACTACGCGGCGATCGAACCCTATCGCGAGAAGGACATTCCGGCGGTCACGCGCTGGCATCATCTCGCCACCATCCACACCGGCCAGATGATCCGCACCAAGCCGTTCCAGCGCGTGGTGTGGGAGGGCGTGGAACTGCATCTGCGCGGCGCGACCACGCCGGAACAGCGCGAAGTCTTTGCCCGGCTTCTGCAATACCGCACCGAATACGGGCTGATCTTTCGCAAGACCCTCGAAGAGGCGCGCGATGCCGGCGCAATGGATTTCGAGAATCTCGGCATCGCCGCCGAGCTCATGTTCATGACACTCAACTCGCCTATCTTCTGGTATTCGCCGCGCCCCGACGAAACCGAGGGCGATATCGACCGTCTCGTGAGGCAGATCGTCACCTGCGCGGCCAGGGGGCTCGGCGTTTCCTGATCCCAGGCCGTTGCCGGCTTTGAAAATGATCGTGTTCAAGCAGAAGTTGGAGGAAGAAATTCAATGTCGGATATGGCCCTGGGCATGACGGAACGGCTGAAGCCGATCCATGAGCGCGTCGCCCGCATGGTGCGCGAGGAGATCGCGCCGCTCGACGCTGAATTCCTGGCCGAGATCGGCAAGGGCGGCGACCGCTGGGCCTACACGCCGCGCCAGACCGAAATTCTCGAAGGGTTGAAGGCCAAGGCGCGCGAGCGCGGCTTGTGGAATTTCTGGCTGACCAATTCCGACCGCGGCTACGGGCTTTCGACGGTCGAATATGCCTATCTCGCCGAGGAAATGGGCAAGGCGCATCTGGGCGCCGAAACCTTCAACTGCTCGGCGCCCGACACCGGCAATATGGAAGTGCTGGAGCGCTATGGCTCGGCCGAGCACAAGGAGCGCTGGCTGACGCCGCTGCTGGAAGGAAAAATCCGCTCGGCCTATCTGATGACCGAGCCCGACGTCGCCTCGTCGGATGCCACCAACATCTCCCTGCGCTGCGAGCGCGACGGCGATGACTATGTTCTGAACGGCGAGAAATGGTGGGCTTCGGGCTCCGGCGATCCGCGCTGCAAGATCTACATCGTCATGGTCAAGACCGGCGGCGACGACGCGCCGAAGCACAAGCGGCATTCGATGATCCTGGTGCCGGCCGGCACCGAGGGCGTCGAGAAGTTGCGGGCGATGCAGGTCTATGGCGAGGACGACGCGCCGCACGGCCATTTCCACATCCGCTTCACCAATGTTCGCGTGCCGGCATCCAATCTCATTCTCGGCGAGGGCAGGGGTTTCGAGATCGCTCAAGGCCGGCTCGGCGGCGGGCGCATCCACCACTGCATGCGCGCCATCGGCCAGGCAGAGCGGGCGCTGGAACTGATGTGCACGCGCGCCCTGCGGCGCGAGGCCTTCGGCAAGAAGCTGGCCGAACTCGGCGCCAATTTCGACATCATCGCCGAAGCCCGCATGGAGATCGAGATGGCGCGGCTGCTCTGCCTCAAGGCCGCCTGGATGATCGACCAGGGTGACGCACGCGCCGCTGCTCCGTGGATCAGCCAGATCAAGGTCGCGGCACCGCGTATCGCGCTCAAGGTGGCAGACGAGGCAGTGCAGATGTTCGGCGCGAAAGGCATCAGCCAGGACACCGAACTGGCGCGCATCTGGACCCATCTCAGGACGTTGCGCCTCGTTGATGGGCCCGACGCCGTGCACCGCCGCCAGATCGCCCGCAACGAGCTTAGAAAATACACGCAGGAAAAGGTTTAGCGATCATGCCTTGGCTGCCGTCAGTACCCCCACCCCTAACCCCTCCCCACAAGGGGGAGGGGAATATTGTGCCGGCCTATCCAATTCCCTCCCCCTTGTGGGGAGGGGTCAGGGGTGGGGGTATCGAGCCGCCGCAACGTGCGTCGTCTTCATACGAAATAGTCCTGCCACAACGAGAAGAGGCTCGGGTCAGGGATTGCCTGTCCTTTGAACCGAGGTGCGTGGCATGAAGGCAATCGTCGTCAACAACTACGGGGCGATCGACCAGATCGCCTATGCGGACTGGCCGGAGCCGGAAGCCAAGGGCAATCAGGTCGTCATCGAGGCGGAAGCCATCGGCGTCAACTTTCCCGACGGCCTGTTGGTGCAGGGCCTCTACCAGATGAAGCCGGAGCTGCCTTTCGTGCCGGGCATGGAGGTGGCGGGCAAGGTTGTTGCCGTCGGGCCGGATGTGAAGTCGCTGAAGGTTGGTGACCGGGCTGCGGCACTTTCCACCCATGGCAGCTATGCCGAACGGGTCGCGGTGCCGGAGCCGGCGGCGATGAAGCTGCCGGACGGCATGGATGCCGGCCACGCCTGCGCGCTGATCTGCGGTTACGGCACCTCGCACTACGCGCTGAAGCAGCGCGCGCAGATAAAACCCGGCGAAACGCTCTGTGTGCTCGGCGCGTCGGGCCTGACCGGCATCGCGGCGATCCAGATCGGCAAGGCGATGGGCGCGACCGTCATCGGCGTGGCGTCAACCGAGGAGAAGCGGCAGATCGCGAAGCAGGCAGGGGCCGACATCGTGCTCGGCTATGAAGACCTCAAGGATCGGCTGAAGGAAGCGACCGGCGGCAAGGGCGTCGATGTCGCCTTCGACCCGGTCGGCGGTGAAGCCTTCGATGCGCTGTCGCGTTCGATGGGCTGGGGCGGGCGACTGCTGGTCATCGGCTTTGCCTCGGGCACGATCCCGAAATTCCCGGTCAATCTGGCGCTGGTCAAAGGGTTTTCGGTGGTCGGTGTGTTCTGGGGCGCTTTCACCGCCAAGGAACCGCAGGCCTATGCCGAGAACATGGGCGAGCTGCTCGGCTGGTATCGCGCTGGCAAGGTCAAACCCGTCATCGAAGGCACCTATCCGCTTGCCGACGCGGCAAACATACTGAAACGCGTGATCGGGCGCGGCGCGTCCGGCAAGCTTATCCTCAAGCCGTGAACGGAGTTTTCCATGGCCATCCCATCCGAGATGAACGCACTGCTTCTGACCAATGACGGCTACACCAAGACGCCCTCGGGAAGCGTTCTCGAAGCGATGGAGCCTTATGTCGTGCCCGGCCGCATCGCCGTGCCTTCGCCGAAGCCGAAGCAGCTTCTGATCAAGGTCAGCCTCGCCTCGATCAACCCGTCCGACGTGATGTTCATCAAGGGGCAATACGGCCAGCCGCGCTTCATAGGCCAGCCTGCCGGTTTCGAGGGTGTCGGCATCGTCGCGGCTGTCGGCGATGATCCTGCCGCGCAGAGCATGCTCGGCAAGCGCGTTGCCTTCGCCACCGGCTACACCAATTGGGGCGCCTGGGCCGAATATGCGATGGCCGAAGCCTCGGCCTGCATCCCGGTGATAGACAGCGTGCGCGACGAGGATGCCGCCGCCATGATCGTCAACCCGCTGACTGCTCTCGCCATGTTCGACATCATTCGGGAAGCGGGCGAGAAGGCATTCGTGCTGACCGCCGGCGCCAGCCAGCTGTCAAAGCTGATCATGGGTGTGGCCCGGGACGAAGGCTATCGCGCCATCGCCATCGTCAGGCGCGACGACCAGATCCCGCTGCTGAAGGAGGCGGGTGCCGCGCATGTGCTCAATGCCGAAGCGCCGGATTTCGCCAGCGCCTTGAAAGAGGTGATGAAGACGGAGCAGCCGCGCATCTTCCTCGATGCCGTCACCGGCCCGCTCGCAGGCGCGATATTCGACGCGATGCCCAAGGGCGCGCGCTGGATCGTCTATGGCAGGATGGACCTTTCCACCACGCCGATCGTCCAGCCGGGACAGCTCATCTTCATGAACAAGAAGATCGAAGGGTTCTGGCTGGTCGAGTGGATGCGCGACACGCCCATCGAGCGTAAGGGCCGCGCGGTGATGGAAGCACAGAAGCGCTTTTCCGATGGCCGCTGGGCGACTGACGTGACGGCCGTGGTGCCGCTCTCGGAAGCGATGAGCCGCGTGCCGGGGGAACTGGCAAAGCCGAACGGGAAGGTTTTTATCAAGCCTTGAGGGGCTGCTATTCCTTCTCCCCGTTTACGGGGAGAAGGTGGCCCGAAGGGCCGGATGAGGGGCAGCTCTTACAGTGAAGGTGAGTTGCAATCGCGAGCCGTCGCACCGCCCCTCATCTGCCTGCCGGCATCTTCTCCCCGTATAGTGACGGGGAGAAGAAGGCTAATCTCACTCTGCCGGCTCCACATTCGTATAAGCCGCTTCTTCCAGCTCGCGCTTGAGCCGCGCTTCTTCCTCGACCTTGGGCGTGACCCAGCGGCCGAGCAGCAGGTAGGCGACGGGCGTCAGGAACAGCGTCGAGGCCGTCGCCAGCCCCAGCCCGCCGACGATGACCCAGCCGAGCGCAATGCGCGCTTCGGCGCCGGCGCCTGAGGCCAGCACCAGCGGCAGGCCGCCAAGCACGGTACAGATCATGGTCATCATCACCGGGCGCAGGCGGATGTTGGAGGCCTCCTCGATCGCTTGGCGCACGCCCATGCCGCGGTCGCGCAGCTGGTTGGCGAACTCGACGATGAGGATGCCGTTCTTGGCCATGATGCCGACGAGCATCACCAGCCCGATCTGGCTGTAGGCGTTGAGGCTGGTGCCGGTCAAAAGCAGCGCGAACACCGCGCAGGCAAGCCCGAGCGGCACCGTCGCCATGATGATGACGGCGCTGACGAAGCTTTCGAACTGGGCGGCCAGAACCAGCAGGATGATGACCAGCGCGAAGCCGAAGATGGTCAGCATGCTGCCGCTGCTTTCGCCGAGCGTGGCAGCTTCGGCGAGCGGGATGATGCGCGCGCCTGGCGGCAGCAGCGGGCCGGCGATTTCCTGGGCTGCCTTCAGCGCGTCGCCGAGGGCGAAGTCGCTGCGCAGGTTCGCGGTGACGGCGACCGAGCGCAACTGCTGCTCGCGCGTCAGCGACGGCGGCACGGCGCGTTCGGTCAGCGTGGTGATCGTCGCCATCGGCACGAAGCGGCCGTCCGTGGTCTTCATGAAGATGTTTTCGAGGTCGGTCGGGTCGTTGATCGGATTGGTCGTCGAAACGAGCTTCACCTTGTAGGCGCGGTCGTTGATGAAGACCTCGTCCACTTCGCGCCCGTCCAGCATCGCCTGCACGGCATTGGCCAGCCCGGTTATGTCGATGCCGAGGTCGGAGGCGCGCTCGCGGTCGATCTCGACGGCAAGCTGCGGCTGGGTCGCATCGTTGGAAAGACGCGGCTGCTGGAAGCGCGGGTCCTTCTCCATCTCGGCAACGACCTTGTTGGCCGCCACGCCGAGGTCGGCATAGCTGTTGGAGCCGACGATGGCGAATTGCAGGCCGTTGCCGGCGCCGCGAATGCCGAGGCTGTTGGGCGAAACCGGGAAGGCACGCACGCCGGGAACATTGGCGACCGCCTTGCTGATATCGGCCATGATCTCCTGCTGCGAGCGCGTGCGCTTGTCCCAGGGCGCAAGCGACATGACCATGAAGCCGCTGTTGACAGAGCCGCCCTGGCCGACATTGGCGAAGGTGTTCTCGATCTCGCCGGAATCGCGCAGCGGCTGGATCAGCTGCTCGATGCGGCGCATCTGCTGGGTGGTGTATTCCAGGCTCACGCCTTGCGGCGCGGTAACCCGCAGCAGCGCCAGCGAACGGTCCTCGTTGGGCGTCAGTTCCTGGCGGATCAGGCCGAATGCGCCATAGGCGGCGGCGGCGAACAGCACCGAAACGATGATGACGATGGCCGGCGCGTCGAGGCAGGCATGCAGGCAGCGGCGGTAGAGGGCAGCGAGAAAGGCGCCGATGCGGCCCATGATGCCGTGATGTGCGTGGTCCGCTTCCGAGCCGCCCGCCTTCAGCATGCGCGAGGCGAGCATCGGGCACAGCGACAGCGCGACGATGGACGACAGCAGCACCGCCATGGCCAGCACGAAGCCGAATTCGCGGAATAGGCCGCCGGTCTGGCCGGGCAGGAAGGAGAGCGGGATGAACACTGCGGCGAGCGTGGCGGTGGTCGCGACGACGGCGAAGAACACTTCCTGCGTGCCGAGCACGGCTGCCGCGCGCGGGCCCATGCCCTCGTTGCGGCGGCGCACGATGTTTTCGAGCACGACGATGGCGTCGTCGACGACAAGGCCGGTCGCCAGCACCAGCGCCAGCAGCGTCAGGATGTTGATGGAGAAGCCGGCGAGATAGATCGCCGCGATCGTGCCGATCAGCGCCACCGGCATGGCAAGGCCGGGGATGAGCGTCGCGCGCCAGTCGAGCAGGAACAGATAGATGATCAGGAGCACGATCGACACCGACAGCACCAGCGCGATCTCGACCTCGTGGACTGCGCCATTGACGAAGACGGCATCGTCGCTGGTCACGCGTATGTTCATGCCTTCGGGCAGCGTCGCCTGTATCTTGTCGACGGCGGCGTGCACGCCGGTGGATATGTCCAGCGTGTTGGACTGCGCCTGCCGGATGATGCCGAGGCCGATGCCTGGCTGGCCGTTGGAGCGCAGCGACGACTGGCCGATGTCGGGTCCGATCGTCACGGTGGCGACATCGCCGATGCGGGTGCGGCCCTTTATGACGATGCTCTCGAAGGCTTCCGGCGTGGTCACCGAAGCGGTCGCGCGCACGATGATGTTCTGGTCTTTGCTCGTCAGTGCGCCGGCCGGCGTGTCGAGCGAAACGGTCGACAGGGCATTGCTGATGTCGGCGACGGTCATTCCAAGGCTGGAAAGCTTGGTCTGGTCGATATCGATGCGAAAGATCTTGTCGCGGTCGCCGAAAATCTGGACGTCGGCGACGCCCGGCACCGCCGACAGCGTGTCGATGATCTGGTCATCGATGAAGATGGTCATGTCCTCGACGGACATGCGGTCCGAGGTCACCGCCAGGCGCAGCACGGCGTCCGAATTGGCGTCCGCCTTGACGATGCGGGGCGGGTCGGCGTCGTCGGGCAACTGGTTGGTGACGCGGGCGACCGCGTCGCGCATGTCGGCTGCCGCCACATCGAGATTGACGCCGTCGGCGAATTCCACGGTGACGCGGCTGCGTCCATAGGACGAGCTCGACGAGATCGACTTGACGCCGGAAACGCGCGAGACTGCGCCCTCCAATATGGTCGTCAGTTCGCGGTCGATGGTTTCGGCGGCAGCGCCCGAATAGTCGGCGGTGATGGTGATGACGGGCCGGTCGACGTCGGGCAGTTCGCGCACCTCGACGCCGAAGAAGGCGGCAAGTCCCGCGACCACGATCAGCGTGTTGATGACGAAGGCCATGATCGGGCGGCGCACGAAAAGCGCCGTCATGCCCTTTTCGCTGCCGCCGTTATGCGTTTCCACTATGCCCGCCCCCCGCGCCGCTTACGAGCCGCTGCCGGCGGGGGCCGGTGTCGCGGTTCTCGGCTCTGCACCGGCAATCAGCACGTCGGCGCCTTCGCGCACGGCATGAACGCCCTCGGTGACGACGATATCGCCGGCCATGATCGGAGCGTCGATGAGGACGCTCTCGCTGTTGCGCTGGATGATGCGGACAGGGGTACGCTTGGCCTTGCCGCTCTGGATCGCCCAGACGAAGGCACCATCGGTGCCCCATTGGATCGCCAGCGGGTCGACGGAAGGATAGGTATCGCCGGGAAAGCCCATGGCGACCTGGAACGACATGCCGGCGCGCAGCTTGTCGCCGACATTCTCGATTTTCGCGCGCACCAGCAGCGTGCGGCTAGCCTCTTCCAGGCGGTTGTCCACCGCGCTGACCGTTCCCTTGAATGTCTGGCCCGGCATGGCGATGGGCGTTGCCGTCAGAGGCTGGCCCACTGCAACGGCAGTGGTGAAGCGTTCGGGCACCCAGAAGTCGATGATGATCGAAGAGCGGTCGTCGATCGTGGCGACGGTGGTCGTCGTCGTGACGTAGTTGCCGGCCTCGATCGGCAGTATGCCGACGAAGCCGGAAATCGGCGCAACGATGGCGCGGCGTTCAAGCGCCAGCTGGGCTTCCTGTAGCGCCAGCTGTGCATTGTCGAGCGCAAGCTGTGCATCGGAGACCTGCACGGCGGTAACGGTATTCGTTCCGCGCAGCGTCTTGGCGCGGTCGGCCTTGGATTGTGCGTCGGCCACGGCAACCTTCGCGCGGTCGAGCGCGATCTTCTCGCCGTCCGAATCGAGCCGGGCGATCACGGCTCCGGCCTCGACCTTGCTTCCGGGCGTTACCGTCAGTTCGGTAAGGCGTCCGGAAGAATAGGGATTGATCGCAACAGATGCGTTGGCACGCCCGGTGCCGATCGCCTGAAGCCGGTCATTGATCGTTGCTGAGGTGACAGGCGCGGTGATGACCGCCGTCTGCTGGCCGCGCCCGCCCTGCCGATTGCCGCCGGCTGCCGCGGTGCCTTCGGTCTTCGCCGTTGCGCCATAGGCCCAGTCTATGCCCCAGCGCGCCAGAATCTCGGGTGCGCCGGGATAAAAACGAGCCCAAGCGGCAGCGGCCACCACAAGGATGACCAGGGTAAAAACGATCTGTTTCCAGGCGGCCATCGGCACTCCGGGCGTCGGGGCGGTATATCGCCACTTGATTTCGTATCTGCCCGGCTCTCCACCGTCCCCGAGACAGCGAAATGGGCGCATATTCTAGGCGCAAAGCGCCGGAAAGTCAGTATCGCGCCTTTATGTCAATTCGCAGACGCCTTGGCACCTTAAATATCGGTAATCATTCGGATGCGCTGCACAATATTGCGGCAATGCCGGCTATCTCAGGTCTTCCATTTCACGGATGCGCCTTGCGCTCTCCTTTTCCATCGAGCGCGTGATCTCACCGATCAGCGTTTCGGCCACGACGAACAGGGCTGCCGACGAATCCCACGAAGAGGGCACCGAGGTGCGGCCTGCAATAACATGGCGGGCGACGCGGGCGATCGGCGACAGCCACTGGTCGGTGAAAAGCATGACATCGACGCCACGGCCATGCGCCTTTTCGGCGAAGCGGATCAGGCTTTCCTGATAGCGGCGAATGTCGAAGACCAGCAGCACGTCGCGCTTGCCCATGTCGATGAGCCTATCGCGCCATGTGCTTTCCTGGCCGGTCAGATGGAACACATTCGGACGGACGATGGTGAGATGGGCCGCCATGTAGCGGGCAATGGGATCGGTGAAGCGTCCGCCGATGAGGAATATCTTGGCGCGCGGGTTGGCGAGGCGGGCGACGATGTCCACGATCTGCTTGTCGGAGACATGCCGGAAGGTTTCGCGGATATTCTCCAGTGTGGCTTCCAGAACCGGCGAGGTTTTGCCGCTCTCGGGTGTCGGACGCGCAACGGTCCGGGTGAGTGGCGATTGAAGCTGGGCTGCGAGTTCGTCCTGAAGCGTGGCCTGGAACTCCGGATAATTCTGGAAGCCGAGGCGCGAGACGAAGCGCAGGATGGTTGGCGAACTGACACCCGCCTGCTGCGAAAAGTCGGCGACAGTCTTCAGTCCGATCAGCGGATAGTTGGCGATCAGCGTCTGCGCGGCACGTCGTTCGCCGGCCGGCATCGTGTCGATGCGATCCGAAATCAGTTCGGCTATGCTCAGCGCCATGTCACCTCCCGCGTCGTTCCCGCCAGATGGCGAGACGCTTGTCCCCAAAGCTTTTCGTCCTGCCGTCAAACGCTTGCACAAAGCCGTTTGACAAAGTCTCGTAATGCGTATGAAATCATTCATTGAGACGCAAAGAAACAAAATACGTAACATACGATACGGCGTTTTCAGGGGACTGCAAGAGAATGGAGACTGCGCGATCCGCAGCAGAGGAGGCGTATGAAGCCGTCCGGGTCAGCAACCGGAATGGCGCCAGCCCCTATCTGCTGGTCTGCGATCACGCATCGAATTTCATCCCCGCTTGTTTCGGCACGCTCGGCCTCGAAGATTCCGAGCTTTCGCGCCACATCGCCTGGGACCCCGGCGCGCTTCCGGTCATTCGCCGCATGGGCGAGGCGCTCGATGCCACGCTGATCGAATCCTGCGTGTCCCGGCTCGTCATCGACTGCAACCGGCCGCTCGACGCGCCCGACCTTATCTCGCCGGTCAGCGAGACAACGGTGGTTCCGGGGAATGAGAACCTGACCGAGGCACAGCGGCAGGAGCGCATCGCGCTATCCTGGCAGCCTTTCCACGACACGATCGAGGAAGTCATTGCCGAGCGGCTGGTGAAGGGCATGGAGACGCGGCTCGTTTCCGTCCATTCCTTCACGCCGGTCTACAAGGGCGTTTCGCGGCCCTGGCACATCGGCATCATCCACGACGAGGACGACAGCCTCGCCGCGCCGATGATCGATGCGCTGAAGGCGGTCGACGGCATGACCGTCGGCGTCAACGAACCCTATTCGCCGGCCGACCGCGTCTATTTCACGCTGGAACGGCATGGCCGTGCGCGCGGGCTTGCCTGCGCTATGATCGAAATCCGTAACGATGAGATCCGGGATGAAACCGGGCAATGCAAGTGGGCGGATCTCCTGGCCGGCATTTTTGCCGGCTTGGAACCGGGGACGGGGACCAAGGCGTCCGCACGGCTGGGAAAAAGCCATGTGGCCGAGAAGGTAAATCAGAAAGTCGTCTAGCTAAGAAGTTGTCTAGCTGAAACAGGGGAACTTTCACATGACTGCGCCTGGTTACTCAGAAAATGACAAAAGCGAGGACATGAAGGTCCTCCACGGCATGGGCTACGCCCAGGAACTCGAACGGAGAATGAGCCAGTTCTCCAACTTCGCGGTTTCCTTCTCCATCATCTGCATCCTTTCCGGCGGCATCAACTCGCTGGCCCAGGCGACATCGGGAGCGGGCGGCGCCGCGATCGGCATCGGCTGGCCGCTCGGCTGCTTCGTCAGCCTGGTCTTTGCGGTGGCCATGGCGCAGATCAGCTCGGCCTATCCGACGGCCGGCGGCCTCTACCACTGGGGTTCGATCCTCGGCAACAAGTTCACCGGCTGGCTGACCGCCTGGTTCAACCTGCTCGGCCTTGTCACCGTTCTCGGCGCCATCAATGTTGGCACCTACTACTTCTTCATGGGCGCCTTCGGCACGACCTATCTCGGGCTCGAGGACACGACCACGACCCGGATCATCTTCCTCGCGATCATCACCGGGTTGCAGGCGCTGGTGAACCATATGGGCATCGGCCTCACCGCCAAGCTCACCGACTTCTCCGGCTATCTGATCTTCGCTACCGCGATCGTGCTGGCACTCGTCTGCCTGGCTGCGGCCGACAGCTACGAGATCGGCCGCCTCTTCACCTTCGCCAACTATTCGGGTGAGGCTGGCGGCAATGTCTGGCCGACGAATTCGTCGACCTGGGTGTTCCTGCTCGGCCTGCTGCTGCCGATCTACACGATCACCGGCTATGACGCTTCTGCCCACACTTCGGAAGAAACGCTGAAGGCGGCGCATTCGGTTCCACGGGCGATGATCGGCTCGGTGCTGTGGTCGGCGCTGTTCGGCTACATCATGCTGTGCGCCTTCGTGCTCATGCTGCCAAGCATGGACGAAGCGGCAAAGCAGGGCTGGAACGTGTTCTTCTGGGCCATGGACACGCAGGTCCATCCCGTCGTCAAGGACATCCTCTACTTCGCCATCTTTATCAGCCAGTGGCTGTGCGGCCTGGCGACGGTGACGTCGGTGTCGCGCATGATCTTCGCCTTCTCGCGTGACGGCGGCCTGCCCGGTTCGAAGGCGCTGGCCAAGGTCAGCCCGACCTATCGTACGCCGGTGGCGGCGATCTGGACCGGGTCGGTCCTTGCGGTGCTGTTCGTCTGGGGCTCGTCGCTGGTCTCGATCGGCGAGACGCCGGTCTACACCATCGTGGTGGCCTGCACGGTCATCTTCCTGTTCTTCTCCTTCGCCATTCCGATCACGCTCGGGCTGTTCGCATGGGGAACGCCGAAGTGGGACAAGATGGGTCCGTTCAATCTCGGCGAAGGCACTTTCAAGCTCTTCGCCGTGCTGTCGATCATCGCCATGATCCTGATCTTCATCCTCGGCATCCAGCCGCCGAACGATTGGGCGCTGTACATCACCGTCGGCTTCCTGATCGTCACCGGCATCGTCTGGTTCGGCTTCGAGCGTGGCCGGTTCCAGGGCCCGCCGATCGGCGATCAGGTGGCAAAACGCGCCGCCGAGATCGCTGCCGCCGAGCGCGCGGTTGGCGAAACCGGGCGCTGAGCCATTGTTCATCCTGCCGTGGCCGGCGTCACGCCGGCCACGGTTCGTCTATATCCCCAACCCTCATTGCTGAGAATTCACCACCCGGAGTAGGAAAAGAATGGCCGTAAGTTTCTCGTTCGATCAGTTGAAGAAAGCAGTCGCAAGCGACGAGATCGATACGGTTCTCGCATGTTCCGTCGACATGCAGGGCCGTCTCGTCGGCAAGCGGTTCCTGGCGAAGTACTTCGTCGAATCCGCCTATGACGAGACGCATGGCTGCAACTATCTGCTGGCGAACGACATCGATATGGAGCCGGTGCCGGGCTACAAGGCGGCCAGCTGGTCGAAGGGCTATGGCGATTTCGTCATGAAGCCGGACCTTTCCACGCTGCGCCGCGTGCCGTGGCTGGAAAAGACAGCACTCGTGCTGTGCGACGTGCTCGATCATCACACCCATGGCGATCTTCCGCATTCACCGCGCGCCATCCTGCGCAAGCAGGTCGCCCGGCTGAAGGAACGCGGCTATCTCGCCTATTTCGCTTCCGAACTCGAATTCTACCTGTTCAACGAGACCTATGATTCCGCCCGTGCCAAGCACTGGCAGAACCTCGACACCGCCTCGCCCTATATCGGCGACTACCTGATCGGCATCACCACCAAGGAAGAGGGCGTGATGCGCCGGCTGCGCAACGAGATGGAAGCTGCCGGCATCCCGATCGAAAACTCCAAGGGCGAGTGGGGTCCGGGCCAGGAAGAGATCAACGTGCGCTATGCCGAAGTTCTCGAAATGGCCGACCGCCATGTCATCCTGAAGAACGGTGCCAAGGAAATCGCCGAGAGCATGGGCAAGTCCATCTCCTTCATGGCGAAATACAATTACGGCCTGGCCGGCAATTCCAGCCACATCCACAATTCGCTGTGGAGCGAGGATGGCAAGACGCCGCTGTTCTATGACAAAAGCGCCGATTGGACGCTTTCGAAGCTCGGCCAGCAATGGGCCGCCGGCCAGCTCAAATACGCCAAGGAATTCACCTGGTTCCTGGCGCCCTACATCAATTCCTACAAGCGCTTCCAGGCCGGCACATTCGCGCCGACCAAGATCATGTGGAGCGAGGATAACCGCACCGCCGGCTTCCGCCTCTGCGGCGAGGGCACCAAGGGCATCCGCATGGAGTGCCGCATCGGCGGCGCCGACCTGAACCCCTATCTCGCCTTCGCCGCGCTGATCGCGGCCGGCCTTGCCGGCATCGACGAGAAGCTGGAGCTGCAGAAGCCCTTCGTCGGTGACGCCTATCAGGCCTCGCGCCTTCCCGAAATCCCGAAGACGCTGCGTGAGGCAACCGAGACGTTGGCGAAATCGAAGATGCTGAAGACGGCGCTGGGCGAAGAAGTGGTCGAGCATTACGTCCACACCGCCCGCTGGGAGCAGATGGAATATGACCGCCGCATAACCGACTGGGAACTGCACAGGGGGTTCGAGCGGTATTAGAATGTTTGGTGCGTCCTTCGAGGCTCCCCTTCGGCAAGCTCAGGGTCGCACCTCAGGATGAGGGAGGGGTGTTCCGCTTCCCAATTCCTGGAACGCAGGCATGTTGGAATTTGATGGCGAGTTGCAGACCTCCCTCATCCTGAGGTGCGAGCGAAGCGAGCCTCGAAGGACGCACTAGTCAACAGCAGCAAAACAAATCGCGGGCATAGCTCGCAAATGGAATTCATCGGAGTTACCCATCTTGGAAACCGTAAAACTCATATCCCCCATCGATGGCTCGATCTATGTCGAGCGGCCCATCGCGACCGATCAGGCTGTCAACGCTGCCGTCGAACGCGCGCGCGCCGCGCAGGTCGACTGGGCGCAGACCTCGATTGCCGAGCGCGGCAAATACATGCTGGCCATGCTCGAGGCGCTGGTCGCCATGAGCGACGAGATCGTGCCGGAGATCGCTTGGCAGATGGGCCGCCCCGTCCGCTATGGCGGCGAGTTCGGCGGCGTCAGGGAACGCACCAACTACATGGTCGAGATCGCCGAGCAGGCTTTGAAGCCGGTGATGGCCTCCAATCCGAAGGACGGTTTCCGCCGCTATGTGAAGAAGGAGCCGCTCGGCGTCGTCATGGTCGTCGCGCCGTGGAACTATCCTTATCTCACCGCCGTCAACACCATCGTTCCAGCGCTGATGGCGGGCTCCACCGTCATCCTCAAGCACGCTGCGCAGACGATCCTCGTCGGCGAGCGTTTTGCCCAGGCTTTCGAAAAGGCCGGCCTGCCCAAGGGCGTGTTCCAGAACATCGTGCTCAACCACGCCCAGACCGAGAAGCTTCTCGGCTCGGGCAAGATCGACCATGTCAATTTCACCGGCTCGGTCGCCGGCGGCAAGGCAATCGAGAAGGCCGCGGCCGGCACCTTCATGACGCTCGGCCTCGAACTCGGCGGCAAGGACCCGGCCTATGTGCTGCCCGACGCCAAGCTCGACCATGCCATCGCCAATCTGGTCGACGGCGCCTTCTACAATTCCGGCCAGTGCTGCTGCGGCATCGAGCGCGTCTATGTCCACGAAAAGGTCTATGACGATTTCGTCGAGGGCTTCATCGCCGAGACGAAGAACTATGTCGTCGGCAATCCGCTGGAACAGGCGACCACGATGGGGCCGATGGCGCAGGCACGCTTTGCCGACTTCATTCGCGAGCAGAAGGCGGAAGCCCTGCGCAAGGGCGCGACCGCGCACATCAACATGAAGGTCGATCAGGACAAGGCCGGCTCGCCCTATCTGGCGCCGGAAGTGCTGACCAATGTCGACCACCAGATGAGCGTCATGCGCGAGGAAAGCTTTGGTCCCATTGTCGGCATCATGAAGGTGCGCGGCGACGAGGACGCCATCGCGCTGATGAACGACAGCCCCTACGGCCTCACCGCTTCGATCTGGACCGCCGACACCGACCGCGCCATCGCCATCGGCGACCGGGTCGAGACCGGCACCGTGTTCATGAACCGCTGCGACTATCTCGACCCGGCGCTCGTCTGGACCGGCGTCAAGGACACCGGCAAGGGCGCCGGCCTCTCACAGATCGGCTACGACAACCTGACGAGGCCGAAGAGCTATCATCTGCGCGAACAGATTTAGAGGTCGAGATGAGCTGCAATGTTGTTGACGGTCGTCATCCCGGAAGCCGGAGCGAAGCGCGGGCTATCCGGGACCCATTGGTCCGAAGATCGACAAACGCGGCCCGGTCCTCGACATTGCGCGTGTCAAAAGCGTTGCACGTATCCGCAGACCGGCCGTGCTGCTCAATAGGTCCCGGATAACCTTCGCTTCGCTGCGGTTTCCGGGATGACGCCATCGTTTTCCGTTTTCACTACACCAGGTTCTCGTTTTCGAAAGACCATTCCATGTCCAAACTCATCTCCAAATGGAACTACCCCACTGTCGTCCGCTTCGGCGCGGGGCGCATCTCGGAACTGCCGGAGGTGTTGGCTGCGACCGGCATCAAGCGGCCGCTCTTCGTCACCGATCCGGGGCTGGCCAAGCTGCCGGTCGTGGCCAAGACGCTGAAGCTGCTCGACGATGCGAAAATCCCCTATGGCGTCTTTTCCGACGTCAAGCCGAACCCGGTGGAATCGAACCTGACCGCCGGCATCGCCGTGTTCAAGAAGGGCAAGCATGACGGCGTCATCGCCTTCGGCGGCGGCTCGGGCCTCGACCTCGGCAAGCTCATCGCCTTCCAGGCAGGCCAGACCCGCCCGGTCTGGGATTTCGAAGACGTCGGCGACTGGTGGACGCGGGCTAACTCCGACACGATCGTGCCGATCATCGCCGTTCCGACCACGGCCGGCACCGGTTCGGAAGTCGGCCGCGCCGCTGTGGTGACCAACGAGGAAACCCACACCAAGAAGGTCATCTTCCATCCGAAGATGCTGCCGGAAATCGTCATCGCCGATCCTGAACTGACGGTCGGCATGCCGGCTTTCATCACCGCCGGCACCGGCATGGACGCGCTTGCCCACTGCCTCGAAGCCTACTGTGCTCCGGGCTATCACCCCATGGCTGACGGCATTGCCGTCGAGGGCATCCGGCTGGTCTTCGAAAACCTGCCGAAAGCCTTTGCCAACGGCAAGGATCTCACCGCGCGCGCCCATATGATGAGTGCTGCCGCCATGGGCGCTGCCGCCTTCCAGAAGGGCCTCGGCGCCATCCATTCGCTGTCGCATCCGGTCGGCGCGCTCTACGACACCCATCACGGCATGACCAATGCCGTCTTCATGCCCTATGTGCTCGCCTTCAACCGCGACGCGGTCGAGGAGAAGATCGCCCGCCTTGCCGCCTATTGCGGCATCAAGGGCGGCTTCGACGGTTTTGCCAAGGCTGTCATCAAGCTGCGCAAGGAACTGAAGGTTCCGAACACGCTGCCGGGTCTCATCAAGGGCCTCGACATGGACAGGAAACGCAAGACCTTGATCGCCGACATGGCGATCGTCGATCCGACCGCCGGTGGCAACCCGGTCAAGCTGACGAAGAAGGCAGCACTGACACTGCTCGAAAGCGCTATCGAAGGCACGCTCTGAGAGACAATCCCGGCCCCGCCCCGTCATCTTGCGACATGACAGGGCGGGGCTGGAACAGCCTTCGTCGAATAAGGAAAGGAGAACGAAAGACGGGGAGACACCAATCGAAATCATTAGCCGGAAAACGAACGCCGGCGATTGCCAGCCCTTTGTAAAAGTAGTTAGATTTTTAGATCGCGGACGGGTCGGGAGGCATTACTTTTCACACGACTGTCATCGAGTATCGGTAACCGCATCACAGGCGCGCTTGGGCGTCAGTTCAACGGAGAGAACACATGTTCAGTTTCACGGGAAAAGTGCTTTCCCTTACCGCTGCGTCACTGATGGTGACGTCGGCGATCGCCTCGGCACAGTCGATGGACGAGCTGGTCGCCGCGGCCAAGAAGGAAGGCCAGCTTACCACGATCGCGCTGCCGCATGACTGGTGCGGCTATGGCGCCGTCATTGCCGGCTTCAAGGCGAAATATCCGGAAATCACCGTCAACGAACTCAACCCCGACGCCGGCTCCAGCGACGAGGTCGAGGCAATCAAGGCGAACAAGGACAACAAGGGCCCGCAGGCGCCTGACGTCATCGACGTCGGCCTCTCCTACGGCCCGCAGGCCAAGGCCGACGGCCTGATCCAGCCCTACAAGGTCTCGACCTGGGATTCGATCCCCGACAGCGCCAAGGATGCCGAAGGCTACTGGTACGGCGATTATTACGGCGTGCTCGCCTTCGAGGTGAACAAGGACCTCGTCAAGGAAGCCCCGGCCGACTGGGCCGATCTCCTGAAGCCGGAATTTGCCAACTCGGTCGCTCTGGCTGGTGATCCGCGCGCCTCCAACCAGGCCATCCAGGGCGTCTATGCTGCCGGCCTGTCCAAGGGTGCGGAAGCCGGCGCCAAGGCAGGTGAAGCCGGCCTCGAGTTCTTCAAGGAACTCAACGCCAAGGGCAACTTCGTTCCGGTCATCGGCAAGTCGGCCACGCTCGCGCAGGGCCAGACCCCGATCCTCATCACCTGGGACTACAACGCCCTTGCGGGCCGCGACACGCTGAACGGCAACCCGCCGGTCGAAGTCATCGTGCCGAAGACCGGCGTCGTTGCCGGCGTCTATGTCCAGGCGATCAGCGCCTATGCGCCGCATCCGAACGCCGCCAAGCTGTGGATGGAATATCTCTACTCCGACGAAGGTCAGCTCGGCTGGCTGAAGGGCTATTGCCACCCGATCCGCTTCAACGATCTCGCCAAGAAGGGCGCGATCCCGAAGGATCTGCTCGACAAGCTGCCGCCGGCAGCCGCCTATGAAGCCGCTGTCTTCCCGACGCTGGACGAACAGGCTGCCTCCAAGGAAGCCATCACCAAGAGCTGGGATTCGGTCGTCGGCGCCAACGTCCAGTAAGCTTTGAAATGTACTGCCGGGTGGCCGCAATGGCCGCCCGGTTTCCCTTCAGGGTTCCGCTGCATGACCGACGCCACCATTTCCGATCCCGCAGCAGCCCGGCAATCCGGGCCGCCCGCGCAGGCGCGCGGCATGCGGCTGCCGCTTCACTGGCTGGGCGTCGCGCCATTCTTTATCTTCGCGCTGATGTTCCTGATCCTGCCGACCTTCTATCTGGTCGTCGGTGCCTTTCAGAACGATCAGGGCCAATTCACCTTCGAAAATATCGCTTCGCTGTTCCAGCCGTCGATCCTCGCCGCCTACTGGATTTCCATCAAGGTGAGCTTTGCTTCGGCCATCCTCGGCGCGCTGATCGGCATCGCCATTTCGATTGCCATCGTGCGCGGCGGTCTGCCGCGCTGGGTGCGCTCCGCCACCATGACGTTTTCGGGCGTCGCATCGAACTTTGCCGGCGTACCTCTGGCCTTCGCCTTCCTTGCCACCCTCGGCCGGCTCGGCCTGGTCACGATCCTGCTGCGCGACGTGCTCGGCATCAACATCTACGCGCTCGGCTTCAACATCCTGTCCTTCTGGGGCCTGACGCTGACCTATCTGTTCTTCCAGATCCCGCTGATGGTGGTCATCATCACGCCGGCGATCGACGGCCTGAAGAAGGAATGGGGCGAGGCTGCCTCCACGCTTGGCGCCACCCAGTTCCAGTATTGGCGCATGGTCGCCATTCCCGTGCTGTGGCCGAGCTTCCTCGGCACCGTCATCCTGCTCTTCGCCAATGCGTTTGGCGCCATCGCCACCGCCTATGCGCTGACCGGCTCGTCGCTCAACATCGTGCCGATCCTGCTCTATGCGCAGATACGCGGCGACGTGCTGCACAATCCGCATCTCGGCTATGCGCTGGCCTTCGGCATGATCTTCATCACCGGGCTCGCCAACATCTTCTACATCTGGTTCCGAACCCGCAGCGAGAGGTGGCTCAAATGAAGGTAAGCCGCTTCTGGGCGTGGGCGACCTTCATCGTCGGTGCCGCCTATTTCTTCATCCCGCTTATCGCGACGCTGGAGTTTTCGCTGCGCATGCGGCGCGGCGAATATTCCTTCGACGCCTATAGGGTCGTTCTGGGCGATATCCGTTTCCAGGAAACCTTTGGCTATTCGGTCATCATCGCCTGCTTCACCATCATTCTCGGCGTGGTGCTGGTGGTGCCGACCGCCTACTGGATCAGGCTGCGCATGCCGCATCTTCGGCCCGTGGTCGAGTTCATCACGCTGCTGCCGCTGATCATCCCGGCCATCGTCATCGTCTTCGGCTACATCCGCATGTATGGCTCGAACTCGCCGATACCGTTCCTCGGTTCGACGCGCGGCACCGACTTCCTGCTCATCATCGGCTATGCCACGCTGGCGCTGCCCTACATGTACCGCGCGGTCGACACCGGCCTGCGGACCATCGACGTGCGCACGCTGACCGAGGCCGCGCAGGTTCACGGCGCCGGCTGGACGACGATCATTGCCCGCATCATCCTGCCCAATGTGCTGATCGCGGTGCTATCGGGCGCGTTCCTCACCTTTGCAATCGTCATCGGCGAGTTTACCATGGCAAGCCTGCTCAACCGGCCTGCCTTCGGCCCGTATCTGCAGAACATTGGCGCGAACCGGGCCTATGAGCCGGCAGCCCTCGCCGTCATCGCCTTCGCCATCACATGGGGCTGCATGTCGGTCATACAGGTCCTGTCCCGCTTCGCGCCGAAGTCGGCAAACAACCCGAATTGAGCTGAAAGAAAACGACGCACATGTCCGAAACATTTCTCAGCATCCAGGGTGTCCGCAAGGCTTTCGGCCAGACCACGGTGGTGACCGATTTCAACCTCGACGTGGACCGCGGCGAATTCATCTCCTTTCTCGGGCCCTCCGGCTGCGGCAAGACGACGATGCTGCGCATGGTGGCGGGCTTCGAGGAGCCGAGCGCCGGCCGCATCATGATCGGCGGCAAGGATGTCACCAACCTCAAGCCCAACCAGCGCAACATCGGCATGGTGTTCCAGGCCTATGCGCTGTTCCCCAACCTGACCGTGGCGCAGAATGTCGCCTTCGGGCTCAAGGTCGCCGGCATGCCCAAGGTCGAAGCCGACGCGCGCGTCGCCGAAATGCTTGCCATCATCAAGCTGCCGGATTTCGGCGAACGCTATCCCTACCAGCTCTCCGGCGGCCAGCAGCAGCGCGTCGCACTCGCCCGCGCACTGGCACCCAAGCCCAAGCTCCTGCTGCTCGACGAGCCGCTGTCGGCGCTGGACGCCAAGGTGCGCGTCTCGCTGCGCGAGGAAATCCGTTCCATCCAGAAGAAGCTCGGCATCACCACCATCTTCGTCACGCACGACCAGGAAGAGGCGCTGTCGATGTCGGACCGCATCGTCGTCATGTATGACGGCCGCGCCGAACAGGTCGGCACGCCCTTCGAGATCTACAACCGCCCGTCGACGAAGTTCGTCGCCAATTTCGTCGGCACGCTGAACGTGCTCGACGGCGTCGTTTCCAACCCGGCAACGGCGACGGTGCGCGTCAACGATCGCGAAATCACGCTGAAGAAGGGCGCGCTGAACGGCGCCAAGGCCGGCGACACGCTGTCGCTCGCGCTGCGCCCCGAAGCCATCGTGCTGGGAAAACAGGCCGGCCGGGATTCCAGCCTCGGCGGCAAGATTTCCGATGTCAGCTTTTTGGGATCGGTCATTCGCGTGCGCGTCGGCGTCGGCAAAAACGCCGTCTCGCTCGACACCTTCAACAGCCCAACGAGCCCGCCGCCGGTCGTCGGCGAAGAGACGGAAATCAGCTTCTCCGCCGGGGACGTGCTGGTGCTGCATTAGTTCAGCAGGTTCGCCACCTCATTCTACGTACAATTGATCAGTGCAGTATTCTGCCTCCGGGCAAGGGCAGATCCTCAGGTTGGTAGAACATCGATGATTCCCCTGTTGCGGCAAGCGCGTCCCGCAATTCATTCGAAATAACGATGTGTGAAGGTTTCTGCTCATCACGCGCCAAATGATTGCCATTCAAGCAATCGGGATGATGGACGTAAAAGTCACACCCAAATATGAGTGTAGTGTCCTCGCGTTCAATTTTGCTCGTTACGTCCGACCGCTCCGGATCGATGCATCGGACCGGAGCTAAGGGAAGTACCAGGGAGTACCTCTCGCTAGTACCGTCGCGGCAATTAATCCTTATCGGAATGAACTGCACGAGGTCCTGTGGAACATAATTGAGAATTATCTGCTGCCACACCACGTCGACTGCAGGAGGAAGACCTACTGGCGGACAGTGCAACTTTTCTACCGATTTCAGCGGTGCCTTTATCTTAAAGGCAGGGGTACCCAACGTCAGGGGCGCGCGCTCAAATGATTTAAACTGTGCCGGGTGGACGGGTGACCCATCGTCAACTTCCGCGGGTCGATAAGCAGTGTCCAGTCTACCGTACCAGACCCAAGCCATATTTTATGCTCTCCAGCGCTAACATATGCAGTCGGAACTTTGTCAGACTCGCCAGAGTCTCTTATCGGTCTGCTTGAGATGGATATTGCTCCACTTAAAGCTGGGGCGAAAGAGCGGGCTATTTGAGAGGAACTGTCGTCCACCGCTTGCCCATTGGAAAATCAGAGGCGGTTCTTCTGAAGCGATTGGCGAACTGGGCGATGGGTCGCCTTAACTCACGCCAGGCGTTGCGAAGTCCGCAGGCTTCATAACTGCTCATCATGCAGTTCGCAGCCGAGGGGAGCAGTATGCTTGTCCAGGAAAAGTCCTGAACGGTGTTGCATACGAAAAGCTGGCCCGTGCATTGCAGCGCCGCGTCTTCATTGCAAACGGTGACGATCTGCCGGCACCTTCCTCTCGTCATCCTCGGGTCGGAGCATGAGCGCAGCGCATGCGAAGAACCCAGGGATCCATGCCTGAACGTTCACGAAAGCCGCTGCGGTGCAGAACTGCCGAAGCTGAAGCGCGCGAATTAGGGGGAAAGATTTTCGCTCACTTTCCCCTCAACCCATTGTTTCCGCTCACCCCACACATTTTTTCACCCCCAATCTTTCCCCACCCCAAGACACCTCGCGCATAATCCCTGCCATCGCTCTTGCGGGACCGGGTTCTGGAACCGGGATCGGGGAGAGCGGCGGTGACCTCCCGCCCTGGTGTGGTAGCCAGGAACCCGAGGGCCCGACACAGGCCGGCATCCTGCGGCCGCATGCCCTGGCCGGAAGCTTCAGGTGAAAACCTGTGGCGGAAGGACCAAGGGCAGATCGCGCAGGATGCGGAGAACCCGCGGCGTCTTGTCCATGGAATGTACATGGAGCGGGCGTTGTGACCGACCGACTTCGGGACAGACACCGAGCGGGGCGCGGAAGTCGCGCCACGTATTTACATTAGGAAGGCACGGCCAAGCGCCCCGCTTCCCACCCTCGTAGAGGGAGTTCTTTGACAATAGCCAGATGCGAAAGCAGGCGTGGCGATGAACAGGTGCGTCCTTCGAGGCTCGCTACCGCTCGCACCTCAGGATGAGGGAGGGTGTGCCGGCAGAAGCGCTCCATTCCGAAATGTGCTCGCATCTCAGGAAGAGGACCGTAGTGCGCCATCCCCACGTCCTCGAAGTATCACAAGATCGCAAGGCACCCACCTCCCTCATCCTGAGGTGCGATCCTGAGCTTGTCGAAGGGGAGCCTCGAAGGACGCACCGGAACGCACTGCGGACAGTTTACTTGTCTGCCCCGGAAAGGCGCGGCAGTTGCGATCTCGCGCAAGGGGCAAAAAGTAAACTGTCCCCAGCACCTTGGCCGGCCGCAGCAAGATCGTCGAAGCCCGATCCCCCGACAACACCCATAGGGTATCCGTCCGGCGCAGAACGCTTAATCAGCCAAGTATTTGAAAGGATGGTGGGCGTGACAGGGATTGAACCTGTGACCCCTGCAATGTCAATGCAGTGCTCTCCCGCTGAGCTACACGCCCATCCGACGCCGCGCATACACCACACAATTGACAGGCGCGTCAATAGTGGGAATTGGGAAAGATCAGCCTTTTACAGTTATCTTTCCCGGCGGCCAAAAAGCCGCTCAGGCGGCGTGCAGCATTTTCTCGACCTCGTTGACGAGATCGCGCAGATGGAACGGCTTGGAAAGCACCTTGGCGTCCTTGGGCGCCTTGGAATCGGGGTTCAGCGCAACGGCGGCAAAGCCGGTGATGAACATGACCTTGAGGTCGGGGTCGATCTCGGTGGCACGGCGGGCGAGTTCGATGCCGTCCATTTCCGGCATGACGATGTCGGTCAGGAGGAGCGAAAAGGGCTCTTCGCGCAGCCGCTCATAGGCGCTGGCGCCGTTGTCGAAATCGCTGACGTCATAACCGGCGCGCTCCAGCGCCTTAACCAGAAATCGACGCATATCGTCGTCGTCTTCCGCCAGAAGAATGCGTGCCATCGTGTCCCGTCCGAATCACTTCAGGAAACCGCAATAATGCGGCCCCGTTAACCATTCTGTATATGAAGCTTGGAGGGTAAACATCAAGTGAATGTCGATATCCATCGCCATATGCTGACATACCGTCAACCAGCGAGGCGCTGGACAGAATGCCTGGCAGATGGCACGTTCATGATCATGATGCAGTGGGTTTTGCGGGTTGGACAGAGTTCATGACAGCGGCCGATGATTTCTCGGTGGTCGCACCGTTCGAGGTTCGCACCAGCGCCGAGCAGCGGGTTCCGTTCGTCTTCAACTCTCCCCACAGCGGCCGTCACTATCCCGAGCGCTTCCTGGCCATGACGCGGCTCGACGGCAATGCCATCCGCCGCTCCGAAGATTGCTATGTCGACGAGTTGTTCGGTGGGGCGGTGGCGCTGGGCGCGCCGCTGCTGGCGGCCAATTTTCCGCGCGCCTATCTCGACGTGAATCGCGAGCCCTGGGAACTCGACCCGCGCATGTTCGTCGAGCCGGTGCCGTCGTTTGCCAACATCCGCTCGGCGCGCGTCGCCGGCGGGCTCGGCACCGTGCCGAAGCTGGTGGGCGAGGGGCTCGACATCTATCCCAGCCGCCTGCCGCTCGCCGAGGCGCTCGCGCGCATCGAGGCGGTGTACAAGCCTTATCACGCGATGCTGAAGCGGCTGGTGACCGGCACGCATGCGCGCTTCGGTTTCGGCGTTCTGATTGACTGCCATTCGATGCCGGCCAGCATCCGCATCGGTGAAAACGGCATGCGGCCGGATTTCATCATCGGCGACCGGTTCGGCGTCTCGGCTTCGCGGGCGCTGACTGAAAATGCCATCGGGCTGCTGATCGCCATGGGCTATACGGTCGCCCACAACAAGCCCTATGCCGGCGGCTTTATTACCGAACATTACGGTCGCCCGGCGCGCAATCTTCACGCCCTGCAGATCGAGATCAACCGCGGCCTCTATATGAATGAAAGGACGTTCCAGAAGTCTTCGGGCTTCGATGCGCTGGCCGACGACCTGACGCGGTTCTGCGCCGACCTGATGGCCATCCCGGACAGTGATATCGGCGATCTGCCGCTTGCCGCCGAATAATTTCGAACGCCTGCGGCGGCCTCTCAAAAAAAACCGCGCTGTTCGCACAACGCGGTCGAAGTCTAGGGAGGAAACGCCCAAGGAGGGCATAGACAGGCGAACCCGTCTGTGAACAAAGTTATTGTGCGCTGCACAAATGTCAAGCGACTTTATGCTTTTTTAATTCAGAGTGATGTGGCAATTCCCCGTTCGGAAACACCTGTGCCATTCACGCAACATCGGGGAGATACGATTGCCCGTCACCGTTCAGTTCATGCGGCGTATCGCGGAAGCCGCAGCGGCCGAGACATTGCCGCGCTTCCGCCAGCAAGGTGCTGTTTCCAATAAGCTTTCCGGCGGGTTCGATCCGGTGACCGAGGCCGATCGCGAGGCCGAGCGCGCCATTCGCGCGCTGATCAACGCCGAATTTCCGGACCACGGCATTCTCGGCGAGGAACACGGCATCGAGAACGCTTCGAGCAGTCACGTCTGGGTGATTGATCCTATCGACGGCACGCGGGCCTATATTTCCGGCCTTCCGGTGTGGGGGACTCTGGTCGGACTGACCGTCGACGGCGACTCGGTCGCCGGGTTGATGTCCCAGCCTTTCACCGGCGAATTGTACTACGCCAACGCGTCGGGCTCGCATTACGAAGGTCCGGGAGGTTCGCGAAAACTCTCGACCCGCAAGACGACGTCACTGGCCGACGCAACGCTGTTCACCACCACGCCGGCGCTGTTCAAGGGTGAAAAACGCAAGCTCTACGACCAGCTGGAAAGCCAGGTCCGGCTCGCCCGCTACGGCACCGACTGCTACGCCTTTGCCATGGTGGCCTCCGGCAATGCTGATATCGTCGCCGATCCCGGCCTGCAGCCTTATGACATCGTCGCGCTGATTCCGATCATCGAGAAGGCGGGCGGCGTGGTCACCACCTTCAGCGGGGGACCGGCGGAAAAGGGTGGCGACATACTGGCGTCGGCCACGCCGGAGCTTCATGCGGCGGCGATGGAAATTCTCAACGGCTGATCGGCGCTAGAGCGAGATGACTACTCGTTGAATAGCTATCCCGCTCTAGAGTATTGATTTTTAAGCATTATCTTATCCGAAAAGTCTGCAACTTTTCGGGATCATGCTCTAGATCACCGGCGCGTCACTGCCGGGAATGAAGGCGTCGAAGGCGGCGAGGAACTGTTCGCGGTAGATATCGGCTTCCTGAAGAATTTCGTGGCGGGCGCCGTCGATGGTCAGCAGCGAGCCGACGCGCAGGCGTCTGGAATAGTCCTCGATCGCGCGGTTCGAAACGACTTCGTCGGCGCCGGCGACGATGAAGAGCGTCGGGATCTGGACCTTTGCCATGAATTCCGGGCTCTGCACGATCGCACTGGCTTCGGCCGCCGCGCGAATCCAGGCGACGGTGGGGCCGCCGAGGCCCAGATGCGGATAAGTCTCGTAGAGCAGGCAATTGCGCCGGTAGCGGGCAGGATCGGTCGTAAGCTTGTTTGTGGCGAAGGGTTCGACCTGGCCCTGACGTCCACCCGAGACATACAATTTGCCGAGGCCGCTGTAATAAAGCGCGTTGCCCATGCGCCTGATCGCGGGCATCGACAGCGGTGACTTGTGCAAGGCGAAAAACGGGGCGATCAGCACCATTCGCCGGACGCGGTTGACCATCGCCGGCGTGCCCAGAAGCGCGATCAGCGCGCCCATCGAATGGGCAAGGATGTAGTAGGGGCCGCGGCAATCGGGCAGCACGATCTCGGCAAAGAACTGTTCGAGATCGCGGGTGTAGTCGAGGAAGCCGCGGACATGGCCGCGGCCTGCATCGCGGATCAGCCGGTCGGAAGCACCCTGACCGCGCCAGTCCAGGCTCGCCGACCCCAGGCCGCGTGCTGCAAGGTCGCGGGCCGTTTCGAAGTATTTCTCGATGCACTCGTTGCGGCCGGGCAGGATTATGACCGTGCCCTTGAGCGGACGCGAGGTTGCCGGGAAAAGCGCATAGCGCAGCTTTTTCTGGTCGAAGGCGGTGATGTAGCCGGAGGTCGCCCTTTCAGGCTTCGGGTTTCCGGGGATGTCGTAGAAATAGTCCGTCATCTTCGGCTTGTTCTCATTCGCGCCGAAGGCCGGCCCTGAAACTGATAAAAGCGTAGCGATGAAATGCAAACAAATTTAGACCGCAGGCGGTCGTAAAGAAGCAAGGCCGGAAGCAGCTTTCACTGACTTCCGGCCTTTGTCGATCCGAGTGGAAGGGACGTTACACCCGGCTCGGCCCCGTCGCGGCAGGATACGCACCGCTAACTTTCACATTGAGGCCAATCTAGCAGGGCGCTTCTGAACGCTAACCGAAGCACCGGTTCATCCTGCGTTCATCAACGTGGATTTTTCGCGTTGGAAAAACCCTTGAAATGGCTGGAGGGGGCACCCAAATGACTTCTTGCGGTCGCCAATGAATGGGGCCGCTGATCACGCCGAAACGCCATCATGGGTAAGGCAGGTCACACGCGAACAATGTTGCTCAACTGGAGAACAGAACCATGCGTCATGTTGATTTTTCCCCGCTCTATCGCTCTACCGTCGGCTTC
Organism: Mesorhizobium sp. YR577; assembly: GCF_900116595.1. NCBI lineage: Bacteria > Pseudomonadati > Pseudomonadota > Alphaproteobacteria > Hyphomicrobiales > Phyllobacteriaceae > Mesorhizobium > Mesorhizobium sp. YR577. The sequence goes on along the minus strand of NZ_FPBI01000011.1, from coordinate 117,414 downwards.
GACCGACTTTTCACGATGCTCGATTCCCTTGCCCAGCCGGAAGGCGCGCAGACCTATCCGCCCTACAACATTGAACGGACCGGCGAGGATTCCTATCGCATCTCCATGGCGGTAGCGGGTTTTTCCGATAGCGATATCGCCATCGAAGCCCATCGCAACGTCTTGAGCATCAAGGGTGAGCGCAAGGACGAGGGCACCGGCGAAGGCTCCGAACTGCTTTATCGCGGCATTGCCTCGCGCGCTTTCGAGCGCCGCTTCCAGCTTGCCGACCATGTCGATGTCACCGGCGCCAATCTGAAGAACGGCCTGCTGCACATCGATCTCAAGCGGACCATTCCCGAAGAGCTCAAGCCGCGCAAGATTGCGATTTCGGCCCCTTCGGACAAATCCGCCAAGCAGATCGAAGCCAAGACAAACTAATTCAGTACGCTCCTCCCGAGCGAAAAGCGGCGCCTTCGGGCGCCGCTTTTTTGTTCAGCTTAGCTATGCGATCAAATCGCCGAATCGATCGACATCGTCAGCCGTTGTCGCAAAGCTGGTGACGAAGCGGCAGAGCGTTTCGTTCTCGTCGATTCGCTCGGCAAAGCCGTGCGGCGCGTTCCAGGGAAAAAACACGGCACCCGCATCCGTCGCCGCTTTCATCGTGTCCTTGCTCATGATTGCGAAAACCTCGTTGGCCTGTGGCTGCCAGCCGAGACGGGCCTTGCTGGACGCTTCGATGACCTTGCCCAGACGCGCGGCCATGGCGTTGGAGTGACGGGCCGTTTCGAGCCAGAGATCGTCCGTGAAATAGGCATCGAACTGGGCAGCGATGAAGCGCGACTTTGAAAAAAGCTGGGCGGCGCGCTTGCGCAGGAAGCCGAACTCGCGGGCCTTGCCGGTGTCGAACAGCACCACCGCTTCGGCACACCAGCAGCCATTCTTGGTGCCGCCGAAGGAAACGATATCGACGCCACGCTTCCAGGTCATCTCGGCGGGCGTCGTCTCAAGCGATGCCAGCGCGTTGGCGAAGCGTGCGCCGTCCATGTGAAGCGGCAGGTTGCGCTTCTTGGCGACGGCCGAGATCGCATCGATTTCGGCCAGGCTGTACACGGTGCCGACTTCGGTGGCTTGCGTGATCGACACGGCGATGGGCTGGCCGGCATGGACGAATTCCGGTTCGAAATGCGAAATCGCCTTTTCAAGATTGCCGGGGTTCATTCGTCCGAGCGGCCCATCGACGGCGCGCAGGCGGGCGCCGCCGGAAAAATACTCGGGCGCGCCGCATTCATCTTCCATTACATGCGCTTCGCGATGGCAGAAGGAGACGCCGCCGGGGCGGTTGTAGGCAGCCAGTGACAGCGAATTCGCTGCCGTTCCGGTGGCGACGAAGAAGACAGCGACTTCGCGCTCGAAAATTTCGCTGAATTTTTCGTAGACGGCGCGGTCGAGATCGCCGTCACCATAGGCGGTGCTGAAACCGGACGCGTGCGTTGAAAGCGAGGCGGCGATCTTGGGATGGGCGCCGGCCCAATTGTCTGAGGCAAAAAACATGTTTCGGTTCCGCAGGATAGCATTGAAAGTGCGCGGACCTTGACCGGTTTTGGTGCCTGGCATCAAGGGCCAGACCGGAAAAATCCGTTGCAGCCCAAAAATTGACCAGGAGAGCGAAACGGCTGAAAGTTTCGCAGGATTGCGGGCCGTTGAAAGATTCTTTCGCGGTTTGCGCCGTTTTTTTGTGAATCCGTCTTGTGCGGTTCGAAAAATTCTGCAATAAGAAAATTAGGACAGTAGTGCTGTCTTATTTTATCTGCGCAATGCGTGCCGGATTTGGCGTATGATCGACGCCTGTCCGGCTATCACTGCGACCGGTGCCGGGAATGCCGCGAAAGTGGCAGTGACTCGCGCACCCCAAGGACTGTATACCGCCCGGGCAGTATGCTTTTCCGCGGAAATTCGACAAGACGTGCAGGCGATTTGATGGATGTGCCGCTACGGCTGCCAGACAATGGAGAGACGCCCGAAAGGGCTGGAAACGGAAGGGAAGGACGATGACGGACATGACGACATCTGTGACGACGCAATTCCAGGCGCCCGCGCAGACGAAAGCCGTTGCCGTCAAACGCGCGCCCTTGCGAACTCCCAATGGCATGGCCGCGCAGGGACTCTACGATCCGCGCAACGAGCACGACGCCTGCGGCGTCGGCTTCATCGCCAACATGAAGGGCGTGAAGTCGCATCAGATCGTCAAGGACGGGCTGTTCATGCTCGAAAACCTGACGCATCGCGGTGCGGTGGGCGCAGACCCGCTGATGGGCGATGGCGCCGGCCTGCTGGTGCAGATTCCGGATCGTTTCTTCCGCGAAGAAATGGCCAAGCAGGACATCGAGCTGCCGGCACCGGGACAGTATGGCGTCGGCCACTGGTTCATGCCGCAGGACGCCGAGCTGCGCGCGCATATCTATGATGTCATCCGCGAGTCGGCGCAGTCCGAAGGTTTGCCGCTGATCGGTTTCCGCGACGTGCCGGTCGACAATTCCTCACTTTCCAAGGCGCCGGATATTGCCGCAGCCGAACCGTATCACTGCCAGGTCTTCATCGGGCGCACGCCTGATATCGAAGACGACGAGGAGTATGAAGCGCGGCTCTATCTGCTGCGCAAGGTCATTTCCGGCCGCATCTATGCCGAGAACGACAACAAGGATATCGGCGCCTATTGCGTATCGCTGTCGGCGCGCACCATCGTCTACAAGGGCATGTTCCTCGCCTATCAGGTCGGCGCCTATTACAAGGACCTTGCCGATCCGCGTTTCGAGACGGCGCTGGTTCTTGTCCACCAGCGTTTCTCGACCAACACCTTCCCGTCGTGGAAGCTGGCGCATCCCTATCGCATGGTCGCGCACAATGGTGAGATCAACACGGTGCGCGGCAACAACAACTGGATGGCGGCGCGCCAGGCGTCGGTCGACAGCGAGCTGTTCGGCAACAACATCTCGAAGCTGTGGCCGATCTCCTATGAAGGCCAGTCGGACACCGCCTGCTTCGACAACGCGCTCGAGTTCCTGTTCCAGGGTGGCTACAAGCTGGCGCACGCGATGATGATGCTGATCCCGGAAGCTTGGGCCGGCAACAAGCTGATGGATGCCGACCGCAAGGCTTTCTACGAGTATCACGCTGCCCTGATGGAGCCGTGGGACGGCCCCGCTGCCGTTGCCTTCACCGATGGCCGCCAGATTGGCGCGACGCTGGACCGCAACGGTCTGCGTCCGGCACGCTATGTCGTGACCGACGATGACCGGGTCATCCTGGCGTCGGAAGCTGGTGCGTTCACCGTGCCGGAAGAGAAGATCGTCAAGAAGTGGCGCCTGCAGCCCGGCAAGATGCTGCTGATCGACCTTGAAAAGGGCCGGATCATCTCGGACGAGGAAATCAAGTCCGAGATCGCGACCAAGCATCCCTACAAGACCTGGCTGCACAACACCCAGCTGATCCTCGAAGAGCTGAAGCCGGTCGAGCCGCGCGCGCTGCGCAAGGATGTTTCGCTGCTCGATCGCCAGCAGTCCTTCGGCTACACGCAGGAAGACACCAAGCTGCTGATGTCGCCGATGGCGACGACCGGTCAGGAAGCCGTTGGATCGATGGGCACCGATACGCCGATCTCGGCGATGTCGGACAAGTCGAAGCTGCTCTACACCTATTTCAAGCAGAACTTCGCACAGGTCACCAACCCGCCGATCGACCCGATCCGTGAAGAACTGGTGATGAGCCTCGTCTCCTTCATCGGGCCGCGGCCGAACATCTTCGATCTCGTCGGTTCGTCGCGCAAGAAGCGGCTGGAAGTGCGCCAGCCGATCCTGACCAATGGCGACCTGGAAAAGATCCGCTCCATCGGCCACACCGAGGATCGCTTCGACACCAAGACGATCGACATCACCTATGGCTCCGCCGAGGATGCCGCCGGCATGCAGGGCGCCATCGAGCGGCTGTGCGAGCGTGCCGAGGCGGCAGTCGCCGGCGGCTACAACATCATCATCCTGTCCGACCGTCAGGTCGGGCCGGACCGCATCGCCATACCGGCGCTGCTGGCGACGGCGGCCGTGCACCACCACCTTATCCGCAAGGGTCTGCGCACCTCTGTCGGCCTTGTCGTAGAATCGGGCGAGCCGCGCGAAGTGCATCACTTCTGCTGCCTGGCCGGTTACGGTGCCGAGGCGATCAACCCGTACCTTGCTTTCGATACGCTGCTCGACATGCACAAGCGTGGCGACATGCCGGCGGAAGTGGACGCTTCCGAGGTCGTGTCGCGCTATATCAAGTCGATCGGCAAGGGCATCCTCAAGGTCATGTCCAAGATGGGCATCTCGACCTATCAGTCCTATTGCGGCGCGCAGATTTTCGATGCCATCGGACTGAAGTCGGACTTCGTGGAACAGTATTTCACCGGCACCGCTACCCTCATCGAGGGCGTCGGGCTGGACGAAGTCGCGACCGAGACGGTCAGCCGCCACGCCGATGCCTTCGGCGACGACCCGGTGCTGCGCAATGCGCTCGAAGTGGGTGGCGAATATATGTACCGCATGCGCGGCGAAGCCCATATCTGGTCGCCGGATGCGGTGGCCAGCCTTCAGCACGCCGTGCGCAAGGGCTCGTGGGAAACCTTCAAGGAGTTCTCCGCGCAGATCGACAGCGAGACGGCACGCGCGCAGGGCATTCGCGGGCTGTTCAAGATCAGGCTGGCGGAAGACACTGGCCGCAAGCCGGTTTCGCTCGACGACGTGATGCCGGCGGCCGATATCGTCAAGCGCTTCTCGACCGGGGCGATGTCCTTCGGCTCGATCAGCCGCGAGGCGCATACGACGCTGGCCGTCGCCATGAACCGGATCGGCGGCAAGTCGAACACCGGCGAGGGCGGCGAAGAGCCGGACCGCTACCTGCCGCTGCCCGGCGGTGGCGCGAACCCCGAGCGTTCGGCGATCAAGCAGGTTGCTTCCGGCCGGTTCGGCGTCACCACCGAATACCTCGTCAACTCCGACATGATGCAGATCAAGGTCGCGCAGGGTGCAAAGCCCGGCGAGGGCGGCCAGCTTCCCGGCCACAAGGTCGACGCGACGATCGCCAAGACCCGTCACTCGACGCCGGGTGTCGGCCTGATTTCGCCGCCGCCGCATCATGATATCTATTCGATCGAGGATCTGGCACAGCTCATCTACGACCTGAAGAACGTCAATCCGGCGGCCGACGTGTCGGTCAAGCTCGTCTCGGAAGTCGGTGTCGGCACGGTTGCCGCCGGCGTTGCCAAGGCGCGCGCCGACCACATCACCATCTCCGGCTATGATGGCGGCACCGGCGCTTCGCCGCTGACCTCGCTGAAGCATGCAGGCAGCCCGTGGGAAATGGGCCTTGCCGAGACGCACCAGACGCTGGTGCTGAACGGGTTGCGCTCGCGCGTCGCCCTGCAGGTCGACGGTGGCTTGCGCACGGGCCGCGACGTCATCATCGGCGCATTGCTGGGGGCCGACGAGTTCGGCTTCTCGACCGCGCCGCTGATTGCCGCCGGCTGCATCATGATGCGCAAGTGCCATCTCAACACCTGCCCGGTCGGCGTCGCCACGCAGGACCCGGTTCTGCGCAAGCGCTTCAAGGGCACGCCCGAGCACATCATCAACTACTTCTTCTATGTCGCGGAAGAGGTGCGCGAGCTGCTCGCAGCCATGGGCTACACCCATATCGACCAGATCATCGGCGATACCGATCTTCTGGAAAAGCGGGCGATGATCGAACATTGGAAGGCGCGCGGGCTCGATTTCGCCCGCATGTTCCACAAGCCCGACGCTCCGGCCGAAGCCACGCACTGGACCGAGCGTCAGAAGCATCCGATCGATGACGTTCTCGACCGCAAGTTGATCGAGCAGGCCAAGCCGGCGCTCGAATCGCGTCAGGCCGTCACCATCGAGACCGAGATCCGCAACGTCGACCGTTCGGCCGGCGCCATGCTTTCGGGCGAAGTCGTCAAGCGGTTCAAGCACAAGGGCCTGCGCGACGACACGATCTCGGTGAAGCTCACCGGCACGGCAGGCCAGTCCTTCGGGGCGTTCCTGGCGCGTGGCATCTCGTTCGAGCTGATTGGCGACGGCAACGACTATGTCGGCAAGGGTCTCTCGGGCGGACGCATCGTCATCCGCCCGCCGGAGAATGCGAAGATCGTCGCCGAGGATTCGATCATCGTCGGCAACACCGTGCTTTACGGCGCGACCGAGGGCGAATGCTACTTCCGCGGCGTCGCCGGCGAGCGTTTCGCCGTGCGCAACTCGGGTGCCGTCACCGTTGTCGAAGGCGTTGGTGACCATGGCTGTGAATACATGACCGGTGGTGTCGTCGTCGTCATCGGCCAGACCGGGCGCAACTTCGCCGCCGGCATGTCGGGCGGTGTCGCCTATGTGCTCGACGAGGCCGGCGATTTCGCCGAGCGCTGCAACATGGCGATGGTCGAGCTGGAGCCGGTTCCGGAAGAGGACGACCTGATGGAGAAACTTCTTCACCATGGCGGCGACCTCGACCACAAGGGCCGCGTCGACGTATCCGGCGACATGACCAGCCATGACGAGGAGCGGCTCTATCAGCTCATCTCGAACCATGTGCATTTCACCGGTTCGACACGCGGCAAGGCTATTCTCGACGACTGGGCGAACTACCGGCCGAAATTCCGGAAAGTCATGCCGGTCGAGTACCGCCGCGCGCTGATCGAAATGGAGCGCATGAGGATGGGCGTCGCGGCCGAATAGGCCGCGTCAGCCGTCCGGACAGAAACGGGCCGACCGAAGGTCCGGGCTGGACGGCTGAGCCAACCTGCTTCAAGAGAAGAGCCAACAATTTTTGCCTGTGATTTTTCGCAGGGCCTGATCGACGAAAGTTTTTGCAATGGGCAAGGTAACAGGATTTCTTGAGATCGACCGGCAGGTGCACAAGTACCAGCCGGCCTCCGACCGCATCCGGCATTTCCGTGAGTTCACGCTGCCGATGTCGGACAAGGAAGTCGAAAAACAGGCCGCGCGCTGCATGGATTGCGGCGTGCCGTTCTGCCACGGTCCGACCGGCTGTCCGATCCACAACCAGATCCCGGACTGGAACGACCTCGTCTATAATGGCGATTGGGACAATGCGATCCGCAACCTGCATTCGACCAACAATTTCCCGGAATTCACCGGCCGCATCTGCCCCGCGCCTTGCGAGGAAGCCTGCACGCTAAATCTGGAAGACATTCCGGTCGCCATCAAGACGGTCGAGCAGGCGATCGCCGACAAGGCTTATGAGCTTGGCCACATTCGCCCCTATCCGGCGGAGAAGAAGAGCGGCAAAAGCGTCGCGATTATCGGCTCCGGTCCGGCCGGCATGGCCGCTGCCCAGCAGCTTGGCCGCGTCGGGCATGACGTTCATGTCTATGAGCGCGAGAGCAAGCCGGGCGGCCTGATGCGCTTCGGCATTCCCGACTTCAAGATGGAAAAGCACTATATCGACCGCCGCGTCGAGCAGATGCAGGGCGAGGGCGTGATCTTCCATTGCGGCGTCAATGTCGGTGTCGACAAGCCCGTTTCGGAACTGCTCGCCGAATACGACGCCGTGCTCTATTGCGGCGGCTCAGAGACGCCGCGCCCGGCCAACATTCCAGGCGACGATCTCGAAGGCGTGCATGATGCGATGCCTTACCTCGTCCAGCAGAACAAGCGGGTGGCGCGCGAAGACATTCAATCGGTCGCCTGGAAATCGGAGGCCATCGTTGCCGGTGGCCTGCACGTTGTCGTTGTTGGCGGCGGTGATACGGCGTCCGATTGCGTCGGCACTGCATTCCGGCAGGGCGCTGTGCGCGTGACCCAGCTCGACATCCGCCCGCAGCCGCCGGAGAAGGAAAACAAGCTTGCCGTCTGGCCTTATTGGGCAACCAAGATGCGTACCTCTTCTTCGCAGGCCGAGGGTGCCGAGCGCGAGTTCCAGGTGGCGACGCTCGAGTTCATCGGCGAGGACGGCCAGCTGACCGGCGTGAAGTGCTGCGAGGTCGATGAGAAGCGCAAGCCGATCGCCGGCACGGAGTTCGTGATCCGCGCCGATTTGGCCTTCATCGCCATCGGCTTTGCCGGTCCGATGGCTGGTGGCGTGGTCAAGGAGCTGGACGGACAGCTGAAGATTGGCGTCGATAGCCGCCGCTCGACCAATGTCGATGCCAATGACCGCGACTACCGGACGAGCGTCGACAAGCTCTACGCGGCCGGCGACATTCGCCGCGGCCAGTCGCTGGTGGTCTGGGCCATCCGCGAAGGCCGCCAGGCCGCCCGCGCCATCGACGAGGCGCTGATGGGTTCGAGTGTCTTGCCGCGGTAGGCAGCTTCGAGGAAATCTCGTGAAAAGGCGCCTGCGTGGCGCCTTTTCTTTTGCCTAAGCATGGCAGCTGCCGGCTTTGTCCAAGACTGCCACGTGAAAATTACTCAATCTGCTGATACAGTTTGAGGATGCAGGAGTTCGATCCAGAGGATGTTCTAAGTCGCCCGTTGATGGCGAATTTGGCGACCGTTACCGAGGACGGCGCACCGCGCAACGCGCCGGTATGGTTCGTCTGGGAGAACAGTGCGATCTGGCTTCTCGGGTCATCTGATGGAAGCGCGGTCAAGCATCTGGAAAGAGACCCCCGCTGCGCGGTGGAAATCGTTCACTTCGACAATGAGGCAGGCATTCTGCTGCATCTTGGGCTGCGCGGTGTCGCCACCGTTGAGCCGATGTCGCCGGACCGCTTCATGCGGCTGCTTCACAAATATCTCGGCCCCGAAGCAGGGTGGAATGAATGGTTCATCGACAACGTGGCCCAGATCGAGCATCCGGACGGGCGCATGATCAGGCTTGCGCCGACCAGCATTTTCACCAACAACGTGTCGTTCTTCAGAACCGGTCCTGACTTTGCGTGGCCTCCGGGGTAGGGGCTGATCAGCGCCTGACGGTCGCTGTCGTGTCCGGCGCAGCTGCCGTTGCCGGTTCGGCCGGCCTGGGCGGCCAGGAAAAATCGTCGGCGCGGCCGGGCTTGGCTTCGGGCGCGATGCCGTCGATCGCCAGTTTTTCGCCGGGGGAGCGCGGCGATGCTTTCCCGACATTTGCGCCGAGCAGCTCGGTGCCGCCGTCCAGTTCGGGATCGTTGAGCGAGATCGGCACCGTGCGGTCGACGGGTGCAGCCTTCTGGGCCTCCGGGGTCAGGGCCGGCAATGCCGGCACGCCGGCCGCCGCACCCGGTGCTGCGGTGAGACCGAGGATCTTGCTCAGAGGTTTTTCCGCGTAGAATGCCAGCTTGCGCTTTCCCGCCTGGGTGAGATTGATGCCGTCGTCGGAACGCAGGCGGACCGGCTGGCCGCTGACGTCGGGACCGGTCGTTATGAATGCGCCGTTCTCATCGACGAAGCCGTCCCAGACATCGACGAACTCGGCCTTGGCCCCCTCGCTCGCCGCGCGGTAAATATCGTTGAAGGCCAGCATGTCGGAGGTCATCTTGGAAGACCTGAAAGCCGGTACGCCGACCCAGACGAACGGCACCTTGCCTAGTGTGATCGCCTTGGCCAAGGCTTCTGTGCGCTTGGCATATTCCTTGTTCCAGTTGTCTGTTCCCAGAGTTTCGCGCGTATCGCCGACTCGCATCTGCTGACGGTCGTTGGAACCCATCATGACGGCGATCGCGGCGGGCTTTTCGGTTTCGATCAGCGCGCCGATTTCCTTGGGCCAGTCGAAATAGTCCTCGCGCACGAAGCCGGACGAGCCTTTCGACCTGTCTACAATACGGACCTTGGGGTTGTCTGCGTATACGATACCAAGACCGTCGGCGAGGCCGCTGCCGAGAAAGTCACCAATGACGAGCACGACCTTTGCATCGGGCGCCTTGTCGACGACGGGAATTTCCGGCTCTGCCGGCTTACGTGCGACGGCGCGCGCCTTTGGTGCCGTCTTGCGCACGCGCGCCTTGGGCCTGCCACCGGGTATGTCTTCCGGTGGCGCCAGGCGTGGCTCCCTGCGCGGGAAAAACAGGTCGCGCAACGACCATGGCCGGTAGACCGGTTCCTGCGCGAAGGCAGGCGAAGCCGGCAAGGCCAACCAAAGACCGGTCGTCAGGACCGCAAGCGCAACAAGGAACGCCGTAATCCGGACCGGAAATGCGGTGCGTTCCTTGCCTGGCAAAGGCCTTGCTCCTAGCGTTTCCTCAACGTCTTGAGCACTTCCATGCTCGGATGGCCGTCCTGCGTCAAGCCGGCCTTGGCCTGGTATGCCTTGATGGCCGCACGCGATCCTTCACCGATCTTGCCGTCGAACTTGCCTTCGTAATAGCCATAGGCGGACAGGCGTTGCTGAAGTTCCTGCTTCTCCTCGAAGCTGAGCTTGGTGAAGGGGCGGCTCCAATCCTGCACGAGGCCGCCATAACCGGCGATCTCGTCGGCAAGCAGGCCTACGGCGAGCGCATATTTGTCGGCATTGTTGTAGCGCTTGATGACGAAGAAGTTCTTGGTCATCAGGAAAGCCGGTCCGCCACGGCCATCCGGCACTTTCAGCTCCGCCTTGTCGGAGCCGCTGCGGAACGGCTTGCCGCTTGCGCGGGTGACGCCGAGCGACTGCCATTGCGACAGCGACTTGGAGCCACCGGGAAACTTGCGGCCATCCGGCAGGCTGACCTCGTAGCCCCAGGTCTTACCGCTCTGCCAGCCATTCTTGCGCAGCAGGTTGGCGGCGGTCGCCAGTGCGTCAGGTACGGAATTCCAGATGTCGCGCTTGCCGTTGCCATCCATGTCGACGGCATAGGCCTGATAGCTGGTCGGAATGAACTGGGTGTGACCCATGGCGCCGGCCCACGAACCGGTCAGGTGGCTTTCGTCGATATCGCCGCTCTGCAGGATTTTCAGCGCAGCGATCAGCTGCGTGCGCGCGAATTTTGCCCGGCGTTCGTCGGCATAGGCAAGCGTCGCCAGCGAACGTACGACATTGCGCATGACATCGTCGCGCTTGAGGATTTCGCCGTAGTTGGATTCCATCGACCAGATGGCGAGCAGTATGTGACGGTCGACGCCGTATTTCGCCTCGATGCGGTCGAGCCACGGCTTCCATTTGCGGGCCATTTCGCGCCCGACAGCCACCGATTGCTCATGCACCCGGTTGTCGAAGTAATCCCATACCGACGCGGTGAATTCGGGCTGGAAGCGCGCCTTCTGCAGCACTTCCGGATCGATGTCCTTCACATTGCGGAAGGCGCGATCGAAAGTCGTGCCGGAAATGCCGCTTTGCGCGGCGGTGTTGCGGAAGCTCGAAACCCAGCGCTGAAAGCCGGCGTCGGCCGAAGCCGGAGTCGCCGAAAACATAAGAGCGAGCGACAGACCGGCGGCTGCCGCGGCGCTTGCAAGGCGAATTGCGGTCTTGCGAACGAGCATATTTTCCTCCTTGTCCATCATCGGAAGACTCATTCATCGCCGAACGCGGTTATCAATCAGTTTACCATAGCGAAATTCGCACGCCAAAGAGCCCGCGAAAGCGCAAAAGCGGGTGGTCAATTCAATATTTTTCAATTTCGGCGTGAAAATGTCGCACTCCGTGATTGTCGACAGGCCGTTGGGGTGGATAAGTGTCAATATGAAACAGGTTCGCAAAGCAGTATTTCCGGTCGCCGGTCTCGGCACGCGCTTTCTTCCCGCAACAAAATCCATTCCCAAGGAAATGCTGACGGTCGTCGACAAGCCGGTCATCCAGTATGTGGTGGATGAGGCGCGCGAGGCCGGCATCGAACATTTCATCTTCGTGACCGGCCGCAACAAGGCTGTCATCGAGGATCATTTCGACGTCCAGTTCGAGCTGTATGACACGCTTGCCCAACGCGGCAAGGACGACCAGCTTGCGCGTCTTCAGCGCCTCCAGCCGGCGCCCGGGCAGACGAGCTTCACGCGCCAGCAGGTGCCGCTCGGGCTTGGCCATGCGGTATGGTGCGCGCGCGATCTCGTCGGCAACGAACCCTTTGCGGTGCTTCTGCCGGACATGATCATGCAAACGGATCAGAGCTGCCTCAAGCAGATGGTCGAACTCTACAACGAGACCGGCGGCAATATCGTCGCGGTGCAGGAATGCGACCCAGCCGAGGCGCATAAATATGGCATCGTCGGGCGCGGGAACGAGGTGCGTAACGGGTTCGAGATCACCGGCATGGTGGAAAAGCCGAAGGCCGGAACGGCGCCGTCCAATCTCTACATCAATGGCCGTTACATCCTGCAGCCCGAGATTTTCGGAATCCTGGAAGGACAGGAGCGCGGGGCAGGCAACGAAATCCAGCTTACCGATGCGATGCTGAAACTGGAAAAGCAGCAACCGTTCTACGGCTCGCACTATAAGGGCAGGACCTTCGACTGCGGTTCGCCCGAAGGCTTCATCGAGGCCAATGTGGCGTTTTCGCTGTGGCGGCCAGACATGCACAAAAATATCTCGGCGATGCTGGAAACCATGCTCAAGGAGCTGAAGCCCATCGAGTAGCGGTTGATTGGCCTATCTCTGGACTTTCAGGCCGACGAACACGCTGTTGGCCTGATAGTCGCGGCCTTCCAGATTGCTCTTCAACTGTTCATGGCGCAGCCGGCCGGTCAGGCCGGCATAGCGGTTCAGCCACCAGGTCGCACCGGCTTCCGCATTGAATATGACGTCGTGCCCGTCCGATCCCGAATAGTCGCGGTATCCGGCGCCGACCGCAGCATTGGCCGTTAGATTGGCGCGGATTTCGCGCTCGACCGACAGCCGCGCGGAATGGAGTACCGAGCCGCTTTCGCCGGCCGTCGTCGATCCCTCCACCTCGGTCGAGGCGGCGAGGTTGACCATCGTGCCGCGCTCCGGCGACCAGGCAAGATTGGCGTTGACGGTCGGCCCGCCTATCGCATCCAGGCGATCGTCGTCGAAGCCTTCGCGAATCCAGCCGGCGGAAAATTCACCCGACAGCTTTTCGCCGAGATCGAGTTCAACGCCCGCGCGCGCGCCGAGCCGGTTGGATGAGCGCTCATATCCGCTCGCATCGATCTTCTCGTCGTAGAAGCGACGGCCGACTTCCGCTTCCAGGAAGGGCGTCAGCGCTGGTGAGATTTCGTAGCCGCCGCGAAGCGTCAGCGTTGCCAGCGTCGAGTCGCGGTCCTTCTGAGAGATGGTGCCGCCGGTGGAGAGTTCCGCGTCGCCATACATGTCATGCTCGACCCTGCCGGTGATGCCGAAGCGGGCCTTGCCCACATCCTTTTCGAGGCCGAGGCTGCCGTTGAACGTCTGCCGGATCGGCTGGGACAGGGTGCCTTCGATCGCGACCGGGGAGGAGCCCGATTCCGGCCGGCGCAGATAGCCGGCCTCGACGCGCCCGCGAAGCTCGTTGCCGAGTTCGAGATCAAGCTTTGCGTCGATACCTGCTTGCGTCTCCTTGATCTCTTCGCCGGAGAGTGTCCTCCGCAGGATACCGTAAGCGTCGATCGTCGCCGAATGACGGCTCCAGTCGGATACGGCGTTAAGGCGTAGCGTGGTTTCCGAAAGCACGCCGGACGAACCGCCGCTGCTCGCACTGGCGTTGGAGGTGGCGGTTATGCCCTGCTCCAGGGACGGGCGAAGCACGAAGGAACCTGCGCGGATGCCGGTGGCGGCAAAAGGATTGTCCTCGCGGGGCCGCTTCAGGCCCTCGATCGCTTCGGCACGCTCTGCGCCCTCGTCGAGCTTGAGGACTTGTTCCGAATCGATGGTCGGCGTGCGCACAGTGCCGGTGGTCGTTTCATCATCGACGCCCTCGACCGGTTGTCCGCTGGCAGTTGTTTCGTCGTTCGGCTGCGTGGTGGTTGCACTGTTGCGATTGCGCGCATCTTCGGTGCGTTTTCTGGCCGCAGAGGTGGGACGCGTGCTTGCCGGCGGCGGATCGTCGGCAAAAGGGTCGTCGGCATTCGGCGGCAGAGCGAACAGGCTGGTATCGGGCGAAGCCGCGTTTTCGGGGGCATCCGGGACGGCGCCGGTGCTTTCAGGAACATATTGCGGCGGCGGGTTCTGGTCTGTGGGTGCCTGATTTGCGGCATTCTGTGCCTGAGCCTTGCCGGTCTGACCTTTGCCCAGCAAGGAGCCGGTAACATCGGTCTCGGCAACCGCTCCGCGCAGTCCGCCACTGTCCTGCGCATGAGCCTGGAACGCGCACAAAAGGGTGGCGGCACTTGCCGTAAGAAGCAAGGTCCGCAGCGCCCGCGCTTCCGGGCGTCCTCTATTTTCTGGGCGAACCCAAGACATAATCACCTGCTGTGAAGCCCCAAACCGCCATCGCACGCAGACATCAGCGTTACCGGACCGTAAATCGGGATGGTTAACGGAGGGTTGAGGAAGGCGCTGCCCGGAAGGGGCTGGAGTCGATAATATTGGACAGCGGCACGCCAAAGCGCTAATCGCATCAGCCATGCACGCAGGATCTCTCAAGAAGAAACAGCCGGACAGGCAGGCGTCGATCGCTTCGGCGATGCGGACGGTGAGCACCGAACGGGCAGGCGTTGAGGCGCTGACCGAAGCGCTGGAAAATGGCCTGGCGGAACCTTTCGCCGAAGCCGTCGAATTGCTGGCCGGCATCAGTGGCCGAGTTATCGTGACCGGCGTCGGCAAGAGCGGGCATATCGGCTCCAAGATCGCGGCCACATTGGCCTCGACCGGAACGCCGGCGTTCTTTGTCCATCCCTCCGAAGCCAATCACGGCGATCTCGGCATGATTGCCCGTGACGACGCCATACTTGCCATGTCCTGGTCAGGCGAGACCGCCGAATTGAAGGGCATCGTTGCCTACGCCCGGCGCTTCAGCATTCCCCTGATCGCGGTGACTGCAGGCGAGAATTCGGCCCTTGCCCGCGAATCGACCGTTGTCCTGAATCTGCCGCGCGCGCCGGAAGCCTGCCCGCATGGGCTTGCACCGACGACGTCGACGCTGTTGCAACTGGTTATCGGCGATGCGCTTGCAGTGGCGCTTCTCGAGGCGAGAGGTTTCACGGCCGACCATTTCCGTACTTTTCATCCGGGCGGCCAACTCGGTGCCAATCTGATGCATGTCGCCGAGATCATGCATTCAGGCGACGAGATACCTTCCGTGCCTACGGGCACAAGCATGTCCGAGGCGATTATCGAGCTGTCCAAGAAGCGGTTCGGCTGTGTCTGCGTCATCGACGGCGAGGGCAGACTTGCCGGCATCGTCACCGACGGCGACCTTGCCCGCAACCTTCACCGCAATCTTGGCCAGTTGGCTGTCGACGACATCATGAGCCGCAAGCCGAAAACGGTGAAGCCGCAGATGCTGGCAAGTGCGGCCATTGCCGTGCTCAATGACAACAACATCAGCGCGCTGGTGGTTGTCGAGGACGAGCGCCCGGTCGGCGTCGTCCATTTCCACGACCTTCTCAGGATCGGCGTCGTTTAAGAAAACGACGCTACGCGGTCAGCCGGCGCCCGATTCGCGCCGGTGGCAGGCGGCCAGAGGAGGGTTCCTCAGCATCGTTTGCACCTGCCGGACCATGCCGGAATATCTGGTTCAACGGCTTGGGGCGGCCGAGGAAAAAGCCCTGTGCCTCGTCGCATTGTTCAATCCGAAGAATGGAAAGCTGATCGTCAGTTTCCACGCCTTCGGCCAGCACCGGAATATCGAGGCTTTTGCCGAGCGTCAGCACCGCACGTACGATCGCCTTCGCCTGCGGGCTTTGCTCCACTTCGCTCATGAAGGAGCGGTCCAGCTTGATCTTGTCGAACGGGAAGGATCGCAAGGTATCGAGCGATGAATAGCCCGTTCCGAAATCGTCGAGCGCGATCGTCACGCCGAGCGCCCTGATCTGGCGCAAGATATGAAGCGTGCGGGTCTTGTCGGCGATAATGGTGGATTCCGTGATCTCGAGTTCCAGTCTGTTCGGCGAGAGGCCGGTTTCGATCAGGATCTCATGGACAAGCTTTGAGAGGTCGGCGTGGGCGAACTGTACCGGCGATAGATTTACCGCGATCTTGTAGGGCGTGTGCCATGAAACGGCTTGCCGGCATGCCGTGCGCAGCACCCATTCGCCGATCGCGAGAATAAGGCCGTTTTCCTCGGCGATCGGGATGAACTCCGACGGCGGGACCGAGCCAAGTTCTGGGTGGTTCCAGCGCAGGAGCACCTCATAGCCGCGAACATCGCCCGTCAGGACCGAGGTCTGAACCTGGTAATAGGGTTCAAGCTGGTCGAGTTCGATGGCGCGGCGCAAATCCTGGGCCAGCGCCCGGCGTGCGCGCGAGGCTTCGTCCATCTTCGATTCGTAGAAGCATACCGCCCGCGTGACCTCGGCCTTCGCCCGGTACATTGCAAGGTCGGCGTTGCTTATCAGTCGGCCCTGGTTGTCGCCGTCTTCAGGATAGATCGCGACCCCGATGCTGGCGCCGGTCGAGGTCTCGAAATCGTCGATGCGAATCGGCCGGAACAAGGTGGTTTCCAACCGCGATACGAAATCCAGAAGATCGTTCGGTTCGCTGAAGCGTTTGACCGCCGCGAACTCGTCCCCGCCGACGCGGGCTATGAATTCGCCGTCCTTCAAAAGCCGGGAAAGCCTGCGAGCGATGGTTTTCAATGCATGGTCGCCCGCGCTGTGGCCGCGAAGATCGTTGATTTCCTTGAAGCGGTCGAGGTCAATCCCGAGAACGGCCACCTTGACGGAGTCTTCCTGGGCACGTTCCAGCTCGTTTTCGAGGTAGCTTCCAAAGCTCACGCGGTTCGGCAGGCCGGTCAGCGAATCGTTATGCGCCAGATGCTGGAGCCGCTGGAACGTTTCCAAGCTGGAGCGCGCGTCGATCAGGTAGCTCGCGATTCCCGTGCCGGCGATGATGAAGCCAACGCCTGCGACTGCAATGGCCATCGCCTCAAGCACGTCAGGGTCGGTGCCGGCGGCTCCGGTCAGCATCGGTGTGACCGAGACAGCCGTCATTCCGGTGAAATGCAGGCCGACGACGGCGAGAACAAACAGGCCGAGGGAAAGATGATGGGCGGAAATCTGGAAGGACCGACGGACAGCCTGACCAATCGCCAGCGCTGAAAGGATTGCAGCGATAGCGATCGACGTCACGACGTAATCGGCGTTCCATTCGACGATGCCGTCGACACGATACGCCATCATGCCGGTGTAATGCATTGCTGAAACTGCAAGCCCGATGGCTGCGCCGCCCAGTTCCGGCGCGAAGCGCTGCGTCCGAATCAGAGCGACCGTAAAGCCGTAGGCACAGCCGGCAATCGCAATGAGAAGCGAGGCCATCGTCAGCATCGGGTCGAAGGTGACCGGGGCTTCCGCCTGATAGGCGAGCATCGCAATGAAATGTGTGCACCAGACCGAAGAGCCGGCAGCCACGGCCGTGAGGAATATCCAGCCGCTCTTCTGCAGGCCCTGCCGTTCGCCCGCCCGTCGAAACAGTCCAAAGGTGACCCAGCTGCCGCTCACGCATATCAGTGCAGCCAGAATGACCAGCCACAGGTTATGCTCCGTGGCGATGCACGAAATGACGCTCATAGAGAGGGACCCCCGTCCGACAACTTTCGCGTGAAGTCGGACAACCTAAGGTCTTACTTCACCACCCGTAAAGTACGCAGAAGTTGATTACAAATGGTAAAAAAGACCGTGACGGTCATGATTTGCGTGATGACGCAGGGGAAACGGCTGGAACTCGAGGATGCCTCAGCCGATGTCAGGCGACTTCGACGACCAGCTCGGAGTCTTCCACGGCCGTAACCCGCACGCGCGCGCCGACAGGAAGGTCTGGCCCGGAAACGCGCCACATGGTGTCACCAAGCTGGATGCGGCCACGGCCTTCGGTGATCGGTTCCGTGAGTGTCGCCGTGCGGCCTATCATCTGTTCGCTGCGCCGGTTTAGCAATGGCTGGTCACTCTGGCTGTTGCGGCCGGACATGATCCGATTGCCGAGATAGGCTGAAACCAGCGACAAAAGCAGAAAGACGATGACCTGGGCCTGCCAGACCCAGATGCCGGCATCCCAGATCAGCAGGGAGATCGCGCCGACGATTAATGCGGCGATGCCGATCCACAGCAGGAAGACGCCGGGAACGACGATCTCCAGCGCGAGCAGGGCAAAGCCCAGCACCATCCAGTTCCATGGGCCCAGTTCAGAGAAAATGCGTTCAAGCATGTTCGTTGCCCCGCGCCGGTATCAGTTCTTGTCCGGTGTGCGCGTCACCGGCGGCCGCGATGACTGGCGCTGGGCGCCCGCCGTGCCTTCCGGCCGGAATACTTCCTGGGCGATCGCGCCAATGCCGCCGAGTGAACCGATCAACGACGATGCCTCGAAGGGCATCAGCACGATCTTGTTGTTGCTGGAAGAACCGATCTTGGCCAGCGCTTCGGTGTATTTCTGCGCCACGAAATAGTTGATTGCCTGCACGTCGCCCTTGGCGATGGCTTCCGACACGACCTGTGTTGCACGCGCCTCGGCCTCGGCCGAACGTTCGCGCGCCTCGGCGTCGCGGAAGGCGGCTTCCCTGCGGCCCTCGGCTTCCAGGATCTGCGACTGCTTCAGGCCTTCGGCAGCGAGAATCTGCGCGCGCTTGTTGCGCTCGGCCATCATCTGGCGGCCCATCGATTCGACGAGATTGGCCGGCGGGTTGATGTCCTTGATTTCGACGCGGGTGAGCTTGATGCCCCATGGGTGGGCTGCCTCATCGACCACCCGCAGCAGGCGTTCGTTGATCGCGTCGCGGTTCGACAGGAGCTCGTCGAGGTCCATCGAGCCCATGACGGTACGAATGTTCGTCATGGTCAGATTGAGGATGGCGTTCTGCAGGCCGGACACCTGATAGGCGGCCTGGGGTGCGTTCAGCACCTGATAGAAGGCGATGCCGTCCACGGCGACGATGGCGTTGTCGCGGGTGATGATCTCCTGCGTCGGCACATCCAGAACCTGCTCCATCATGTTCATCTTGGCGCCGATGCGATCGATGAAGGGGATGATGAGATTGAGGCCCGGCGAGAGCGTCTTGGTGTAACGGCCGAACCGCTCGACGGTGTAATTATATCCCTGCGGCACCGTCTTGATTCCCGTAAACAGGAAGAGAAGGACAAGGATAACCAGGATCGGGATCAGGACGTCGAGACCGGTGAACGGCATGCAGCTCTCCCTCAGATTCGGCATGCGGCATGACCGCGTGGATGCGGTCCTGCCTTCACGAAAACACTTAAGGGTGTTTCCTCACGGTTACAATCGCGTGATGGTTGATTGTTTCGGCAGGCGCCGCATCAATGATCGAAAGCGAAAAGCGATGCGTCGGTATCGCTTGCGCCTTCAAGCGCCGAGACGATGATTTCGGAGGCTATCTGCGAGTAGGTTATGCCGTTGCCGCCATAGCCCATCACGGCAAATATCCGTGGGTGCTGCGGTATGGCTCCAATATAGGGAAGGCCGGTGCTCGTGGTGCCGAAAGAACCGGCCCAGGAAGATGCCGGTTCCGTGTCCAGCTGCGGGAACAGGGCCTTCAATTTGGTTGCGATCCGTGCCGATTTGGCGCCGATCAACTGGTCTCGGCTATCCTCATCAGAAAACTCCTCGTCTTCGCCGCCGCAAATGACGCGGCCGTCAGATGTCGCGCGCATGTAAAGATAGGGGTCAGACGCTTCCCAGACGAAGGCCTGATCGCGCCAGAGCGAATTCTTCTGCGGTTTCGTCGCGATTGCCCATGTCGAGATGATCTGGTGCCTGACCGCCGGCACGATATCGGTCAGTTCGTAACCCGTTGCCAGAACGACATGTTTCGCCGTGATCGTCGGGCCCTGCGTCGACGCTGCGACGACATTTTCGCGGGAGGTCTCCATGCCTGCTATTTCGACGGGCGCGTAGTATCGAGCCTTTGCCTCGAGCGCGCTGAGAAAAAGCCCGGCCGCGAGTTTTCTCGGATCGAGCGCGAGATTGTCACGGCTTAGAATGGCGCCGTCGCGGTCGATGCTGAACGCATTCTGAAGTGCGGCCTTGGTGAGATAGGTTGAGTGGATGCCGGCAGCGCGCCTGGCTTGAGCTTCCTCGCGAAGCGCTGTCGGGCCAAGCACATTGCCGGCGAGATAAAGCGAAGGCTTTGGCGAGGGGCTGCACTTTATGGCAAGTTCTTCGATGCGTGCGCCAAGGTTGGCCACTGCGAGTTTCGATCGCCGCCATGCCTGCTCGGCCTTTGCCTTGCCGATCTTGGAGACAAGCGTCGTAAGCGGCTGATCGACCTCGAATTGGACAAGCGCTGTCGTGGCCGATGTCGAACCTTCGAGCGGACCGCGTCGGTCAACGCAGACGACGGAACGTCCGCTTGCGGCAACGGCCTGCGCAATCATTGCCCCGCTGATGCCCATGCCGACGATCAGGACATCGGTTTTCACATCTCGGGTCAGCTTTTGCGTCGGAACCGCGGGCGAGCGGTAGGCGAACCAGACGGGGCGGCCGGTTCTCAAGTCAAGCTTGCGGTTCATGGAAAGGTTTTCTCCGGAAGGGGCGGTCGTCAACGCCGCTCCGACCGGGGAGTTCCCATTGTCACACCCAGCCGGACAATTCGCGCCGCACCAGCGCTTCAATTACCGCCATGCCGTCGGGGCTGTCGTTGAGGCAGGGGATATGCGCGAAGTTCTTGCCGCCGGCATGGTGGAAGATTTCCGAAGCCTCGACCGCGATCTCCTCCAGCGTCTCGATGCAGTCGACGGAAAAGCCGGGATTGACGACGGCGATCGACTTTACGCCTTCACGTGCCAGCCTCTCTACGGTCTTGTCGGTGTAGGGCTGCAGCCATTCCTGCGCGCCGAAACGCGACTGAAAGGTGTTGATGAGCTTCTTCTCATCCCATCCCAGGCGTTCGCGCAGCAGCCGCGTCGTCTTCACGCAATGGCAGTGGTAGGGGTCGCCCTTCTCGAAGTAAGGCTTCGGGATGCCGTGATAGGAAGCGAGAATCACCTCCGGCTCGAAGTCCAGCGTCGCAAGATGGCGGGTGATCGAGTTCGCCAGCGCGTCGATATAGACCGGCTCGTCATAGTAAGCCGGAACGCTGCGGATCGCCGGCTGGTTGCGCATCTTCATCAGCGCGCGAAACAGCTTGTCGTTGGCGGTGGCGGTCGTGGTCGCCGAATATTGCGGATAAAGCGGGAAGGTCAGGATGCGGGTGCAGCCTTGCTCGACGAGGCGCTTGGCGACGCTTTCGGTAGAGGGATTGCCGTAGCGCATCGCCCAGTCGACGACCACGGTAGGCAGATCGGTGAGGGCCTCGGAGAGCCTTTCGCTTTGTGCGCGCGTATAGGTGCGCAGGGGCGATTCGTTGCGTTCGGTGTTCCATATCTTCTTGTAGTTCGCGCCTGATTTTTTCGGCCGCGTCGTCAGCACCAGCCCGTAGAGAATGGGATACCAGATAGGCTTCGGCAGTTCGATGACACGCGGGTCGGAGAGGAACTCGCGCAGATAGCGCCACATCGGCCCGAACTCGGTGCCGTCAGGCGTGCCGAGGTTGAGAAGGATGACGCCGATCTTCGGCGGCTTGATGGCGGGATGGCCTGCAGGGGCATGGCCCGTTGCGGTGTTCTCGGCTCGTGTAGTCGCGTTTTTCTGGTTCATTCGGTGTTTCTCCCGCGCAGGCCGGAAACTAGCGGCAGATGCCAGGAATTCAATGCAACGTCTGGCCGCAGGCAATTCGGGGCCGCTAATGCAAAAAAGGCCCGCCGGCGAACCGAGCGGGCCTTTCGTAAGACGTGTACCGCGAAATCAGTTCGCGGCGGGGATCGCCAGTGTCGCACCGACGGGCAGATGCTTTGGCGTGTATTTCGAGTTGGCCTCAGCGATGCGCTTCCACTTGAAGCCGTCGCCATAGACCTTCTGGGCAATGTCCCAATAGGTGTCGCCGGCGACGATGACGTGGCTGTCAGGTGATGCCGCCGTGGCAGTTCCGGCTGCGGGCGCAGTGGTTGTTGCAGATGCGGCCGCGGTGCCTGCTGCCGGCGCCGTCGTGCCGCCTTCGACCTTCGGTGCCTGATTGGCGATGTCGCCAGAGGCGGCCGGCATGTCGGGCAGCTTCACGTCGCCACTGGCGGCAGGCGCGGCGCCTGTTGCCGGTGCAGTGGTACCAGCAGCCGGTGCCGTGGTGGTTTCCGCCGGCTTGGTCGCATCGGCCGGTGCTGCAGCCTGTGCAATTTCGGTGATGCGGCCTTCAATCTTCGGCGTGTAGGGCTGATGGGCGCCGAGATAGTCCGCAACCACCTGTTCCAGTCCCGGACCGTAGTCATAGGCGTTCTTGGCCTTCTCGGCGAACACCTTGTAGCCGTCGCCGCCCTGGCGCACATAGTTGTTGGTGGCGACCGTGTACTCCTTGTCCGGGTTGATCGGCGCCCAGGCGCCGTTCTCCATGACCTCGACCGACTTGATGCGTCCCTCATTGGGGGCACCCGACCTGTCGAAGGAGTATTTCAGCCCTGCTACCTGCGCGAAGCGTCCGGCGCCGTCGTCGATCTGGCTGACGCCGTTCTCAAGCGCGGCTTTGAGATCCTTGCCGGCAATCTGGAAGGTTGCGATGGTGTTCTGGAACGGCAATACGTTGAGAACCTCGCCCATCGTGACCTTGCCGCCGTCGATCGAGGCACGCAGGCCGCCGCCATTGGTTATGACGATCTCGACGCCCTGGCCTTTGACCCTGTCCAGCACCGCATCCGAGACGAGATTGCCCATCGCGCATTCCTGGGCGCGGCAGGTTTCGCGGCTTCCGTCGATAGCAGCTGCCGTCTCGCCCACCTCCTTGGCTTTCAACTCCTCGATCGGAGCGCCGAGTTCCTTGATGCGGGCAAGCACTGCCGGGTCGGGCGTGATCGATTTGTCGAGGAAGATCGGGTCGCCATTGGCTTCCTTGATGTTGCCGTCGTCATCGAACACCACCTTGAACTCGCCAAGATATTTCGAATAGGAAGCCGCCTGCACCACCGCCACCTTGTGGCCGTCCGGATTGTCGACCATCGTCGGATAAGGGCCTTCGGCCTTGGGGTCGGTATTGGACAGCAGCGAGTGGCTGTGGCCGCCGACAACGACGTCGATGCCCGGAATCTTGGCGATGACATCGCGCTCGCGCTTGTAGCCGATATGGGTGATGGCGATGATCTTGTTGACGCCCTCAGCCTTCAGTTTCTCGACCTCGGCAGTGATCGCCTTGACGTCGTCCTCGATGGCAATGTTCGGGCCGGGCGAAGCCAGATCCGGCGTATCGTTGGTGATGCCGCCGATGAGGCCGATCTTCTGGCCGCCGACTTCGACGACCATCGACGGCTTAAACTTGCCGGCAGCGCCGGATTTGTCGTTCGGCACGACATTGGCGCTGATTACCGGAAACTGAGCCTTGTCGAGAAAAGGTACAAGCGCGCTCTCGCCGTCGTCGAATTCATGGTTGCCGAGGGTAACGGCGTCCAGCTTCATCTGGTTGAGGAATTCTTCTTCCGCCGCACCCTTGTAGGTGATGTAGAACAGTGAGCCCTGGAAGCTGTCGCCGGCATTGAGCAGCAGGACGTTCTGGCCGTCCAGCTTCTTGCGCTCCTGGGCGATGGCCGTGATGAGCCGCCCCGCGCCGCCTATGCATTCGCCCTTGGTCTCTTCCTCTGCCGAGCAGGTCGACTCGTATTTGTTGTTGCCTTCGATACGGCTGTGCCAATCGTTGAAATGCAGGATATTCAGTGTGTAGTCGGCAAAGGATGCCCCGGTCGAGAGGGCGAATGCCGATGCGGAGAGCGCTGCGGCAGCGACGAGCTTCTTCATTTGGTGTCTCCCGAGTGATCCTGTCCGGAGGCGTTTAACGCCAGTCCTTGACCGTTTTTTTACACGGCTCGCGGGCATGTTCACATTGCGGTTTGGCGGATGCAAGAGGAATCCAGCCCTAGTCGACGGTCTGCCGATTATTTCGCGTAGTCGCGTTCGTCAGCAATTATCTTGCCGTCGTTCGGCAGGGAGCCCGGCATGGCGATCTGCACGTCGCCGCCAAGCTTGGTCACGTCGCGAAGCGAGGCTTCGAGCGCATTCTTCTCCGCTGTCCGGCCATTTGCCGGCTCGACATGCAGCACCATCGTGTCGCGCTCGCCGTCACGCCCGACGACCAGACGCGCTTTGGCAATCTCGGGATGACGCCTGACGATGTCTGCGACCTGCTTGGGGTCGACGAACATGCCCTTGATCTTGGTGCGCTGGTCGGCGCGGCCCATCCACCCCTTGATCCGGGCATTGGTTCGGCCACATGGCGAAGCGCCCGGCAGGATCGTGGAGAGATCGCCAGTGCCAAGACGAACCAGCGGGTAGGCGGGATTGAAGCCGGTCACCACGACCTCACCGACCTCACCGTCGGGTAGAGGGTCGCCGGTGCCAGGGCGCACGATCTCGATGATGACATGCTCGTTGACGATCATGCCGGGGAGAGGCGTTCCATCTTCCGCAGCACTTTCATAGGCGATGACGCCGAATTCGGCTGTGGCGTAGCATTGTAGAACGTCTATCCCGCGCTCGCGATATTCCGCTCGCAGCGAGGGAAAAAGCGCTCCGCCCGACACCAGTCCACGCCGGAAGCACGAAAGATCCTTTCCGGCCTCGGCTGCCCTATCGAGCATGACCTTCAGGAAATCCGGGGTGCCGCAATAGACTGTTGGCTTCAGGCTGGCGGCTGCCTCCACCTGCATGTCAGTGTTGCCGGTTCCTGCTGGAAAAACCGTGCAGCCGAGCGCGCGGGCGCCCTCGTCGAGGATGAAGCCGCCGGGCGTCATGTGATAGGCGAAGGCATTATGGACGATATCGCCAGGACGAATGCCGGCGGCGAAGAAGGCACGCGCCGCAGCGCCTTGATCGACCTTCAGGCCCTGCGGCTCCCATAGTGGACCCGGTGACAGGAAAACGCGGCTGCCGGCGAGTGCGGCGGGATCGGCAAAGCCACCGAAAGGTGGCTCGGCCATTTGAAATTCCATCAGCTCGGCTTTTCTCAGAACCGGCAAGGCAGTCATCGCCTGCCTGCTGGTGATGGCCGAAAGGTCGACCCCGTCCAACCATCGGGCAAGGCCGGGTGCGGCTTTCACGGCAGTCTTGAGAAAGCGGGGCAGCGCCTCGAACAATGCCTTTTCGCGATGGGCCGGGGCCTGGGTTTCGGCCGTATCGAAAAAAGCAGTCATCGCGTTCTCCCTCCGCGTTGCGGCGGGACTATCGCAAGACTCTGATCCAACGCGCAAGGTTGAACAGCGATATCAGCGCACCGGCAAGATAGGTGAAGGCTGCGGCGCGCAGGACGTGGCGCGCTGCGGGCATATCTTTATCGCTGAGATAGCGTCCGCGCTGCAGAATGGGCAGAGCCTTTCCGAAGCTCGCATCGAATTCGACCGGCAGCGTGACAAGATGCACGACAGCGCGGATCGCCAGCATGCCGACGCCAAGCCCGAGACAGGCCAGGAAAGCCGCCGGGGTGCGGAACACTGCTGCAAGAATGGGCGCGCCGATCAGGATGACCGAAGCAATCTTGTCGGTGGTTATCGCCAGAACGGCCAGCCTGTGGCGCAGCGCCAGCATCTTCTCGCCGCGACCGTCCTGCAAGGCGTGAGAAACTTCGTGTGCTGCGATTGCGACCGCGGAAACAGACCGTCCGTCGTGGTGCGCAGGCAGCAGCCTGACGGCCTTCGCCTCGGAATCATAATGATCGCCGAGTTCGGTCGTCTCCACCTTGACGTGACCGAGGTCGAACTCATCGAGCAGGTGACGGGCAAGCTCACCGCCTGTGCCGGGAAAATCGGGCCGGTCCTTGCCGTGATGGGCGATGATCGACCGCACCCAGAACTGCGGCACGAAAACAATCGCGGCCAGCAGCACTATGCCGATGACCGCGATCAAAACCCGTCCTCAGAAACGCTGGTTCAGCCGACCGCCGGCCGCCGTGTCAGCACGAACTGCTGGCCGCCGGAGCTGGTGCAATTGAGCTGGTTTGCAGCGACCATCGAGCAATTGACGTTGCTGGTGGTCTGGCGGATCAGCGAGCGCATGGTGATTTCCACATTGCGGTTATCAGCCATGCGATAGCTGCCTTCAGCCAGCTTGTTGCCCGTATCGAGCGCGTTGGTCTGGAATACGCCACCGGCAAAGCGCGAGACGGCAACGCCATCCGTGCTCATCCATTCGCCTTCGACGCCCTGGGGAGTCGCGGCGAGAGGCCCGCCACCCGGCCCGGAGCTGACGCAGCCGGCCAGAATGGCGGCAGTTGCGGCAATGGCTGCCGCCGAAAACAGTTTGCGCGCAATCGTCATGATAAAATTCCTTCCTCGGTCCGCAATCAAGCAATCACCCGATTTCCGGGCGATTGCAAGGGCTTGGGGGTACCAGAGACTTATGAATGAGAGTTAACGTACCAGTATGTTACGGAACTGCCACGGGTCCTTGGTGTCGATGTCTTCGGCAAACAGGCCTGGACGGCCCTCTAGAGGCGTCCAGTCGGTGTAGTAGCCCTTCACCGGGCCCAGATAGGGCGACTGCACTTCAAGGCAACGTGCGAAGTCCATCTCGTCGGCTTCGACGATGCCGGCTTCGGGGTTTTCGAGCGCCCAGACCATGCCGGCCAGTACGGAAGAGCTCACCTGCAGGCCGGTCGCGTTCTGGTAGGGCGCGAGCTTGCGTGCCTGCTCCAGAGTCAGCTGCGAGCCGAACCAGTAGGCGTTCTTGTCGTGACCGTAGAGCAGTACGCCGAGCTCGTCCGAGCCGTCGACCAGCTCGTTCTCGTCCAGAACATGCTGCACCGGCTGCGCCTTGCCGGCGGCGCCGAACATCTCGTCCAGCGAAAGCAGGGCGTCGTTGCAGGGATGATAGGCGTAGTGGCAGGTCGGGCGATAGGAGACCTTACCCTTCTTGTCGTGCACGGTGAAGAAGTCGCTGATCGAAATGGCTTCGTTGTGCGTCACCAGCAGGCCATATTGGGGGCCCGGGGTCGGGCACCAGGTGCGCACGCGGGTGTTGGCGCCGGGCTGCTCCAGGAAGATCCCCGCCTTTGAGCCCTTCTTATGCTTCCTGGCATTTTTAGGCGTCCATTTTTCGTGGGTGCCCCAGCCGAGTTCTGCCGGCTGGAGGCCCTCGGAAATGAAGCCTTCCACGGACCATGTATTCCAGAAAGTATTGAACGGCTTGGGAGTCTTTGCCCGCTGGGTATCGCGCTCGGCGATGTGAACGCCCTTGACGCCGGTCTTCTTCATCAGCCGGGCCCAACCGTCGCGGTCGTCCTGCGCCGGCGTGGCGAATTCGAGGCCAAGATCGGTGGCGAGGTTGACCAGCGCCTGTTTGACGAACCACGAGACCATGCCCGGATTGGCGCCACAGGTGGAAACGGCGGTCGGGCCACCCGGATGCTTGCGCTTTTCGGCCAGCAGCGATTCACGCAGGGCGTAGTTGGTGCGCGAGGCGTTGTCGGCCTTGTCGTCGAAATAGAAGCCGAGCCACGGCTCGATGACCGTGTCGATGTAGAGAACGCCGAGCTTGCGGCAGAGACGCATGAGCTCGACCGACGAGGTGTCGACGGAGAGATTGATGCAGAAGCCGCGGCCTTCGCCCTCGGTCAGCAGCGGGGTCAGGAGGTCCTTGTAGTTCTCCTTGGTCACAGCTTCGTGCAGGAAGGTGATGCCGCGCTCATCGAGCAGCTTGCGGTCGGTGTCGCGCGGGTCGATGACCGTCATGCGCGACTTGTCGAATTTGAAATGGCGCTCGATGAGAGGGAGCGTTCCGCGGCCGATCGAGCCAAATCCGATCATCACCACCGGGCCTGTGATCTCACCGTAAACGGGCCATTTTTCTTTCGCCATTCTTCAAAACGCTCCTTGTTTCGCGCCTCCGGAAGGTATTTCGGACGGTCGCCAGAGTGCCAGATCACAGATCGGCGTCACAATAAAGAAGATTCCGCCAACAGGGTTAGGAGGCGCCGGCCATCTGGCTCAACACCGCGACCAGCCGATCGCGGTCGGCGCTCAGCCCCTTGTAGTCGAGCTGGGCCTGGTCGAGACCGGCCAACTGGCCGGCGAATGATGCGGCAAGCGTTGCTCTCTCAGGATGTTTGCCCAGCATCGAAAGCGGGTTCAGGTAGATGCGGATGGTGAAGAGAATATCCTGCGATTTCGGCAGTTTGCGCAACGTCTGGCGTTCGACGCGGATGAAAGCCTGCGCGGCGATCTCGTCCTCGGAAAACTTCGAAGGCTGCATGGTGGCGCGGTCGATGCGCTGCCGTTGCGAGATGGGATGATAGAGCGCGTCGCCGGCCTGCAGCGACCAGTTGAAGCGCTCGACGGCCTGCCCCTGCAGCCTGTCGAACATGCGCTCGATCAGTTCGGCGGGCCGTGTGCCCGGTCCGAAGCCGGGCACCGGCTCGTGGATATCATGCAGCGGCTTGCCGAATTTTTCCGTGAGCGACCATGACGAGGGAAAGCATAGCGATCCTGCGGCGAGCCGCCAGCCGTTGTCGCCCTTGCGCATCAGGATGAGGTCTTCGGGAACGAGCAGTGACGCGGTGCGCAGCGGAGGTGTTTCCGCCGCGTTCAACGCGATGCGCCGTCCAAGCGCGGGTATCTCGATGGCGTCGCCGATACGCCGATAGGTCTCTGGAAAACGCTCCGGCAAATATGCCACGAGAGCATCGAGGATTTCGCGCTGCGCTTCGCCGGTATCGGCTTCCGCGACGAAGACTTTTTCGAGCAGCGCCCCGTAAAGCCGATCCTTCTCGGCCAGATAGTTTTCGAGATCGCCATCGATCTCGATCCATTCATGCGGGTCGAGCGGCTTCAGGCCGATCGTGAAGGGCTGCGAGGAGCCGTCATAGGGCGTGTGGGTGAGCGTTTCGTTCAAGGCATCGTCCGGATCGTCGTTCAGCGGCACTATGCCGTTCCTGAAGCTGGGCACAAGAAAGCTCTGCTAGGCCAGCCGTGCCCGGATGAGGCCCCGTAGCGAATTGCCGACGAAGAGGGTTTTTGCCTTGTATAGATCGTCAGTTGTGAGAACGGCTTCGATGGCCTTTCCAGTTTCCAGCAATTCGGCGCGCAGAACACCGGCCAGCAAGCCGCAACGGAGCGCCGGCGTCCGCAGCACACCGTCGCCGGTATCGACGAACAGCGTGGTGATGGTTCCCTCGCAGGCCTCGTCTCGCTCGTTCAGCAGGATGACTTCGTTGGCCGCATCTGCCGGAAATTCCGATCTCGCTGCCTCATAGGCCGCGCGTTTCGTCGTCTTGTGGCGCAACAGCTGATCGTTTGAAGCCAGCCGCGCTTTGGCGATGGCAACCTTCCAGATGGTGTCGGCCGGGAGCGGCGCGAAAGGCTGTGTGGTGACTTTGGCTTTGCCTGCCGGGTCGATCGTCAGGCGAATGCGGAGCGGTGCGCTTCCACTTGCGTTGTTCGAGAGTTCGCGCTCCACCACAGCCTGTTCAAACTTGAAACCGAGATTACGCGCCGACGCTTCAAGCCGCGCCAGATGCCGCTCAAGCCGGACGAAACCTTGCGCCGGCTCCCAGCGCAGTGTCTCGATCAGTTCGAAGTCGGGCGGGTTCCCGTCGCGAAGCGGGCCTTCAGAAGACATTCCTCATATTCCTCTTCAGCCGTCGAATCGAAGACGATGCCGCCGCCGACATTGTAGACGGCCTCGCCCTCGGGATAGAGCGAGATGGTGCGGATGGAGACGGAAAAGCGCATCGTGCCGCCGGGCGCGATCCAGCCGATGGCGCCGCAATAGGCGTCGCGGGCCGTGCCTTCCAGATCGTGCAGGATTTCCATCGCCCTGATTTTGGGCGCACCGGTGATCGAGCCGCATGGGAAGAGGGCGGCAAATATCCGCGCGATCGACAGGTCGGGCAGGAGCTTTGCGCGCACCCGGCTGACCATGGTGTGCAGCGTCGGGTAGGTCTCGATCTTGAAAAGCTCCGGCACGTCGAGCGTGCCGACTTCGCTGATCAGCGAGATGTCGTTGCGCAGCAGATCGACGATCATGCGGTTTTCCGCCTGGTTCTTCGGGTCGTTGCGCAGGAAGTGGCGCTGCGCCTCGTCCTCTTCCGGGGTCGCACCGCGGGGCGCCGTCCCCTTCATGGGATGCGTCTCGATCCAGCCTTCGCTATCGATCTGGAAGAAAAGCTCCGGCGAGCGCGACAGAATGATCGGATCGCCAAGCGAAACCAGCGCGCCATATTTCACCGGCTGGCGCTCGGTCAGTGCGTTGAAG
This sequence comes from Mesorhizobium sp. YR577, assembly GCF_900116595.1. NCBI lineage: Bacteria > Pseudomonadati > Pseudomonadota > Alphaproteobacteria > Hyphomicrobiales > Phyllobacteriaceae > Mesorhizobium > Mesorhizobium sp. YR577. The sequence goes on along the minus strand of NZ_FPBI01000011.1, from coordinate 87,186 downwards.
GCGGCAAGCGGGTCGCCCGACCATGAGGCGTGGATCGGGAAAGTCAGGTTGCCCTGATAGCAGTCGCCCTGCCGAAGATGCTGGTGCAGCCGCGAAAAACGCTTCTCGTAGTCCTCGAACGACCAGGTCGCGCGGGCATCGAAGATCGGGCCGTTGGTCACCGGCTGACGAAAGCCGGGCAGATCGCTTTCCGATGGACCGTCGAAGACGCCAAGGCAGATCAGCGGCGCGCGGCGTCCCTCGGGCAGGATCGGCCGCAGCTTGGGCTCCAGCAGATAGCCGGCCTCGTAGGAAAAATAGCCGGCAAGCCATTTGCCGGCATCATGGGCCGCCTGTGCTGCCTCAAGTGCCGGGAAGAAGCTCTCCGGCGTGTCGGCGACAATAATCTTGTGCGGCCGGTCGAACAGGAGTTCGTGGCCGGCTGGATCGTCGCGGAACAGGACGAACGGGGATGCTGGCATCGTGCTTAACCGGTGAATTCCAAATCTGCCCGGCTCAATCGAGCGTTTCCAGCTCGTCGATCAGGTCGCCGATGACGGCAAGGCCGATCTGCCAGAAGGCCGGGTCGGAGGCGTCGAGGCCGAACGGTCTCAGCAGCTCGGAGTGGTGCTTGGTGCCGCCGGCGCGCAGCATGTCGAAATACTTCTCCTGAAATCCCCGTTCGGCGTTCTGGTAGACCGCGTAGAGCGAATTCACCAGGCAGTCGCCGAAGGCATAGGCATAGACGTAGAAGGGCGAATGGATGAAGTGCGGGATATAGGTCCAGAAGGTTTCGTAGCCTTCGCGCAGCCTGATCGCCGGTCCCAGGCTTTCGGCCTGCACTTCCAGCCAGAACTGACCCAGCTTGTCGGACGTCAGTTCGCCGTTGCGGCGTTCGGTGTGCACCTTGCGCTCGAACTCGTAGAAGGCGATCTGGCGCACGACCGTGTTGATCATGTCCTCGACCTTCTGGGCGAGCATGGCCTTGCGCTCGCGCCGCTCGGTGGTCTTGTCGAGCAGTGAGCGGAAGGTCAGCATCTCGCCGAAAACCGAGGCAGTCTCGGCAAGCGTTAGCGGCGTTGAGGCCATCAGCGCGCCCTGCGCGCCGGCAAGCACCTGATGCACGCCGTGGCCGAGCTCGTGGGCCAGCGTCATCACGTCGCGCGGCTTGCCCATATAGTTGAGCAGAACATAAGGGTGAGCCGACGGCACTGTCGGATGCGCGAAGGCGCCCGGCGCCTTGCCCGGCCGCACCGGCGCGTCGATCCAGCGGCGGTCGAAGAAGGTGCGCGCGATCTGCGCCATATCCGGCGAAAACCGCTGGTAGGCCGACAGTACCGTGTCTTTCGCTTCGTCCCATCCGATTGTCGCCTGCGGTGTCTCGGGCAGCGGCGCGTTGCGGTCCCAGTGGTTCATCACGTCCATGCCGAGCCAGCGCGCCTTCATCGCATAATAGCGGTGCGACAGGCGCGGATAGGCGTCGCGAACGGCGGAAGCCAGCGCATCCACGACGCTGCGCTCGACGCGGTTGGCGAGGTGGCGGCTATCTGCAATGTCCTCGAAGCCGCGCCAGCGGTCCGAGATTTCCTTGTCCTTGGCAAGCGTGTTGGTGATCAGCGTGAAGGTGCGCAGGTTTTCCTTGAAGGTTGCGGCCAAGGCTTCCGACGCCTTGCGCCGCACCTCGCCATCGACATCCTGAAGCCGGTTCAGGGTTGGCTCCAGCGTCAGCTCTTCGCCGTCGATGTCGAAGCGCAGATCGGTCATCGTTTCATCGAACAGACGGTTCCAGGCGCCGCGCCCGGTGATCGACTTCTCGTGGAAAAGCTGCTCGATCCGGTCTTCCAGCTGGAAGGGCTTGTCTTTTCTCAGGTCGAGCACCCAAGGTCGGTAGTGGCCGAAAGCCGGGTCGGCATCGAGTGCGGCAAGAACATGCTCATCCTCGACCAGATTAAGCTCCAGCGCGAAAAACAGCAGATGAGCGCTGGCGTCCGTCATCTTCTCCTGGATGTCGCCATAGAGCTTGGCGCGCTGCGGATCGGCAGTGTTTCCGGCATAGATCAGCCCTGCATAGGAGGCGATGCGGCCGATCAGTTCCTCGATCGCCTCGTAGGTGCGGAGCGCTTCGCCGAGCCGGCCGCTGGCGCCCTTCTGGGCTTCAATCGCCAGCGTTCCCTTCCAACGGGTCTCGAAGGCGATTGCGTCTTTCGCCGCCTTTTCGAGGTCGCGTTTCAGTTCCGGCGCATCCATGGCCGCATAGAGGTCGGTCAGATCCCATTCGGGAAGATCGCCAAGATCACCGGCTGCGTGGCCGGAGGTCAGTGGAGCGGCGTTCCGCCCCGAAACCATGCGCATAGAATTACCTTCCGATTTCAGACGAGGAGAAGGCCGGACTTTTCTTAAAGCTTTCGTTCACCGGCTTTTTTGAAACCTTATTTAGAACCCTGTGCCAGTCTGATCCAGACAGCAATCAATCTCTAGTGCGATTCTCCGAATTATTCATGGCAGCTTGCGTTCTCATAGTCGACGACGATCCCGTGCAACGGCGCCTTCTGGAAGCCGCAGTCACGAAGTTCGGCTATGAATCCGTGCTGGCAGATGGCGGCGAAGCGGCGCTCAGGCTGCTTGAAGGCGGTGACGTCTCGGTCGTCATCCTCGATCTGGCGATGCCCGGCATCGATGGCATCGGCGTGCTCACGGCCATGCGCGAGCGTGGCATCACGCTTCCTGTCATCGTCCAGACAGCCCAGGGCGGCATCGAGACCGTTGTCTCGGCAATGCGTCACGGCGCGTTCGATTTCGTGGTCAAGCCGGCCTCTCCGGAGCGGTTGAAGACGGCGATCACCAATGCCTTGAAGATCGAGACGCTGAGCAGCGAGGCGAAGCGTTCGATCCGCGGTGGCGGCACGCTGACCTTCAAGGACATGATCACCAGAAGCCAGGCGATGGAGCGGGTGATCCGGCTCGGGCAGAAGGCTGCCGCTTCCAGCATTCCTATCCTGATCGAGGGCGAATCGGGCGTCGGCAAGGAACTCGTCGCCCGCGCCATACAGGGTTCGAGCGCGCGCCGGTCGAAGCCGTTTGTCACCGTCAATTGCGGCGCGATCCCTGACAATCTGGTCGAGAGCATTCTCTTCGGCCACGAGAAGGGCTCCTTCACCGGCGCGACCGAGAAGCATACGGGCAAGTTTGTAGAAGCTCATACGGGCACGCTGTTTCTCGACGAGATCGGTGACCTGCCGCTCGACGTGCAGGTCAAGCTGCTGCGCGCAGTGCAGGATGGTGAAGTCGATCCAGTCGGCGGGCGGGCGACCGTCAAGGTCGATATCCGACTGATTTCGGCGACGCACCGCAATCTTCTGCAGCAGGTCAAGGACGGAAAGTTCCGCGAAGACCTTTTCTACCGGCTGAATGTCTATCCCATCTACGTGCCGCCGCTGCGCGAGCGCCGAGACGATATTCCGCATCTCGTTCGGCATTTCATGGCGAAAGTGCCGCCGTCGGATGGGCGCGGCCGTGTCGTGGATATCTCGTCGCGGGCCTTGTCGATGCTTCAGGCCTATGACTGGCCCGGCAACATCCGCCAATTGGAAAATGCGGTATTTCGGGCGTCCGTGCTGTGCGAAGGTGACGTGCTGACCGAGGAAGAATTTCCGCAGATCAGGGCGCAGGTCGAAGGGGTCATCAGGCTTGAGGATGTAGCCTCCGACGAGGCGCTCAGCGATGATGCTGAACCTGCGCTGGCGCGATCCGACGTCGAGCGCATGCACATCGCGCCGCCGGCAATCGCACCTGAGACGCATTTCGGCATCCTGAAAGCTCTCGACGACCGAGGCAATGTCCGGTCGCTTGCGGAGGTCGAACTGGAGATGATCAAGCTGGCCATCGATCACTACAACGGCCAGATGAGCGAGGTTGCCCGCCGGCTTGGCATCGGACGCTCGACCTTGTACAGGAAGCTCAAAGAATATGGTATCGACCCGGAAACTGGTCGGGCCGAGCGCCTGGTGTCCTGACCCAATTCTTAACCAGCGCCACGCAAGGCCCAGACGATAAACCCCCGGTTTACCAAGAACTCCCGCGCTTAATTTTTGCCGGGATAATGCCACGGTGTCACCGCATTTCGACTTCAATAAGCAGTGATTAACCATTAGGATCGATATTCGGACGTAACTTTCCACGTCCGGAAATTCAAATCCGGGGACAAACGGCAGTCTGTAAGGCCTTTTGATTTGATTAGCATCGAGCGATTCACAACCCGGCGATTCTTCAAAACGACCGGCTGGCAAGGTTTGCTGGCGGTATTGATGGTCGCCTTCGGTTTCCTCACTCTGGCAGCATCCGCGGCAAGTGCCGAGACACGGACGCTGAAGCTCTACTTCATCCATACCAAGGAGAAGGCAGAGATCACGTTCAAGCGGAATGGCCGCTACGATCAGTCCGGCCTGCAGCAGATCAACCGGTTCCTGCGCGATTGGCGCCGCAACGAACCGACCAAGATGGACCCGCGGCTTCTCGACCTGGTCTGGGAGGCTTACAAGGCCTCCGGATCGCGCGACTACATCCACGTCGTTTCGGCCTATCGTTCGCCGGCCACCAATTCCATGCTGCGCGGCCGCAGCAAGGGTGTCGCCAACAAGAGCCAGCACATGCTCGGCAAGGCGATGGATTTTTATCTCCCCGATGTGCGGCTCAAGACGCTGCGCGAGATCGGCCTGAAGATGCAGGCCGGTGGTGTCGGCTACTATCCGACGTCCGGCTCGCCCTTCGTCCATTTCGATGTCGGCAATGTGCGCCATTGGCCGCGCATGAGCCGCAAGGAACTGGTCGCAGTCTTCCCGAACGGCAAGACACTGCATGTGCCGAGCGACGGCAAACCGTTGCCGGGCTTCGAGCAGGCGGTCGCTGCCTATGAGGCCCGCAAGGGCAGGGGCGATCTGGCTATCGCCCTGGCCAGCAACAACAGCAGCAGCAGCAAGCGCTCCGGCGGGCTTCTTGCAGCCTTCTTCGGCGGCGGCGGTGGAGCCGACGACGACGAAGACAGCAGCCCGGTCGTAGCTTCTGCCGCACCCGCTCCGAAGGCCGCCGTCAGGCAGGCTCCGGCAGCACAGGCCCCAGCGGTTAAGGCAGCACCTTTGCCCGGCATCCAGATATTGTCTCCGGACGAGGCCCAGCGCGCCGATATTCCGGTGGCGGATACGCCGAAGCCGGTGGAACAGACGCCCGAGACCATCATAGCTGCCCTGCCGGCGCGCAACGTGCCGCTGCCGGCATTGGCGCCGCGCCCGCAAGCCGAGGTTGCTCCGGCAGTTGCCGCTGCCCAGGCACCGGAACAGGTTCCGTTCGGCATGGCGAGTGCGCCATTGCCTGAGGCGCCGGCTGCTCCGGAGCAGGAGGTTGCGCTCAACATTCCGTTGCCGACGCGCCGTCCCGACTACACGCCGCCGTCCGAACTGGCGACGCCCGCCCAGCAGCAAGCGATCCTGCTGGCACTGGCCGAGCCCGAGGGCAAGAACCGGACGATGGCCGACGCTTCGCCCGTGCCGCTGCCGGGAAATCGCCCGGAAACGGCCGATCGCGATATGATCGTGGCAGCGCTGCCCGAAGCGCGGCCGACACTGCCCGAGCCTGCCAATGCCGATGCAGCCGCCAACGCCGCTGCCGTCGATGCGGAGCTCAAGGCCAGCCATGCGCGCGTCGCAGCACTCAACAATGCCGCGGCCTTGCGCGAAACGGTCACCGAACGCCCCACCGCCTCGGCAGCCGCAGCGGTCGATACCGGTGCCAAGACGACACGCAAGGCGGCACGCGCCAGCGCCCAGGATTCGAAGCCTGATCGCAAGCCGGTCGTGGTCGCGGCCCAGCCGCAGGCCGCGCGCTGGGTGCTGCACAACGACTATGTGACCAAGGCTTCGGCCGGAACGCGCGCACCTTCCTTCGCCTACAACATCGTGCGGACCGCGCCGCGTGAAGTCTACACCGCCGGTTTCCAGGCCGAGAACCAGCTGGCCGACGCCAACCGCTTCTCCGGCAAGGCGGTCAAGTTCCTGACGGTGGCGCGCTTCCAGACCCACTGACGGCAACGCCGAACTCGAAAAACAAAGCGCCGGGTTTTGCCCGGCGCTTTTTGTTTGTGGGTTCGGTATCGGCAGCGTCATCTGTGCTGCGACGGAGGAGCGCCTGTGGCTTGTGCGCTTAGCTCTTGCGCAGGCCGGAGGCTTCACGGGCGAGCGCCTCGATGGCGGCCCAATCGCCGGCCTTGACGAGATCGTCGGGCGCGACCCAGGAGCCGCCGACGCAGTTCACATTGGGCAGGGACAGGTAGTCGCGTGCGTTCTTGGCGGAGACGCCGCCGGTCGGGCAGAATTTGATGCCGGCGAAGGGCGAGGCGAGCGCCTTGAGGAAGGATGCGCCGCCCGCCTGTTCGGCCGGGAAGAACTTTAGAAAATCCAGCCCGGCCTCGCGCGCGGCCATGATCTCGCCCGGTGTGATCGCACCCGGCAGCAGCGGAACTTCGCTGTTGCCCGCGGCTGCAAGAAGCTCGCGCGTGACGCCGGGGCTGACGATGAATTTCGAGCCCGCTTTCTCGGCCTGCTCGAACTGCCTGGCGTCGAGAATGGTGCCGGAGCCGACGATCGCTTCCTCGACTTCGCCTGCTGCCCGGCGGATAGCCTCCAGCGCATCGGGCGTCCTCAGCGTGATCTCGATGGCGCGCAGGCCGCCACGGGCCAGAGCGCGCGCCAGCGGCACGGCATCTGCGACATTGTCGATCTTCAAAACAGGGATGACCGGCTGGCCGTCGAGGAGGGAAAGGAGCTTTTCGGTCTTGCTGGACATCATGCTTTCTCTTGGCAGGCTAGATCGCCGGGCGTCCATTCGGACGCATAAAGGACGATCTAGTAGTTTGAATGAGCATCGGAATATTCCGAAAACCGGCACCCACTTTTCGGTCCGATGCTCCATGAATTTCAATCGATTTAGCAGACGCCGACCGGCAAGTCCACGTGAGCACGGATTGTTGTTACCCCCTCCAGAGGAAGTTCGCCAGTTTCCTCAGCATTGCGCGCCAGCCGCCAGCCTGTGCCGTTTTGGCAGGCGCCGCACCGGGAAGCGCGACCGTCGGCGAGATTTCGCTGCGGGCAGGTGAGCCGCCAGATGGCGAAGCTGCTGTGCCGGTGTCCGTCTCGCTCGCCCTGTAGCGCTTGTAGGCAGCTGCGATCCTCGTGTGGTAGGCGTGGCGCTTGTAATCCGGCCCGTTGTAGCCGCGCGCGAAAGCATCCCAGTCGTGCCGGCGGATAGCCGGAACGAGACCGCTCTTTTCGATATAGCGCTCCATCAGTCTCGTCTGGCCGGCAACGCCGGAGCGCGCCTGCCTCACCAGTGCCTCGACATTGGCAAAGCCCAGCCATGCCCAATGGGTGCCCATGACCTGGCCGAGGCCCCAGGATACGGACTCATATGCCGCCTTGCGGTCAATGGCTGCCGCGCGTTCCAGCAGGCGCCAGCGGGCCTCCTGCGTCTTCGGGTTCGGAACGCCGCCTGCGGCCGGCGACGAAAGCTTTTGCGCGCGTGCTTTCGCGCGATTGTCAGGCGACAGGCGCCGGTCGAAATAGTGGCCCTCGAAACGGATCATCGGCTCCTTGCGCCCTTTCACCAGAGCGTAGGCCTTGCCGGCGCTTTCCACCTCGGCAATGGCCAGCAATGCGGCGGGTTCGATGTCGAGGGTATTTGCGACGGCGGAAATTTCGCGGATGGTTTCCTTGCTGAACATTTGCGGCGGCACTCCTTGTTTTGCCCGCCAATTCTCGCCGCGTTTTCGCAGGCGGGGATAAACTTGCGCGTTTTACGATATGCCCGCCGGCGCGCCGCTGGTGCAAGATTATGAAAACATAGGTATTTTTCACCGGGCTTGAAACAAAAACGCTCAAAAGCTACTGGCGGTGACCATGAATTCATCCACATCCCGCCAAGCCTTCCGCGTTGCCGCGCTCTACCGGTTCTGCCGGTTCGAAGCGTTTGCCGCGCTGCAAGCACCGTTGGCTGCCTTCTGCTGCACTCGTGGCATCAAGGGTACGCTGCTGCTTGCGCGCGAAGGCATCAACGGCACGGTGGCCGGAACCGAGGCGGCGATCGCCGAGCTCGTCGCCTGGCTCGAAGCCATTCCCGAGCTTGCCGGGCTTGAGCTCAAATACAGCCACTCCGCCGAAATGCCGTTCCACCGCATGAAAGTGCGGCTGAAACGCGAGATCGTGACGATGGGCGTCGAGGGCATCGACCCGCTGGAAGGGGCAGGGGCCTATGTCGCGCCGCAGGACTGGAACGCGCTGATTTCCGATCCCGGCACCTTGGTCATCGATACGCGCAACGACTATGAGGTCTCGATCGGCACGTTCCAGGGCGCAGTCGACCCGAAGACCAAGAGCTTTCGCGAGTTTCCCGACTGGGTCGCGCAACATCGCGACGAGCTCGAGGGCCGCAAGGTGGCGATGTTCTGCACCGGCGGCATTCGCTGCGAGAAGGCGACCGCCTATGTAAAATCGCTCGGCATCGATAACGTCTTTCATCTCAAGGGCGGCATCCTGAAATATCTCGAGGACGTGCCGGCTGAGGAAAGCCTCTGGCAGGGCGAGTGCTTCGTCTTCGACGAGCGCGTTTCCGTTTCGCATGGTCTCGAGCCGGGCGATATCTGCCTCTGCCGCGCCTGCCGCCATCCGATCACGCCGGAAGAGAAGCTTTCGCCGCAGTTCAGCGATGGCGTGTCCTGCCCGCATTGTTATGAGGCCCGCACCGACGAGGACCGCGCCCGCTACGCCGAGCGCCAGCGCCAAGTGGCTCTGGCGGAGAAGCGTGGCGAGAAGCATATCGGGAGCTAAGCGGTGCCACTCCTTCTCCCCTTGTGGGAGAAGGTGGATTGGCGCGCAGCGCCAAGACGGATGAGGAGTGCTGGACGGAGTGCCGTCTGTTCCGAACAGCCGTAGCAGGCATAGCTACCCGTCCCTCGTCGCGCTCCGTCCAACACCCCTCATCAGACCTCCCCTTCGGGTCGGCCACCTTCTCCCACAAGGGGAGAAGGAGAGGCGCACTTCATCATCGCCACGCCCGGTTTTCACCGTCTGGCCATTGTCAAAGAACTCCCTCTACGAGGGTGGGAATGCGGGGCGCAAAGGCCTTGCCTTCCTAAGTGTAAATTCGTGGCGCAGCCATTGCGCCCCGCCAGCGCTCTTGTCCCGCTCAGTCGCCTCGGCATTCGCGCCGCCAGCCGTAGCTAAGGACCCGGGCTTAGGGGTTCATCACCCAGCAGTGCTACCGCAGCACCACCAGCCCGGACGCCGACGCTTCCCCCTGATACCCGGTGCGCACCAGGGATCCCGTTGGAAGCGGATTTGCGAGGGGAAGTATGGAGGAGGCTGGAAAGAGGGGGATAGATTGGGCGTGAAAAAGTGTTCGGTGTGAATGGAAACAACGGGTTGAGGGGAAATTATGTGGAAATCTTTCCACACCTTCGCAAGCTTCAGTTTCGGCAGCTCTGCACCGCGACAGCCGTCATAGGTGTTCCGGCATGGATCCCCGAGTTCTTCGCATTCGTTCCGCTCATGCTGCGACCCGAGGATGACCAAGGGAGGGAGGCTCCGGCTGATCATCACCGTTGCAAATGAAACGAGACGGAGTGTCGGGTCGCGGACAACATATCTGGACCGCATCTCCACCCACCCAAAACACAAAAAAATTCCGCCCTGGACGCAGTACACGCCAGGGCGGAATTGTTCGGATCTTGGGGGGGAAAGATCCGACAGGGATTACTGGACGGCGGGGGTTTCCGTCTTCGGAGCTGCCTTCTTGGCGTGCTTCTTATGCTTCTTATGCTTCTTGTGCGAAACCTTCTTGTGATGAACCGGCTTCTTCAGCGTGGCTTTCTTCACCAGCGGCGTGGTTGCCGTGGTCGAAGGCTGGGCCATCGTGGCGCCGGCTGCATTGGCGGTCGAAGCGGTCAGAACCGGAGCCGAGAAGGTGAGAGCAACGGCCATGCCGACGGCGGAAAGGAGGGTCTTGTTGATGGTCATGATACGTTTCCTTTTTTCACAAGGGCCTGGGTGGAGTTTCGCCGGTCAGGGATCGACCGGTTGCACCCCGAGCATCTTCAGTGCGGTGGCGTAGGCACGAATGCCCTGGGCCTGCTCTTTGCCGGCACAGAACTTCGTCGCTTTTTTCTGAAGAGCTTTCGCTTCGGTGGCCCGTTTTGCCTCAGCGTGGTTGGTTATTGCGTTAGCGAATTGCTGCTGCAGGCTGTTGCAGCGATCGGTCCGGGTTACCGGGCTTTTCGCCATTGGTTGTTCGGTGGCAGCGCCAAGCGAGAACACGCTGAGCAGAACGATCATCGAACTGGTCACGAGCTTTCGCATTTTGATCCCTAACCGACACCTCAGACGCCCTGAGCAGCACGGTTGTTATGACGGACCGTTTTTGCGGGTATTTTTCCCGATTGCAGAGTTTTGTTTCTGGATTGTAACAGCCGAATTCCGCACGGTTTTTTGCCTGCCGACCGCTCCCAAACCCGTCCTTATTCTGCCATGGTCGGGGCAGATGCATTCTCGATCGAGCTGGGAAAACAACGCCTTTGAAAACCGACGCCCATATCCTCATCGTCGACGACGACAAGGAGATCCGCGACCTGCTTCAGGAATTCTTCCAGAAGCACGGCATGCGCGTGTCGGCTGCCCGCGATGATGACGAGATGCAGGCCGAACTGCGCCGCGCACCGGTCGACCTGATCATCCTCGACGTCATGCTGCCGGGAAAGAGCGGCCTAGACATCTGCCGCGACCTGCGCACGCATTCGAAAATCCCGATCATCATGCTGACCGCCGTCACCGAGACCATCGATCGCGTCGTCGGGCTGGAGATGGGCGCCGACGACTATGTGCCGAAGCCATTCGACCCAAGGGAACTGCTCGCCCGCACGCGTGCCGTGCTGCGCCGTCCCAGTGCGGCGGGGGCCAATCATCGTCCGGTGCCGCAGATCTATAAATTCGCCGGCTGGACACTCGATTCCGCGCGCCGCCGGCTGCTGCGGCCGGACGAGGTCCGTGTCGAGCTCACCACCGCGGAGTTCAACCTGCTGCAGACGCTGGTGCGCAGCGGCCAGCGCGTGCTGAGCCGCGACCAGCTAGTCGAACTGTCGAACCAGAACGGCGACTACAGCTACGACCGCAGCGTCGACATTCTGGTCAGCCGCCTGCGCCGCAAGATGGAAGACGATCCGCGCTCGCCCAAGCTGATCCTCACCGTACGCGGCGGCGGCTACCAGTTCGTGCCCGAGGTCGCGGCCGAATGAAGTGGCTCCTGCCCCGATCCCTGCCTGCCTGGGTCCTGCTGATCGTCATCGCCGGCCTGCTGGCCATCCAGGTTTCGACGCTGTCCATCGTTTCGCGCGAGCGCGTCGCCTCCAACACCATCCTCGACCTGTTCCGGCTCAACGACCGCGCACTGTCTCTGGTCAAGCTGATGTATGCAGCCTCGCCGGAGGAACGAAAACACGTAGCCGCCGGGCTTTCGGTGGCGCCTTATGTGCTCTCCATCTCCGACACGCCGGCGATCACCTCCTCGATACCGGCCGACGACGAGATGGCCGAGCTGGAAGACGTCATTGTCGGCCGGCTGACCAAATTCGGCGTCGAGGAAGCGCGCGTACGCCGTGAAAGCGCCCAGGCGCAGGAACATCCCAAGCACAAGGTCACGGAGCCCGACGACAATCTCGGCGGCATAGAGCGGGAACTGCTCGATCTTTCCGCCGATTTCAACAAGACCGATACGCTGGTCGCCTCGATCGAGTTCAAGGACGGCCAATGGCTCAATTTCGTCATGCCGTCGACGCCGCTCAGTCCGATCCTGACCACAGACAGCCTGCCGCTTTACGGCTCTGTCGCCGCACTTGTGGTGTTGCTTTCGATATGGTCGCTGCGCCGCCTCACCGCGCCCTACCGCGCGCTCGAAAGTGCTGTCCGGCGCATCGGCGACGACCTGAAAAGCCCGCCGCTGGCCGAGCGCGGCAGCAGCGAATACAAATCCGCCGCCCGCGCGGTCAACACCATGCAGGCAAGGCTGCGCGAATATGTCGAGGACCGCGAACTGCTGGCAGCCGCACTTGCCCACGACCTGCGCACGCCGCTGACCCGCATTCGCCTGCGCCTAGAACTCCTGCGCAATTCGCCGCTACGCACCGCGCTGATGCAGAATCTCGCCGATATCGAAGCGATCTCGTCATCGGTGCTGGATTTCGCGACTTATGAAGCCAAGGGCGAGGAGCCGGAACGCATCGACTTCTGGTCGCTGGTTGATTCGGTTGCCGACGGCAACCCACAGGTCGTCTTCGATGGATCGCGCAAGCATGCCCGTGGGCTGGTCTGTTATGGCCGAACCGTTGCCCTGCGCCGCTGCGTGACGAATTTGGTCGACAACGCCGTCAAATATGGCGGCAAGGCCCGCCTCGTCCTTTCGCAAAACGAGACGGAAATTCTCCTCACCATCGATGATGACGGGCCCGGCATTCCGGAAGGCCAGATGGAGAAGATTTTTCGGCCCTTCGCCCGCGTCGAGGCCTCACGCAACCGCCAGACCGGCGGCTTCGGCCTTGGCCTGACGATCGCGCGCAACATCGCGCGGCGCTTCGGCGGCGATGTCCGGCTGCACAACCGGACCGGCGGCGGCCTGCGCGCCGAATTGACGATACCGCTGGCAAAGGGCGCGCAACTGCACGCCGCGCAGTGATACCTGAATTCATTTTGAGTGTTAGATCGTCCTTTGCGCGTCAGGACGGACGCGCGGCGATCTAATCCCGCTTCCTGGCTTGACTGCGGCCACGCAACCAGAAGACCAGGAAGAACGCGGCGACGAACAGCACGGCGACCACGCCCGCTGCCGCCGGCGACTTGTTGCCCACCGCCAGCATGATCGTGGGCAGGAAATAGCCGACGATACCAAAGCCCAGCAGGATCACGGCTGCCGCGATCGCCGCATCACGGTTCTTCCCGTCCATCATCACCATTCCAGTTCGCTCTCAGCTCCGGTTGGCTACGCAGCCTCGGCGCGGAAATCTTCCAGTCGCCGCTTCTGCTTGCCCTCGGCGTCGTAATTAGCCGGATCGAGCCACGCCTCATAGGCGCGTTTCAGCGCAGGCCATTCCGTGTCGATAATCGAATACCACGCCGTATCGCGGTTTTCGCCCTTTACCACCAGATGCTGGCGGAAAATCCCCTCGAACTGGAAGCCGAAGCGCTCGGCCGCACGCTTCGACGGCAGGTTGGCATTGTTGCATTTCCACTCGTAGCGCCGGTAGCCGAGCGTATCGAAGGCATATTTCATGAACAGATACTGTGCCTCGGTCGCCGCCGGCTTGCGCGAGATGATCGGCCCCCAATAGATGTTGCCGATCTCGATGACGCCATTGGCGGCGTCGATCCGCATCAGGGTTTGGCGCCCGGCGATCTTGCCGCTGGCCTTGTCGATGACAGTGAAGAAAAGCGGGTCTTCGCTGGCCTGCACCCTGTCCAGCCAGGGCTGGAAGTCCGCGCGGGTTTGCGGCGGAAACTCCGGCAGCCAGCGGAAGCGCTCGCCGGCATCGGCGACCGACGATGCCTCGAACAGCCCGTCGCCGTGCTTTGCCGCGTCCAGCGGCTCCAGCCGCACATAGCGCCCCTCGATAACCTCGCGCTGCGGACGCGGCCTCGGCTGCCAGTTCTTCAGATCGACGGACATATTGGCTCCTGCGATTGACTTTTTCGTCCCGACACTCACAAAAACGCTTGCCCAGTGACAGAACCACACGGACAGGAAAAATGCTCCAAACGATTGCGGCCTTCGATCGCCTCGGCGAAGAAAATGCCTTCGCGGTTCTGGCCCGCGCCACCGCCCTTGCCCATGAGGGGCGCGACATCATCAATCTCGGCATCGGCCAGCCCGATTTCAGCACGCCGCAGCACATCGTCGAAGCCGCCATCAAGGCGCTACGCGACGGCCACCATGGCTATACGCCGGCAAACGGCCTGCTCGCCACCCGCGAAGCGGTCGCCCGGCGCACGCTGGCGCTCACCGGCGTGGAGGTCTCGCCGGAAAACATCATGATCATGCCCGGCGGCAAGCCGACCATGTTCGCCGCGATCCTGATGTTCGGCGAGCCGGGCGCCGAAATCCTCTATCCCGATCCCGGCTTCCCGATCTACCGCTCGATGATCGAATTCACCGGCGCAAAGCCCGTTCCCGTGCCGATGCGCGAGGCCAACGGCTTTGCCTTTTCGGCCGAGGAAACGCTGTCGCTGATCACACCGAAGACGCGGCTGCTGATCCTCAACTCGCCGGCCAACCCGACCGGCGGCGTCACGCCGCGCGCCGAGATCGAAAAGCTGGTCAAGGGACTGGAAGCGCACCCGCACGTCGCCATCATGTCCGACGAAATCTACGACGTCATGACCTATGACGGCGAGGCGCATTGCTCGCTGCTGAAATTCCCCGAAATCCGCGACCGGCTCATCATCCTCAATGGCTGGTCGAAGACCTGGGCCATGACCGGCTGGCGCATGGGCTGGTCGATCTGGCCGAACTCGCCGGCAAGCAACCGCCTCTACGACAAGGTGCGCAAGCTGGCGGTCAATTGCTGGTCCTGCGTCAACGCGCCGAGCCAGTATGCCGGCATCGCGGCCATCGATGGCCCGCAGGACGAGGTGGAAAAGATGATGCGCGCCTTCGACCGCCGCCGCAAAACCGTGGTCGAGGGGCTGAACGGCCTGCCGAATATCTCCTGCATCACCCCCAAGGGCGCTTTCTATGCCTTCCCCAACATTGAAAAGACCGGCTGGAAGGCCAAGAAGTTGGCTTCGGCGCTGCTTGAGGAAGCCGGCGTCGCGCTCATCGGCGGACCGGATTTCGGCATTCTCGGCGAAGGCTACATCCGCCTTTCCTACGCCAATTCCGAGGAAAACATCCTGCGCGCGCTGGAGCGGATCGGGGATTTTCTGGAGCGGACGAAGGCGGGCTGACGGGTTTCTGTTCACCCGTCTACGAGAGGGCTGTCGCATACGGACGCTCTGATGGACCTGAGCGACGTCATACCCCCACCCCTAACCCCTCCCCACAAGGGGGAGGGAGACGATCTCGTCGCCCATCAAGAACGTTGAGGAATGGGGTTGAACTACCGTCCAACAAAGTCCCCCTCCCCCTTGTGGGGAGGGGTTAGGGGTGGGGGTATCTTTAAAACGCAATAGACCCCCATCACACCTGCCTAAGCCGACAACACCGCCGTCGCCTCGATCTCCACCTTCGCCTCGTCTTCCATCAGCGCCACCACCTGCACCATGGCCATCGCCGGATAGTGCTTGCCCATGACGTCGCGATAGGCGACGCCGATCTCGCGCAGATTGGCGAGATATTCGGCCTTGTCGGTGATGTACCACGTCATCTTGACGATGTGCTCGGGCCGGCCGCCGCCCTCTTTCAGGATGTCGACGATGTTGCGCAGGGTCTGCCGCGTCTGGCCGGCAAGGTCTTTCGCCTCGAACACCTGATCGCCCGTCCAGCCGATTTGCCCGCCGAGATAGACCACGCGCCCTTCCGCAACCACGCCGTTGGCATAGCCCTTGGCGGCCTTCCAGTTGGCCGGGTGAAGCACCTCATGAATGGTTGGTGCGGTCATGGTCGTCTCCAGTCCTGTTCTTGCTATCGGCTTCTTCTTGTTGACGTCTCAAACGCCGAGATAGCGGTCCTGCAAATCTGCGGTCAGTTCGTTCGGGTGTCCGGAAAACACCGTCCGGCCCTTTTCCAGCACGAAGCAGCGGTCGGCCACCGGCAGAAGTTCGGACAGCGTCTTGTCGACCACAAGGATCGACTGGCCCTCCGCCTTTAGCCGCCGGATCGCTGCCCAGATGTCCTGCCGGATCACCGGCGCCAGCCCTTCGGTTGCTTCATCGAGTATCAGCAGTTTCGGATTGGTCATCAGCGCGCGGCTCACCGCCAGCATCTGCTGCTCGCCGCCCGAAAGCGTGTTGGCATATTGGTCGCGCCGCTCTTCCAGGCGCGGGAAAAGCTCGTTGATGCGGGCAAGTGTCCAGACGCCAGGCCGCGCTGCGGCAACGAGGTTCTCGTAGACGGTGAGGTTCGGGAAACAGCGCCGCCCTTCCGGCACCAGCCCGACACCGAGACGGGCGATGCGATGCGGCTGCATGCCGGCGACATCTTTCCCCGAAAGCCGGATCGTACCATTGCGCGGCCGAACGAGCCCGAGCACGGAGCCGATCGTCGTCGTCTTGCCCATGCCGTTGCGGCCCATCAGCGCCACGACTTCGCCTTCGGCAACCGCGAGATTGACCCCGAACAGCGCCTGCGAAGCGCCGTAAAAACTTTCCAGCCCGGATATTTCGAGAAGGCTCATGACGCTTCCCCAAGATAGGCGCGGCGTACTTCCGGGTCGTTGCGGATTTCGTCCACCGTGCCGCTGGCGATGATGCGGCCATAGACGAGCACCGAAATGCGGTCTGCCAGCGCAAACACCGCATCCATATCGTGCTCGACCAGCAGGATCGGCGCTTCCTGCCGCAATGTGTCGAGGAACGCCGTCAGCGCTTTCGAGCCTTCCGGCCCCATGCCCGCCATCGGCTCGTCGAACAGGAACGCCTTTGAGCCAAGCGCCAGCGCAATGGCGATCTCCAACTGCCGCCGCTCGCCATGCGACAAGGCGGCCGCCGGCACCTGCGCGCGGGCGGCAAGGCCGGTGCGCTTCAGCATCGCCATCGCCGGCTCGGTCAGCGATTTGTCGGCCATCACCGGGCGCAGGAAGCGGAAGCTCGACCCTTGTCGCGACTGCACCGCCAGCATGACATTGCGCAGCGCCGAAAATTCCGGCGCCAGCGACGAAATCTGGAAGCTGCGGCCAAGCCCGCGCCGGGCGCGCGCCGCCACGCCAAGCCGGCTGACATCCTCGCCAAGGAAATGCACCGAGCCGCTGTCCGGCTTGATCGAGCCCGAAATCTGGTGGATCAGCGTCGTCTTGCCGGCGCCATTGGGGCCGATCAGCGCGTGGATTTCACCGGGGCGCAGGTCGATGCTCACGCCGTCGGTTGCCTTCAGCGCACCAAAGGTCTTTTTCAGGTCGCGAATGGAAAGGACGGTGTCAGCCATGACGCGCCTTTCCGGCAACGAGGCCGATCAGCCCGCCGCGGGCAAACAGCACGACGCCAAGCAGGATCAGGCCGAGGAAGAACTGCCAGCGCTCGGTGATGCCGCCAAGCGCGAATTCGAACAGCACGAACAGCATCGCACCGGCAACCGGCCCGAACAATCGCGCCGTGCCGCCAAGGATGATCAGCACGATCAACTCACCCGACATCTGCCACGACAGCATGGACGGGCTGACGAAGCGGTTGAGATCGGCAAACAGCACGCCGGCAAGTCCGGTGATCGCCGCCGAAATCGCAAACGCCACCAGCCGCACCCGGAACGGCACGATGCCGACAGCGGCAAGGCGCTGGTCGTTCTGCCGTCCGGCCTGAAGGGCCGCGCCGAAGCGCGAATTCTGGATCAGCCAGAACATGAGCAGGGCGACGGCCAGAACGCCGTAGCA
This sequence comes from Mesorhizobium sp. YR577, assembly GCF_900116595.1. Taxonomy (NCBI): domain Bacteria; kingdom Pseudomonadati; phylum Pseudomonadota; class Alphaproteobacteria; order Hyphomicrobiales; family Phyllobacteriaceae; genus Mesorhizobium; species Mesorhizobium sp. YR577. Next base: position 69,605 of record NZ_FPBI01000011.1, on the reverse strand, counting down.
GATCAGGAAGAAGCTCAGTGGGTTGGCGGTATTCACGCCCGGAAAGCCGTTGCGCGTGATGATGGAAAGCCCGTCCTCGCCGCCATAGGCCGGCCAGGAGATGGCGAAATAGTAGATCATCTGCGCGAAGGCCAAGGTGATCATGATGAAATAGACGCCGGACGTTCTGAGGCTGATGGCGCCGATCGGAATGGCGACGGCAACGCTGACCAGCATCGCCGCCAGCCAGATTACCGGCATCTGGTCGCTGCCGGAAAATTCGAAGGGCGAGGAAAACATCGGCTCCATGTTGAAGGCATGGCTGGCAAAAATGCCGGCGACATAGCCGCCGATGCCGAAGAAGGCAGCGTGGCCGAACGAGATCAGCCCACCCAGGCCGAGCGCGATGTTAAGACCCACCGCCGCCAGCGCGAGGATCGCCATGCGGGTCGCCAGCGTGATGTAGAATGGCTCCTCCATCGCGGTCGCGATGAAGGGCAGCGCCAGGAGGGCTGCGGCGAGAAGGATGTTGATGAGGGTTTCGCGGCTCATGGCTTGCCCGTCACGCATTGGCCGCGAACAGGCCCTTGGGCCGGAACGCCAGGATGAGCGCCATGACGATATAGATCAGCATCGAGGCGATCGCAGCCCCCGCCGTCGCGCCTTGTGCAGGTCCCATGAAAGCCGCGAACAGTTTCGGCAGCAGAAACCGCCCGAGCGTGTCGACCAGCCCGACGAGGATCGCGCCCACGAGAGCGCCTTTGATCGAGCCTATGCCGCCAATGACGATGACGACGAAGGCCAGAATCAGTACCGGCTCGCCCATGCCGACCTGCACCGACTGCAACGCGCCGACCAGCGCGCCGGCAAGGCCTGCAAGGGCAGCACCCAGCGCGAAGACGACAGTGTAGAGTGTGCGGATATCGACGCCGAGTGCTGCAATCATCTCACGGTCGGATTCGCCGGCGCGGATGCGCATGCCGAGCCGCGTCTTGGAAATCAGCAGGTAAAGCCCGACCGCAACCGCAATGCCGACGCCGATGATGGCCAGCCGGTAGAGCGGATAACGCCCGCCGCCCGGCAGTTGCACCGCGCCCGAAAGGGTGGAGGGAATGTCGAGATAAAGCGGGAACGAGCCGAAAAGCCAGCGCGTGCCTTCCGAAAAGATCAGGATCAGCGCGAAGGTGGCAAGCACCTGGTCGAGATGGTCGCGGTCGTAAAGCCGTCTGATGACGACAAGCTCGACCAGCGCCCCGGCGGCCGCCGCCGCAGCCAGGCTGGCAACCAGTCCGAGCCAGAACGAGCCGGTCGCAGCCGCCACCGCCGCGCAGGCAAAGGCTCCGATCATATAGAGCGAGCCATGGGCCAGATTGATCAGGCCCATCACGCCAAAGATCAGCGTCAGCCCCGCCGCCATAAGGAAAAGCATGACGCCGAACTGCAGCCCGTTCAGTATTTGCTCGATCAGGAGCGCTGTGGACAAGGATCAGGTTCCATCAGTTTGGGTGTTGGATTGGAGGCGCAACCTTGCGCCCCTCTCCTCGTAAGCGGCAGGCACATGAAGCACCCCCACCCCTAACCCCTCCCCACAAGGGGGAGGGGAACTTTACTGCAAGGTCGCTCAGCGCCGTCAACGTTGCTGGCCAAGGCGATGAAATCGTCCCCCTCCCCCTTGTGGGGAGGGGTTAGGGGTGGGGGTACACCCCCGCTCTAGCCCCATCAGCACACGTCCACTCCCGTAAACGGGGAGAAGGAAGCTCTAATCCTCACATCTTGCAGTCTTTGGCGTAGGCGTCCTCATGGTCGGTGAAGCTGGTGGCGACGATCTTGTTGGTCAGCACGTCGCCCTCCTTCACCACTTCGCGGACATAGATGTCCTGGATGGGATGGTTGTTGCTGTTGAACTTGAACTTGCCGCGCACGGAATCGAACTTCGCTTCCTTCAGCGCCGCGCGGAAGGCGTCCGCATCCTTCACACTTGCCTTGCCGGCCGCCGAGATGATCAGGTTCGCCGTGTCATAAGCCTGCGCCGCATAGATCGAAGGCAGCCGGTTATATTCGGTCTGGAAGCCTTCGACGAACTTCTTGTTGGCGGCGTTGTCGAGGTCCTTCGACCACGAGGCCGAGTTCTTCACGCCGATTGCCGCATCGCCGATCGCGCCGAGCACGTCCTGGTCGAAGGAGAAGCCCGGGCCCATCACCGGCGTTTCCACGCCCGACTGCGCATACTGCTTCATGAAGGCGATGCCCATGCCGCCCGGCAGGAAGAAGAACACCGAGTCCGCACCGGAATCGCGGATTTGCGCGATCTCGGCTGCATAGTCGGTCTGGCCGAGCTTGGTGTAGACCTCGCCGGCCAGTTCGCCCTTGTAGAACCGCTTGAAGCCGTTCAGCGAGTCCGTGCCGGCGGGGTAGTTCGGCGCCAGGATGAACACTTTCTTGTAGCCGGCGGTGTTGGCATAGTTGCCCATCGCCTCATGGAAATTATCGTTCTGGTAGGCGACGTTGAAATAATTCTTGTCGCACTTGGCGCCCGCCAGCGCCGAAGGGCCGGCATTGACCGAAAGGTAGAACTTGCCCTGCGCCACCGCGTTCGGCACCACCGCCATGGCAAGGTTCGACCAGATGATGCCGGTCAGCAGATCGACCTTGTCGCTCTGGATCATCTTGTCGGCGATCTGCACGGCAAGCTCCGGCTTCTGGGCGTCATCCTCGGTGACGACCTCGATGTCCTTCACGCCCGACTGCTTGAGCGCCAGCATGAAGCCGTCGCGGGCATCGACGCCCAGCCCCGCACCGCCGCCCGAAAGCGTGGTGATCATGCCGATCTTGAGCGGGTCGGCATAGGCCATGCCCGACGTCGCCATCGACAGCGCCAGAATGCTTGCGGCAAGTATCTTCTTCATTCCCAATCTCCCATTGTTTTTGGTCGTAAGTGGTTCTTATCGTTGTAGTCAGAGTTCGGTGCGAACTTTCCAGAGTTCCGGAAACAGTTCAACCTCCAGCATCTTGCGCAGGTAGGATACACCCGAGGTTCCCCCGGTCCCGCGCTTCAACCCGATGATGCGCTCGACGGTGGTGACGTGGTTGAAGCGCCAGCGGCGGAAATAGTCCTCGAAATCGACCAGCTTTTCCGCCAGTTCGTAGAGCATCCAGTGCTCTTCGGGCGCGCGGTAGATGTCGCGCCAGACGTTCAGCACGGCAGCGCTTTCCTGCCGGGTTTCCCGCCAGTCGGGGCGCGTTGCATCTGCGCCGACATCAAAACCCTGCCGGGCGAGCAGCAGCAGCGCTTCGTCGTAGAGGCTGGGCGCGGCAAGAATATCCTCGAGCTTCTCCAGGACTTCCGGCCGGTGCGCATGCGGCTTCAGCAGCGCGTTGTTGCGGTTGCCGGCCAGAAATTCGATCGCCCGATACTGGTAGGATTGAAAGCCCGAGGACTGGCCGAGCGAATCGCGGAACTGCGTGTATTCGCTGGGCGTCATCGTGCGCAGCACGTCCCAGGCGCTGTTCAGCTGCTCGAAGATGCGTGCCACCCGCGTCAGCATCTTGAAGGCCGGCTGCAAGCGATCCTCGCGGATCGCCACGATCGCCGAGCGTATCTCGTGGATGGCAAGCTTCATCCACAGCTCGGAAGTCTGGTGCTGGATGATGAACAGAAGCTCGTCATGCGCAGTGGACAGCGGCTCCTGCGCGTCGAGCACCTTTTCCAGATGGAGATAGTCGCCATAGGACATGCGCCCGCGAAATTCCATCTGGGCGCCTTGGGCGGGATTGTCAGCCTGCGTCATGTGACCTGCCCTAATCTGGCGCGATGCGCTCGCATCGCCTCCTGCTGGTCACTCAGGATTGCATTCCGCAAACTACATTTCAAGCATGAAATTTTATGATTAAAATATCTCGTGACCGCTTGGGTATGTTGAGATTCAGGTGAGGAAGAGTCGAAAATAGCTGTTTTCGAGAACCGAAGCGGAGTGGACTTTTGGGTCCATGAGCATCGGAAGCGCAGAAAGGTGCCATTTGCAAACCGTCATGGCGTGAATATCAACATACCCTAATGAGCGCTGGTTTTGGAGAACAGGTTCAGGACCAGAACACCGGCAACGATCAGGCCCATTCCCGCAAAGCCGGCAAGGTCGGGCCGCTGCCCGTAGACGACCCATGCGACCAGCCCGACCAGCGCGATCCCGCCGCCGGCCCAGATCGCGTAAGCGATGCCGAGAGGTATCCGGTCAAGGACTTGGGACAGGAAGAAGAATGCCGCGGCATAACCGAGGATCACCAGCACGGAGGGGCCAGGTCTGGTAAATCCTTCTGCGGCTTTCATCGCACTCGTGGCGACGACCTCGCAGATGATCGCAAGGGCGAGGATAGCGTAAGCGGGCATGGGAGCCTCCGTTGAAGGAGGCTTCTAATGATCAGAACTTCCAGACCTCGTCACGTTCACTTTCCTGTGACTGGACTGCCCGCCAACGGGCCTGTCGGAGATACGATCGCCCAACAAAAAGGGCGGTCATTGGCGACCGCCCTCAGATGTGAATCGCGCTTGGGAGGAGGAAAAGCCGATCCGACTGTCAAAATGATGCGCCCGAACGGTTAACGAAACCTTACCGCACAATCTATAGTTGTTTATAACAATTTCGGGAAGAAATCGCAATAGATTTTCGTCCAGAGTAGCGCTAAAACAAACAGTTAGATCAGATCGACGATTCTACCATAAATTGTATTGCTGTGCTTGGGCAGCTACGCTCCGACGGTCGCTTCCGTCTTGGCCGCCGAAACCGTCGCCCCGATATGGTCGACCAGCGCGTCCGGCAGTTTCAGCCGGCCGGCGAGCATGTCGAGGAAGCCACGCTCGGCGCGGGTGTCCGGGTCGATGGCGAGGCGCGCGGCAGTGTAAAGCTCGATCTTCTGCGCATCCGTATGGGCAGAAGCTGCAAGCTGGTCGAGGTCCAGCGGCTTGTCGATTTCGGCAAGGAGAAAACTTTCGGCCTCGCTGCCGACGCCCGAAAGCGCCAGCCTGTCGGCGATCTTCTTGCGCTCTTCGTCATCGACATGGCCATCGGCCTTGGCGGCGGCGATCATCACGCGCACCAGCGTCAGCGCGAATTCCGCCTCGCCCTGCGGCGCCTGCGACGGGTGAAAACTGGTATCGGCGGGCGGCGGCAGCAGCTCTTGCTGGGCAGTGCCCGCCTGTTCCGGCTGCTTGCCGTTCTGGTAGTTCTGGTAGGCCTTGTAGGCGAGCCCCGCGACGGCGGCGAGCCCGCCGAGCTTCAGCGCCGAACCGGTAACCGCACGGCCTGTGCCGGTGCCGAGCAGCACCGCTGCCAGCGCACCCGCTGCCAGCGGATTATCCTTGGCAAGCTGTGTCGCCTGAGCGGCCTTGTCCCTGACGGTCGAACCCGTGCCGGGAACTTTCGAACCGAGCAGGTCATCGAGCAGTTTCTTGGGATCGAACATCAGTTCCTCCGAAATTTGCGCCCGTCTCTTCGGGCGGGTTTCAAGTGTCGGTGAGGTAGGCAGTCGAAGGCGACATTACAATGACGCGCGGTGTTTTTGGTAGGGTTTGTGCTCGGTGGAACATTTGCGATTAACGGTCACAACCGTGAAGTTCGTCATCCCGGAAACCGCAGCGAAGCGGAGGTTATCCGGGATCCATTGGCCGAAACATCGCTGGGTGCGGCCTGCTCCTGATATTGGCGCGCGTTCAGTACCGTTGAAGCTCGTCTCCGTTCCGGCATGGATCCCCGGATCTCCGCCCTTCGCTTCGCTCGTGCTCCGCCCGAGAATGACGAATTGCATGTTCGGTCTTCGCTGACCGTCAGCGTTGTCGATCCACCACTGCGACTGTGCGTTCACTTTCCTGCAAGCGGTCAAGCAGTGCAGTGGAGAGCCCAACCCCTAGGGGCGGGGCTATAGAAGCCGCTCAGGCGCTTCGAAAAGCATAGCGTTCGCTCTGCGGTAAGCAGGCGAGATCAAGGCGAGCCGAAACGAAGAAAGCGGCTACACCGTCAGGCTTGCGGTCAACAACAGCAGGCCGAGGACGAACACCAGTCCGGCGCCGCCGATCTCGATGGTGGTGTGGATGCGGTTGCCGAGGCGGCCGTCGCCTGCTGCCGCTACGGCCCAGTTCTTGGCGGTGACCGCCAGGGTTGCCAGCGCCGAAACGGTGATTGCGGTGCCGAGGGCCATGGCGAAGACCGACAGGATACCGCCGGCCCAGATGCCGTTGAGGAAGGCGAAGGTCAGGACGATCAGCGCGCCCGAGCAGGGACGCAGGCCAACCGCTGTAACCGCCGACCATGCCGTCTTCCAGTCGAAATGATCGCCCGAGATCATCGCCGGGTCCGGGGCATGGGAATGACCGCAGCTCTCGCAAACCTGACCGGCTGCATGACTGTGGGCATGGGAGTGGCCATGCAAGGTTGCATGGCTGTGGGCATGGGCGTGGCTATGAGCATGCGCATGATCGTGGTGGTCGTGCGCATGCGAGGGGTGGTCGCAGGCGTGGTCATGATGGTCGTGATCGTGGCCGGCATGGGAATGAGCGTGCGCGTGGGCATGTGCGGCCGACAGGCTGTAGGCCGGGTTGGCGCCGAGCCAGCCGCGCACCAGCGGGCCGGCCTTGCGCCAGAGCAGCCATGCGCCGAACAGCGTGATGAGCACATAGCTCGAGACTTCGAGGAACCAGGTCGCCTTGGTCATCGAGATCGAGGTGCCGCGCAGCACGAGGAACAGCAGCGCCATCATGACGATCGCGGTGAGCGCCTGAAGGAACGCGGAGATGAAGGACAGCATGATGCCGCGCCGCAAGGCCACTTCGTTGGCGAGCATATAGGAGGAAATGACCGCCTTGCCGTGGCCGGGACCGGCGGCGTGGAAAATGCCGTATGCGAAAGACAGCCCGACCAGAACCCACATCTGGCCGCCATTGTCGCGCATCGCCTTCATCGCGCCGGTCAGCGAGCGGTAGAAGGCCTGCTGCTGCGCGTTGATCCAGTTCATCCAGCCAGCGAACAGCCCGGTCGAGGGCACCATGGCTTCGTTGGTGCCGATGCCGAGCGAGCTTTGCGCGTGGGCGAGGCCGGCGAAATGCGTGAGCACATAGGCTATCGCCAAGGTAGCAAACACCAAGCGGATGGTCGTCTTCTTCACGGGGTCTATCCTTTGGCTGTGCAGTTCAGTTCAAGGCGGGTCGCGAAAATCTTGCTCATGTCGGTGCCGGTAGGATCGTTGAAGAAGGCGTCGGTGAGCGTCGACTGGTTCTGGGCGATGGCCGTATCGGGATCGGGGCGGATGACCTGCTTCGTGCACATGGGCGGCAGGTCCGCAACCGACATGTTGGCGTCTTCGGTGAAGTCGATCGCGGTGTAGAAGGTCGGGTCATAGACGCCGAAATCGATCTTGCCCGACAGCTTCAGCGGCTGCTCCGGCTCGGATTCGAACAGCACGATGAGCTGGTCGTTCTCGTAATTGGCCATGAGATGGGCCGGCGGCTTCATCTTCACGTCCTTGCCGTTGGAGGTGACGATCTGGAAGTAGCCATACTCGGCAAGCGAAGTGTAGATGGTGTTGGCGACTTCCTTAAGCTCGGTATCGTCCAGCTTCAAATCGGAGTTCTTGTCGAACTCCATCAGCACGGTGGATGAGAACAGGTCGTCAAAGCGCCACAGATGCCGCAGCGACTTTACCGTGTGGTCGGGGTTGAGCACGACATCGAGCCGCGCTTCGGCAAAGACATGGGGATGGACGCTCGCCGGGACGGTCGAGACCAGGAGGGCTGCGGCAGCCGAAGCCAGAATCGCCGTTCGCATTTTCAGCTTCATTTGCAGTCGCATTCCAGTCTGGGAGTAAGGATAGGGAGAGTTACCAGAAACCCGGCGAAATTGGGACCGTTTTGCGACAGGCAATCAAGCGTGATCGCGCGGCTTGAACCACTGCACGAGGAAATCCACGAAGACGCGGACCTTCGCCGGCAGGTAGCGGCGATGCGGGTAGACCGCGAAAATGCCGCCGCCGGTGAGGATGCGATCGTCGAGGATCGGCACCAGCCTGCCGGCCTCGATATCAGGCGCGGCGATGAAATCGGGCAGGATCGAAAAGCCGAGACCGGACAGGGCGGCGGCGCGGGCGGCAAGCGGGCTGTTGACCTCCATCGGGCCGGTCACCGACACGGTGACGGTCTCGCCATTGTCACCGAGGAACGGCCAGTTCGACAGCCAGCGGCCATTGGTGTCGATGATGCAGGGCAGGCGGGCGAGGTCTTGCGGGCGGGTCGGCTTGCCGTGCTTCTCGATGAGTTCGGGCGAGCCGCAAAGCCGCACCGAAAACGGCGACAGACGCCGCGCGATGAGCGACGAATTTTCCAGCCGCGAGATGCGAATGGCGAGGTCGAAGCCTTCCTCGACCAGATCGACGAAGCGGTCGTCGAGATGGATTTCCAGCACGATTTCAGGGTGCGCCTTGGCGAAGTCGATGAGCGACTGGCCGATCGGCGCATCGGCGAAAGTGCGCGGCGCCGAGAGCTTTATACGCCCACGCACGTCGCCGGAGGATTCGCGCACGGCATCCGCCAGGCTGTCGACCTCGCGGACGATTTCGGAGGCGCGGCGATAATAGGTGTGGCCGGCCTCGGTCAGCGAGAACTGCCGCGTCGTGCGGTTGAGCAGCAGCGCGCCGAGCTCGTCTTCCAGCTCGCGGACATATTTGGAGAGCAACGCCTTGGAGCGGCCGATCTTGCGGGCAGCGGCCGAAAAGCCCTCAGCCTCGACCACGTCGATGAAGGCGCGCATGCGAGTGAGGGTGTCCATGGCTCAGCCTTTGTTTTTCGATTGGAGTATTCGCTTGCCCAGCGAAATCAATTGCAGGTCGCTCTTGGACGGTCCGAGCAGCGACAGCCCGAAGGGCGCGCCATTTACGGTGCCGAGCGGCAGGGTGATCTGCGGAAAGCCGGAGAGGCCGGAGAGGCACAGCAGCCGCAAGGCGCGCTCGCGATAGGCGAGGAGGTTTTCCGGCGTATCGGCCTTCAGTGGGGCAGCGCCCGGAACGGTCGGCAGGACGAGTATGCCGGTGTCGCCGAGCAGGTCGCGCAGTTCGTCGCGGAAGGCGGTGCGGCTGGCGTGTGCTTCAGCTAAGGCCTGATCGTCAATCGTTGTGGCGAAGCGGAAGCGGTCTTCTACGCCTTTGCCGAGACTGCCGGGATGCGCCGAAATCCACGCGCCGTGATTGGCCCAGGCCTCGCGCGCCTGGATTTTGCGGAAAGACCAGTAGAGGTCGTCCGGGGTTTGGTTGAGGGGTTTTGCTGGTTTAGCTTCGCCGAGAACGGCGGTGACGATGGAGAGCATTCGACGGTATTCGTCTGCTTCGGTGTTGCCGAGGACGAGGTCGTCGAGGGCGGTTAGGCTCACGAGCTTGCTCTCTTCCGTAGACGCAGCGGCGGTTTCGCCACCCCCACCCCGGACGGCTTCGCCGTCCGACCCTCCCCGCAAGGGGGAGGGTGGGGCGTGCAGCACCACCTCCGCCACCTTTTGATACGTCTCGATATCCCTGGCGAACCAGCCGAAGGTGTCGAGCGAAGGGGCGAGCGGCATGGTGCCTTCGAGTGAGATGCGGCCATGCGTGGTGCGCAGGCCGACCAGTCCGCAGAAGCTCGCCGGTGCGCGGATCGAGCCGCCGGTGTCCGTGCCGGTGGCGATGTCGGCGAGCCCGCCTGCGACGGCCGCGACCGAACCGGAGGACGAGCCGCCGGTGACGCGGTTAGGGGCGGCGGCGTTTACCGGTTCGGGGAAATGCGAATTCTGGCCCATCAGCGAAAAGGCGAATTCGTCGGTCTGCGTCTTGCCGAGGAAATGCGCACCGGCATCGAGAATCAATTGCACGGCCGGCGCCGTTTTCGTGGCTGGTGCGGCCTCAGTGAATTTCTGCGGGTTGCCGCAGCCGGTGCGATAGCCCGCAACGTCGAAGATATCCTTCACGGCAAGGCCGAGGCCAGCCAAAGGTCCGGTTTCCCTATTGGAAACAGGCACTTGCGGGGCGTCTAGGAAGGCGTTGAGAGGATCGCGCATGGCCTGCATTGTTCAATGATTCACAACGATTTGGCCAGCTTTGTTCGACATCTGAAAATTTACAAGCTGCGATACGATTTTTGTTGATTGTGACAGACGCGACTCCTATATCGCGCTTGCCCAAAGTCGCACGTGCCTGTGGGTGTCCGCCGATCCTCGAATGGTGAGGGAAATCGGTAAGGTAACTGGAGCTAACCCCTCCAGTCGGTTTAGCGGCCAACCGCCAAATCGAGGACACCTTGAAGCAACGACGGTGCGGGCCTTTCTGGTGTTCTGCCGGTTGTCCAAAAACCGGGGTTACTGAAGAGGCACACCCTCATTGCCGGCAGTGCGGAACGGGTCTCCCAATCCAAGCCAAGGCAGACAAAGCGAACCGAAGCCGGGCAAGGCTAGGTTCACCGCCGCGTGACGCACGCTCATGGTTCCGGGGTCTCCACCGGCTGGTTCCATGAAAATGTGATCGCGCCTTTGTCCACCGCGGATTCCGTGGCCGATGTCGGCCGCGCCGCAGCTTGATTTCGCGCGCCTGAAAGCCGCGCATTCGCATTGGAGAGACCCATGGCCACGCAGCGCATCCTCGACTTCCTCGCCACCCGACGTCCAGAAGGCCCTTGCCTCGTGCTGGACCTCGATGTCGTGCGCGAAAATTTCCATGCCTTCGAAAAGGCGCTGCCGGATTCCAAGATCTACTACGCGGTGAAGGCAAACCCCGCGCCTGAAATCCTGCGCATGCTTGCCTCGCTGGGTTCGTCCTTCGACACCGCTTCGGTCGCCGAGATCGAAATGGCGATGGATGCCGGCGCACCGGCCGAGCGCATCTCCTTCGGCAACACCATCAAGAAGGAGCGCGATGTTGCGCGCGCCTATCAGCTCGGCATTCGCCTGTTCGCCGTCGATTGCGTCGAAGAGGTCGAGAAGATTGCCCGCGTCGCACCCGCTGCCCGCGTGTTCTGCCGCGTGCTGACCGATGGCGAAGGTGCTGAGTGGCCGTTGTCGCGCAAGTTCGGCTGCGTGCCGGCGATGGCCGTCGACGTGCTGCGCCATGCCAAGGCGCTCGGCCTCGACGCCTATGGCGTGTCGTTCCATGTCGGCTCGCAGCAGATCGACCTTGCCGCCTGGGACCGCGCGCTTGGCGACGCCAAGGCCGTGTTCGAGACGCTGGCTCAGGAAGGCATCACGCTGAAGATGGTCAATATGGGCGGCGGTTTCCCGACCCGTTATCTCAAGGACGTGCCGACCGCGCGTGCCTATGGCGAGGCGATCTTCTCGGCCCTGCGCAAGCATTTCGGCAACCGCATTCCGGAGACGATCATCGAGCCGGGCCGCGGCATGGTGGGCAATGCCGGCGTCATCAAGTCGGAAGTCGTGCTGATCTCGAAGAAGGCCGACAACGACAATGTGCGCTGGGTGTTCCTCGACATCGGAAAGTTCGGCGGTCTCGCCGAGACGATGGATGAGGCGATCCGCTACCCGATCGTCACGCCGCGCGATGGCGATGCTGTTGCACCTTGCGTGCTCGCCGGCCCGACCTGCGATTCGGCCGATGTGATGTATGAGAAGGCGCCGTATCCGCTGCCGCTGTCGCTGACCATCGGCGACGAAGTGCTGATCGAAGGTACCGGTGCCTATACGACGACCTACTCGGCGGTCGCCTTCAACGGCTTCGAGCCTCTCCGATCCTACGTGATCTGACGGGCTTAACAGCCCCTCAGGTCACCCCGTTCGCCGGCGGATTTTTAGCCGGCGACGGGTTTGCTCGTGGAACAATCTCCGCTTGTGAAGGATCGCGGATATGGAAGTCTCTGAAATCACCGGCAAAGCGCCGGCATTTGTAATCATCGCCGAAACCGTAGCCGACGTGGCGGCGCGCGAAGCGCTGCTCGACCGCGCCATGGGCGTGAGGCGCAAGAAGAAGTCGTCGGAGAAGCTGCGGCGGGGCCGGCGGCCCTCCGAAGGCTTGGCATTCGTCGCGCGTGACGCCGAGGGCATGGTCATCGGGACGGTGCGGCTGTGGGACGTGGCGTTCGCACAGGATGTCTCCCCCCTTGAGGGGGAGATGGCTGCGAAGCAGCCAGAGGGGGTAACCTCAGAAGGCACCGCAAGAGCGTCGAGCACTGCCGCGACAACCCCCTCCGCCGCCTTCGGCGGCACCTCCCCCTCAAGGGGGGAGGGTACGGCATTGCTTTTGGGCCCGCTGGCCGTTGACCCGTCGATCAAGAATGGCGGTGTCGGCTCGGCGCTGATGCGGCAGGCAATCGCGGAAGCACGGCGGCTTGGCCACCGTGCCATTCTGCTGGTCGGCGATGCGCCTTATTATGCGCGGTTCGGCTTTTCGGCCGAGAAGACCGGTTCGCTTGCGATGCCCGGCCCCTATGAGCAGCATCGCTTCCTGGCGCTAGAGCTTGTCGAGGGCGCGCTCGACGGCGCTTCCGGCGTGCTGAAGGCTGCCGGTCGCAAGCAGAAGAAGACCGAGCGGTTGCAACTCGCAGCCTAGGGTATGTTGATATTCACGCCATGACGGCCTGCAACCTGGATCTCGACACATCCTGAAACGGCCATAAACGAAAAAGCCCGGCAGCTTTGCAGCGCCGGGCTTTTTGTTTGTTTGGTCGTTCGGTCAGATGACCTGGCTGAGCGCCATGGCAACGGTCATGTCGCCCTCGACCTTGATCTTGCCGCTCATGAACGCCATCGTCGGGTTCAATTCGCCGGCAACCAGCGACTCAAGGTCGTCGAGGCTGAGCTTGATGGTGCAGTCGGCAGGCGCGTCGGTGGTCGAGATGCTGGCACCGTCGATGACGATCACGCCGTCGCCGCCGGTATCGAACTTGACCGAGCGGTCGAAGCCGGAGCTTTCCACCTTGGACCGGATTTTTTCAACAACAGCTTCTACGCTCATGGCAATGCTCCCTTGTCTCGTATCGCGCGCAGGCGCGCCGTTTTCAGATGTGCCTCGGCATTTGCCGCAGCACCGTAAAGTGTCGGAAACCGTATAGCGTCTCGTTGACGTAAACGTCAATGGAGGGAATTGGTTGCTGCTCGCAAAATAGCGCTTGGACTTAATGTGCGGCTGCCGGCGTGGCCTCGGGCCGGGTGACCTCGCGGCGGCGCAGCGACTTGTCGCGCGTTTCTTCCCGGGACAGGAAGTCGATCTGCTCGACGATGACTTCGCTGATGAGCTTTTCGCCGACGCGCTTGTTGACGCTGTCGCGCACGCCTGTCCGGAAAGTGTCGAGATTGAAGTTCTCGCGCTTGGAGAAATCGATCTGCGGATTGGCGTAGAGGTAGGTGTAGACCTCGTCGACGATCAGCGATTGCGCCGGCACCGACAGCTTTTTCATCTGTGCCGGGTCAACGGTGTAGACGAGGCGGGTCAGGAAATAGCCGTCGATCGTGGCCTTGCTGAACACCGGGACCGAGATGACTTCCGTCCTGATGTAGTCCAGGCCGCCGAGAAGGGCGGGCGTGGCGGCCGCATCGGACTTGGCGCTCGACGTCTGGAACGAATAGAAAACCGCGCCGAGCGTGGCGAGGCAGATCCAGACGGCGGCGACAATGAATTTGATCAACGGGCGGCCCACCCGAATTCGCCTTCGGAATAGGTACCGTCGGCATCGGCGCGCTGGATCACGTTCTGCATGAGCGTTGCGATCTCGCTCACTGCGCCCATATGCGCCTGGATCACGGCGGCGTTCGTCGCCAGCTTGTCACGCAGCATCTTGATGCCGTCGCGATGCTCGGCGAGAAGTTCGGGTTCGCCGACGCCCCGGGTGGCGCGGGTGAGTTCGTAGAGGTAGCGGCTCTTGCGGACGTTGGAGGACTTGATGTCGAAGCTGCCGCCGGCACGGATCGCGGCGGTTTCCTCCTCGACAGCTTCCACGATGCGCCCGATGATCGCCGACAGATTGCCCATACGCGCGGCCGGTTCGGCCCGCGTGCTGCGGGCCGGCAGATTCTGGACGGTCGGCTTCTGTTCAGTCATGTTCGAATATCCCTAGAAATTAGATTTTTGTCTTTGCCGAAATGGCTGCCTGATCTTCCGAAAGGCTTTTTGCCATTTTGCGCTGAAGTTCCTGGACGAGGGCGGTGGAAAGCATCGTCTGCTTGTCGGTCTCGGCCTTTTCAGGCCCGCCTGAGACGGGTCCGACGGCGACCTTGTTCTTGCCGTCGACATAGTGGTCGCCGAGCACGCGGTCGGCGATGCCGATGCCGCCACGTTCGGCCATGACGTCGGCGATCTTGCCGGCCATCATCGACTTCCACATGTCGCCCGCCATGCCCTTGCCGTAGACGTTTTCGGCGTCCTTCGGCAGCATGTTCTGGATGAAGGTCTGCAGCACCATCGCCTCAAAACGCTTGAAGGAATCGGGCGTCTTGGCCTGTTCTGTGCCGGTCTTGAAGCTGCCGGAAATGCCGGTCTCACCGAGCGAGAACGACGCGACGGCACTGCCACCCACAGCACTTCCACGCTTGGCCAATTCGGCGCGAGCCGTTTCCAGATTGGAAGGCTCGACCGCGCGGGCAACGTCCAGAACGATGTCGCTGGGTGGGGAAATCGCCAAGAAAAACTGTCCCTTATCCGACTTTTGAGATGCCGATCATGGACGAGCAAGCTTGTGGCAACCTTACTTGTCGTCGGAGGTGGCGTTGCGCTCGATGATGTCCAGCCGCTCGCGGTCGGCGGTGTCGCGGTCGACCTGGCGCCGCACGTCGCGGTAGGCGCGCTCGACCATATTGGTGCGGGCCGTGGCGGTCGCGACCTTGTCGGCTTCGCTCCTGGCCAACTGTACATTCTCTTCCTGGCGGGCCAGCGCCTTGCCGATGCGCTGATGGTAGATTTCGGGGAACATCGACGACATCGAGCCTTCGGAATCGAAGCGCTCGACCAGTTCCGCGGCCTCGTTCTGTGCGGCCACCGCTTCCGACACGAAGCCGGCGTGACGGGTTTCATGCAGCGCCTTCAGCTGCTCCTGCACCTTCACCAGCTTTCGCAGCCTTTCCTTGCGCGCGCTCAATGCATCATCTCCCGATGGTGGTGGTGAGGAAGCCGTCGGCGAACAGGCTGAGCAGCGTGCCGATGGAGAAATAGAAGATGACGAGCCCACCGGCGATGACGAAGGGCAGCGAGATGAAATAGACCGGAATCTGCGGCGTCAGCTTGTTGACGAAGCCGATGGTGAGGTTGACCAGGATGGCATAGGCGATGAACGGGCTGCCCAGCCTCAGCACCAGCAGGAAGCTTTCCGACAGCGTGTCGGTGACGTCGACCAGGGCTGCCTGCGGGTTGAAGAAGACGTCGAGAGGGGCGACGCGATAGGAGGTGACCAGCGCCTTGATGATCTCGTGATGGAAATCGAAGACGAACAGCAGTAGCAGCGCCGAAAAGGTGATGATCGAAGCCAGCGCGGGCTGGGCTTCGTTCTCTTCGATGGCCATGCCGGACATGCCGCCATAGCCGATCAGCATGGCCACGGCCGTGCCGATGAAGCTCAGTGCCATCATGTAGAGCCGGGCCATGATGCCGATCAGCGCGCCGATAAGCAGCTCCGACGCGATCATCGGCACCAGAAATTGCGGGCGGCGGTCCATGAAGGGGACGATCTGGTCCCAGAGATTGACAAGAATAGCGCCGGTGGCCGCGACCGCCACGAACAGTCGAATCTGCAGCGGCACGCGCGCGCTGGACAGGCCGGGCATGATCATGAAGCAGCCGCCGACGCGGCAGAACGCGATGAATGCCGCAAGCACCACGCTTTCGGCAGTGATCGTCACGATATGGTTCCGAGCACCCGGATTTCGACGCCCTTGGCGATCTCGACATGGGAAAGAACGGGCAAGGTGGTGAACAGCCGCTCGATGATCATGCGGACATAGGGGCGGGCATCGGGCGAGGTGACGAGAACGAAGCGTTCGCCGGCCTCGAGATAGCCGCGTATGGCCTTCGATGCGTCCTGGCCGAATTCCTCGAGCTGGCGCGGGTCGATGTCGAACTCGCGAACCTCGCCCTTGGCGTCGCGCTTGAGGCTCTGGTGGAAGGCAAGATCCCAACGGTTGCCGAGACGCAGAACCTTGAGCACGCCACCCTCGGACAAGTCGCCGCAAATCTGCTGCGCCATGCGGATGCGGACATGCTCGACGATCTGCTCGGTGCGGCGCACATGCGGTGCGATTTCGGCAATCGCTTCGATGATGAGATGCAGGTTGCGGATCGACACGCGCTCGGCAAGCAGCAGCTTCAGCACCGCCTGCAGGCCCGGATAGGAGATGTGCGAGGTGCAGATTTCGTCGGCGAGCTTGCGGTATTCCTGGTCCTGCCGTTCGAGCAGCGCCTTCATATCCTTGTAGGACAGGAGCTGCGGCAGGTTGTTGCGGATGACTTCGCTGAGATGGGTCAGCAGCACCGACATGTTGTCGGCGGAGGTGAACTGCTCGCGCTTGAGATCCTCGGCAAACATTTCCGGCACGGAATAGGCGCGCATGCCGAAAGCCGGCTCGCGCACTTCCTCGCCCGGAATGTCGGGGAGTTCGCGGTTGCCGAGAAGCACCATGATTTCGCCGACGCGCATCTGGTATTCGGCGACCACCGTGCCATGGACCTTGATCTGGTAGCTCTTGCTCGGGATGGAGAGGTCGTCGGTGAGGCGCACTTCGGGAACAACGAAGCCATATTGCTGGGCGAACTTCTTGCGCATCTTGCCCATGCGGAAGGCCAGTTCCTGATGCGAGATCAGCAGTTTCGTCGAAAGCTGCTTGCCGATGAGGAGCTCGATTTCGGCGGTCTTGAGCGATGCCTTGATCGAGTTCTTTTCCTCTTCGTCCTTGGTCACCTGCGCCTGCTTCTGGACGGCATGGGCTTCGTCGACGCGTTGCTGCTCGCGCTTGGGAATGATGTAGCCGATCGCGCCCATGGCGGCGGCGAGCACGAAGAATGGGAACATCGGAAGGCCGGGCATGAGGCCGAGCACGATGAGCAGGACGGCCGCGACAAACAGCGCGCGCGGGTGGGCGCCGAGCTGGCCGAAGATTGCCTGGTTGGCGGAGCCGCGCGTGCCGCCCTTGGAGACGAGAAGGCCGGCGGCCAGCGAAACGATCAGCGCTGGGATCTGGGTGACGAGACCGTCGCCGACCGAGAGCTTGATGAAGACGTCGGAGGCTTCGGCCATGCCCATGTCATGACGGAAATAGCCGATGGCGATGCCGCCGACGATGTTGATGGCGGTGATGATCAGGCCGGCGATGGCGTCGCCGCGGACGAATTTCGAGGCACCGTCCATGGAGCCGAAGAAGGAGCTTTCCTCTTCCAGCTCGCGGCGGCGAAGCTGCGCCGTCTTGTCGTCGATGACGCCGGCGGAGAGGTCGGCATCGATCGACATCTGCTTGCCGGGAATGGCGTCGAGGGTAAAGCGGGCGCCGACTTCGGCGATACGGGTCGCACCCTTGGTGATGACGATGAAATTGACGATGACCAGGATCAGGAAGACGATAAGTCCGATGACGAAATCGCCACTCATGACGAGTTGCGAAAAGCCGCTGATGACATAGCCGGCGGCATGGGTGCCGATATTGCCTTCCGACAGGATCATGCGCGTGGTGGCGATGTTGAGCGACAGGCGCAGCATCGTCGCGATCAGAAGAATGGTCGGGAAGGACGAGAAGTCGAGCGGCCGCTGAATCCACAGCGCCACCATCAGGATCAGCACCGAAAGGGCGATGGAGAAGGCCAGGCCTATATCGATGAGGAAGGCCGGGATGGGCAGGAAAAGCACGGCCAGGATGACGACGATGCCGAGCGCGAAAAAGATGTCGCGTGCGCTTTTCGCGGGGCTGCCCGACGGCATTGTTTCTGCGATGGCCATCTTATCTCCATGCTGCTCCCGGCCGGTGCCGAAGTTGGCAACGGCCGATTACAGCATGAGCCTAAACGGCCAAGCTTGCGCGAACATGGGAGGAGAAGGTCATTCCTCTTCCCGTCTACGGGGAGAGGGTCTCAGGTTCTAGAACCCGTTTTCGATGCGTTCGAAGATGACGTTGGTGAAGGACGAAATCTGCGCGCCCATGAACGGTCCGGTGAAGGCCACGACGAGCATGATGGCGATGATCTTGGGAACGAAGGTGAGCGTGATTTCCTGAATCTGCGTCAGCGCCTGAACCAGCGCGATGGCGACGCCGACGATCATTGCCGCCGCGACCGCCGGACCTGCGGCGGTCAGGACCGTCCAGATGGCGAACTGGACGATGTCGAGGGCGTCGGCTTCGTTCACGCTTCGCTCTGTTCGCTCGGCTTGATGACGACGCCGGGGCCGACGACGATCTCCTTGCCGCTTTCCAGCACCGCAACGATGCCGTCCGAATAGAGCTTCACCGAGGCGACCTTGCCGGAGAGCGTGCCGTCTGCCGAGGTGATGTTGCGCCCGATCAGGGCGTCGGCCTGGGACAGCGTCGAGGACGACAGCAGCGCATCGAGCTTGCTGTTGATCTGAACCGACTGCTCGACCTGCGAGAACTGCGCGAGCTGGGCGACGTATTGCGTCGAATCCATCGGATTGGTCGGGTCCTGGTTCTTCATCTGGGCAACCAGCAGGCGCAGGAAGGACTGGTAGTCGACCGCCGTCTTCGACGTCTGGTCGGTCGAGGATGTGTTGGTCGTCGACGTGGTTGGTGCGATTACCATGCTCATCAGTATCGTTCTCCTACGGCGATGGGGCGAGGCGCGGATGCTGCCGGAGCTTCCAGGGCAAGGGCTCGCTCTTCGAGACGGTATAGCCCGCGGAGCGCCTTGAGCGCCTCGTAGACGCGGTCTTCACTGACCATGCGATCCACTTCCTTGAGTGTGGAGCGTATTTCCTTGTCCTCGAAGCTTACCAGAAGCAGCGGCAGGGACTGGCGGAACATTTCGCGTGCCTGCACGGCGCCGGAAGGGTCCATCAGCATGACCTGGATCATGAAGTAAAGCTGGCGAAGCGGCGTGGAGGCATCCTCGGGCTGGAGGACGTGGCTCTCAAGCAGGAACTGAACGTCGTTGAGGAGTTCCAGCGAAACCTTGCGGTCGACCTTGATGACGGCGCCGTTGATGTAGATCTTCTCGTTCGGCTTCAGCGATATCTTCAACGTGCTTTTCATTGAATGCCGTCGCGGATTATCTGCGACACCTCGATCAGGCCTTCGAAATTGCTGGAGCGGCCCTGGCGCACCTCTTCGGTCTCGCGCAGCAGCCACAGCCCGATCGAGATCAGATTGGCGCGAAGTTCCTTGGGCAAGGCGTTGTCGGCGCTGCCGAGGTCCTCGATGAAAGTCGTCCAGAGCCGATTGGTGAAATGCAGCGCCTGTATCGCCTCCAGTGAGCCGACGCCGACGGTGCTTGCGGTGGCAAGCAGATCGATCGAGCGGTTCAGGAGCTGCTTTTCGCGATCCTTGGCGTCTGCGACTGAGTCGGTTTGAACGTCGGCGTATGAAAATTGATACATTTGAGGGGTCCGCCGGTTAGCTCAGGAATTTCAGAAGGCTGAGTTGCTGAATACGTGCCGTGATGGCGTAGGACGTTTCGATGTGCGACAGGAGATCGGCGACCCGCGTGTTCGCCTCGAGAGGGTCGACGCCTTCGGTTGCCAGGATATGCTTTTCGATCAGTCCGGTCTGCGTGTTCAGGCGCTCGCTGGCGTCGGCGACCCGCTTCTCGGCGATACCGGTCTTCGACTGCAGATTAACAATATCGCTGATGCTGTCGGACACCAAGGCCCAGGCTCGGTCGACCAGTGCCTTGCGGGCATCAGACGGGAGATCGCCTGACATAAGTTCGCTGATCATCGTCGTGGCCATGGCCAGCTTGCGAAAGCCGTCATTGTTGGCGCTCGCCGACGTCTCGGTCGTCTCGTTCAGCGAAATGCGGCTGCTGATGCTCTGGTCAGAGGCGTTCGACCAATTGTCCCAGCTTGCGCCCGTGAACTGTGGCTCGACATAAGTGTCGAGGAAAGCGTTCATGTCGGCAGCGGTCGGAAACGGGTCGGCAGGATCCGCCCCGGTATCTGCCAGATATTGTGCGTAGGCGGCGTCATAGGCGGCCTTGGCCGGTGAGCCGGGTGCGGAATAGTCGTTGATCGGCTTGGCATCGGTATTAACGCCGGCAAATATGAATTCGCCGTTCACGCCGGTATTCAGCACCGAGGTCATCGTTTTCAACGCGTCGGTGGCCATATCCTTGGTGACGCTCGCAGTGGAATCGCCCGTCATCGCGGTATGCAGGATCGACAGGAAGGACTGTGCCGCCGTCGAGACCTGGCCGAGGGCATTCTGGGTGGCAGTCAGGCGCGTGGTGGCCAATGCGTTGGAAGCAACGATGCCTTTCATGCGCTCGACTTCCCGGTTGAAGGTAACCGATTGCGACGTGCTCGCGCCGAGCGCCAACCCCTTGTCGGCGAAGAAACCGGTTGCCTGCTCCTTCTGCGCGTTTACGAGTGCGGCCTGCGTTTTCATCAAGGAATAGCGCATGGCCTGGTTGATGGCTGACGAGGAAACAAAACTGGCTTTCATCGTATTACCTCACTGCCGCCAGCAGGGATGCCAGCATTTCGTCGACGGCCTTGATCAGGCGGGCCGACGCCGAATAGGAATTCTCAAGTTCAAGCAACAATGACATTTCCATGTCGACATTGACGCCGGTGTCATTGGATAGCGCCTCTGCAGTGCGGACGGCCAGCGCCTCCTTGGACTCGGCTGCCGTCGAGGCATCCTTGCGCACTCCCTGGAACCAGCCGATCGAATTTGCGGAGTAGGTTGCAAGGCTTACCGAGCCGCCGATGCCTGTGGCGGCATCGAAGGCCATCGGCTCGTCCATGCGGTCGCCATATTTGATGAGAAGGTCGGTATAGGATGTGCCGCCTTCGGTGTTGTGGACGTAGCCGGCACCGTTGGCGCCGCCGTCACGCAGATATTCGGGATTGCTGACGAAGGCCGCATTGAGCGAAATCTGCCCTGCGAGCCCGTTGACCAGCGTGCCGTCCGCCGGCATGGCGGGCGCGCCGGGCCATGTGAACAGGCCAGGTGCGTCGGCAAGAACCCCGTTCGGATCGGTCTCGGCGAAAGCGCTGATGAGGCCGCGCGCGATTTCGTCCATCTGGCTCTGCATCGTGGTGGCGACGCTGTCGCGCAATTGCAGAAGCCCGGCGATCTTGCCGCCGGATGTCGTGTTGCCGCCCGATCCCATGGTGACGGGCACGCCGTCGATATAGACCTTGTTGCCGGGAGTGCCCGACGCATAGGCGGCCGAAGGCTCGAAGCTGATGCTGCGCGGCACGGTCTCGAACAGCGTCGTGCCATCCGAGGTCATGACGACCATATCGTTGTTGCCACGCGTGAAGGTGGAGACGGGAACGTATTCCGAAATCTGCTTCAGAAGCGCATCGCGCTTGTCGAGCGCATCGTTGACGTCGCGGCCGGACGCGGTTCCCGAGACGATTTCCTTGTTGGCGGCCTGGAACTGGGACAACAGGCTGTTCAGTTCGTTGACCGCTGTGGAGATCTGCTGGTCGGTCTCGACACGAAAGGTCTGGATCGCCGCCGCGCCGTCATTGAGGCTGCGCACCACATTGCGCGCGGCGTTAATGGCGTTGTCGGCGAGCGTACGGTTGGTTGGAGTGGCGGAGTAGGTCTGCAGCGCCTTCTGCAACTCGGTGATGGAGGTTGCAGGCGAAAGCGCATTGTCGACGCCATCGACTGCGAGGCTGAGCCGGTCCATGCCGGTATAGACGGTTGTCTGGCCGCTCCAGGAGGAGACGGCCGACAGGTTCTGGCGGAAAAGCTGCTCGTTGGTGGCGCGCTGGATGACGACGACGCGCGCTCCGGGAGCGGTGCTGGAAAGCACGGCGGTCCGGCGCGCATAGTCCGCGTTCTTCTCTTCGGAAACGTTTCGCGAGACCACACTGGTCTGGCGGCTCGTGTTGAGAAGGGAATTCTGGGCGATGCTGAGTGCGCTGGATAACGACATGCTTTATTCCTGTTCGGCTCGTCTGGCCGGACTACCTCTTGAGGTTGACGAGGATGTCCATGAGATCGGCGCCAGTCTGAAACACTTTCGAATTGGCGGTGTAGCTGCGCTGGGACTCGATCATGTCGGTCAGCTCCTGGGCGATGTCGACGTTCGACCCTTCCAGAGCACCGGACACGACCTTGCCCCTGCCGCTCTCGTTGGCGAAGCCCATCTGGACGACGCCTGAATCGGCGGTTGGCGAAAATACGTTGCCGGGTAGCACCTGCATCATGTCGGGGCTCTGCACGGTGGCGATCGGAATGCGGAAGATCGGCTTCAGCGCGCCGTTTTCGTATTTGGCATAGACCGTGCCGTCGTCGGAAATCTGCACGCCTTCGATGCTGGCGGGCGGGGCGCCGTCGGCTTCAGCCGAGACGACGGTGTAGCTCTTGTCGAGCTGCGTCATCTTGGACAGGTCGATCTTGATATCCTGTGTCGGCGGGCCGGGGATCGTCACGGTCACGTCGAGCGGCGTGGTGGTCAGCTTGCCGTTCGCAGGGTCGAACTCGAGGGTCTGGGTGCCGACCAGTTCGTCGCCGGTATAGGGGAATGAGGTGTCAGCTGCCGCGTCGGACTGCTTGTAGATCGCGACTTCCCAGGTGTTGTCGGCGGTCTTGGTGTAATAGACGTCGAGGAGAACCTCGCTGCCGAGACTGTTGTAGGTGACCAGCGACGACTTGGCCGAATATTTCGCCGTGGCGGCATTCGCCGATGGCAGGTCGGCCGGGTCGACGATCTCGGCATCCAACGGCAGATTGGCGGTGAAAATGCCGGTTGTCGATGGGATTGCGACTAGATCCGTCTGGTTGATGGTCACGGGAACCAGTCCGCCGAGACCGTTGGCGACAGCGCTGGGGATGCCGTTTTCGTAGCTGTAGCCCATGAGCTGGAAGCCGGCAGCGTTAACAAGCTGTCCTTGCGCGTTCGGCACGAACGAGCCGGCGCGGGTCAGCACCGGCGATCCGCCTGCGCCCTGCACGACGAAGAAGCCGTTGCCGTTGATGGCAAGATCGCTGCCGGAGGTGGTGTACTTCATGTCACCTTGCTGGCTGATCGAATTGCGAACCGTCGTGGTGACGCCGCCCGACGTATAGTTGCCGGTGGTGGATGGGATGATCAGCGAGGAAAATTCCGTGCTCGCGCGCTTGTAGCCGGTGGTGCTGGAATTGGCGATGTTGTCTGCGACGGTGGAAAGGCGGTTTGCCTGGGCGTTCATGCCCGACACGCCCGTGCGCATCATTCCATACAAGCTCATCGAAAAGTCTCCTGATTATCCGGACCCTGGGTCAGGAGAAGGCTATATGGTTTGACTTGCGCGAGGCTGGCGCGGTGCAGCCGCGAGGAGAATTCGAGCACAGGGCAGGGCGCACGCGCGGCATCCGCGTTGAGCTGAGAGCCGGCACCGAAAGGCGCGGCTATCCTGTGCGGAAGACCTCTCATCCGACGATCAGCCGGTAGCCGAGGAAGCGCTTGGAATCGACCGGGTCGAAGCCGAGCTTCTCGCGCAGCTTCTTGCGCAGCTTGCTGATGTGGCTCTCGACGACGTTCTCTTCGACCTCTTCGTCGAAGATGCCGTAGATGGCGTTGAAGACCTGGGTCTTGGTAACGCGGCGGCCGCTATTGCTCGCCAGATATTCGAGGATGCGGCGTTCGCGCCGGGGCAACGGCAGCGGTTCGCCGGCGATCTCAGGGTCGCGGCCATCGGTGAAGATGCGCATCGGGCCGACCTGGGTGAAGCTTGCTTCTTCCTGGGCACGGCGCCGGATGGCGGTGATGCGGGCCAGGATTTCGCGGATGTGGACCGGCTTGCGGATGACGTCGTCGACGCCGGACTCGAAAAGCTTGAGCGTGTTTTCCAGGGAATGCTGCTCGCTGAGCGCAATCACCGGAGCGCCGGAGCGGTCGCGTATCTTTCGCGGCAGCACCACATCGCCGCCACAATCGCCGATCAGGAAAGCGCGGACTGATTTGAGATCGGCTTCAGCGACACTTTCGACCCACTCGCCGAATTCGCTCGACCGGAAGCCGGCGCTTGCGACGCCTTCCCTGTCGAAAAGTGAATGATATCCCTCTGTAACGAGCTGTCGCTCGTCTACGATTACAATCATCGACCCGCCCCCGAATCAGCAAGAATGCCCTGACGGGGAAGTGGTACGCGTTGCCGCGAATCATGAAAAACCGTTAAATCTTGTAGCTAGTTTCTTGGGAGTCAGGAATCGGAATGGTTGCATCCCCCGGTGGTGCTCGCGCCGTTTGATTGTGGCGCGGGAAATGCACGCGCTTGGCGCCCAACAGGTATGGCCACCATCAAATTCCGTTCGAACAGCGGTACAACTATGGGGCGCAGAAAGATCGTGCGTTGCCGGTCCATTTGCCAAAGCCGGTGGCGACCATGTTGGCGATGACGCGGCAGACATAACGCTTCTGCGCAGGGTCGTTGTTGGGGCCGGCATGATAGCGCGCAACCGCCATCGACCAGGTCATGTGCCGGGCATGAAGCTGCGCCAAAAAGCGTGCTGCATAGTCTACGTTCCGGCCGGGGTCGAGCATTTCAGCGACGCTGCGGAAATGCTCGCCGTGATAGTGGTGGTTGATCTGCATGCATCCCAGATCGATCAGCTTCGCCCCGCCGCGCCTTGCTGCATCGAAGGCCGCGATTGCTTGTGCCGACGAAGTTGGGAAAACGGCTTTTCCTTCTATATTCAATGCGTTGGGTTGAAGGCTCCCTTTCCTGCCAGTCTCCGTCAGGCCCACGGCATAGAGGATTCCAACCGGTACGCCATAGCGGTCGGCAGCGCGCAGGATTTCAGGCTCGCACGGATTGCCGGCTGCCAAAGCTGCTGATGCGGCGCTAGATATAAAGATCGCTGCCAGTGCGGTTCGAAGAAGTCGATGCGCCATCACCAGTGCCATATGCGCCATCGTTGCCGTCCCTTGCCGATCGCTGTCCGCCGGATGTCTCGCCGTTGCCGCCGGACCCGGCAGAGCCGAACGACTGCTGGTCACGCGGTGCAAAGCCTGAGGCCGTTGCGCTGCTGTCGGTACGCGTCACCGATTGCGATGCGACCTGTGGTTGCTGGACTGTCACGCGGTCGATGTCGAGACCCATCGCGCGGAGCGATTTCACGATGGTCTCGCTGTCCGCGCTGAGGCGGCGGTAGGCATCACCGTTTTCAACCTGAATCTCAACCGTCAGTTGCTCTCCGGAGAAACGCATGCTGGCCGTGACGACACCGAGTTCTGCGGGGTGCAGCTGAATTTTCAGGGTGTGCGCCGAAGACAAATTGGGTTGTGAGGCAAGAGGCCGGAAGGATGGGGCCGCCGCTTCGCGCCAACCGGTGTCGGAAGCAAGCTGATTGGCAAGTGCGGAAGCGGTCGAAACGGGTGATTGGGCGACCGGCGCGGGTATGTTCTGCTGGTTCACCACCGTCACACGCTCGGCTTTGCCGTCCGACCGCCTGCCCGACGTATCCGCCTGCTGGCGGCCACGGCCGCCGGCCTCGAGGCTTTGACGGAGATCGTCGCCGACAGGCGGGATTGCCGCGTCGGCGCCCTCTGCTGTTTCGCCGAGGGTCGTCGCTTGAGACAGCGAGACGGTGAGGGAGGCTACCGTCGACTTGGCAGCGTTTTTCAGATCGGCGCGCGTAATGGAAAGGGTGGCCATCTCGCCCGAAACCTGTCCGGGCAACCGGAAATTGGCCGATGGTTCCTTGCCCTCGGCGCTGCGCGCCGCGCGCGCGGCTTCGGCAAGCGATGCCGCATCGCCTTCGAGCGGGATTTTCGTGGCCGCCAAGGTCCCAGCGGCACCTGATTTTTCAGAACCGCTCTTTGCATTGCCGGACTGCTCGCCCCGCGCCTCCAGCCTGTTTGCGATCATGAGAGCCGACAATGGATCGCCGACGGTTTTTGCCGAGCGAGTATCCGTGGCGCTATCAGCGTCGGTTCCGGCGGCATCGTCTTCCGGCAGGGTTTCGCCCGAGGCATCGGTCTCTTCGGTGGTGCCCTTCAGGGCAACGTCGATGACTTTTTCGAATTGAGCGCCCGGGCGAAGCCAGCGTGCCTGTCCCTGCTCGGATGAAGCCGCCGGCGTTTTTTGCCGCGCAGCATTCTCCGGCTTGTGCAAGCCGATAGCGGAGCTGGAGGCCATTTCGCCGTCCTTTCCTTTCGTATCCGAAAATCCGACCACGCTGCCGAATGTGCTGCCGCTGTCCTGTCCCTTGGCGCCCGGCTTCCCCGATTTGCCCGACACCACCGGAACCGAGCCGGCTGACACAGGAGCCTGATTGATGCCGATCGTCATTGCGCGTCTCCCAGCATCTTGTCGATTTCTTCCAGTTTCTTGCGGTTGGCGACGAGCTTTTCATCGGCGGGATCAGGCGGTGTTTGCGGGGCAGCCTGGGCTGGTGTGCTCTCGGCTAGGGCTATCGGTGCCGAGGCTTCTACAATGTCCTGAGGCTGCTGTTCTTCGACCGCATCCAGCGGCAGCGGGTCGGCTTCGATCACCAGAGGGTCGCTGTCGTCTGCGGCAGCAGTGATGGGGATAGCCTGGCGAACCTCCTGCCGTGAAGGCGTGGGCAGCGTGCCGGTCATCTTGGAAGCAACGGCGGCAACCGCATCGAACAGCTTGCGGTCGCCTGCCGAAAGTTTGGCGCGGTCGATTTTTGCAAGCATGGCCCTGATTTCGGCATCGGTGCCGGAGGTCACCGAGGCAAGGCTGGCATAGAGCAGCGCACGCGGGTCTTCGCCGCCGGCAACTGCATCGCCGCCTGCGCCCTTCTCGGCTTTTGCCGAGGCAAAGGCGGACAGTTCCTTGTAACCGTCGATACCGGCGACGCGGGCGATGCGCAGATAGATCACCCGCTCCTGTTCGGCGTCCATCATCGCGGTGATTTCGCTGACCTTGGCGAGGTCGATCGAATCATGAAGCGCCATGACGCCTGCCACGAAGGAGTCGGCGAACTGGCTGGCATAGGGCGAGCGCAGATAACGCTCGACATATTGCGTGGAGGCGAGCGTGAAGCGCCCGGCATCGCCATGTGCGGTGGCGAGGCCGATGGAGCGGCGAAGCGCTGCTTCCTCGACCAACGTGCCGGGGCCGAGCAGGCGTGCCTGATCGAACAGTTTCAGTGCACCTTGCGGGTTGTCGTTGGCAGCGAGCGAGCCCTTGACCAGGGCCAGAAATGCGCCGAGTTCGGGCGGCTGCTTCATCGGATCGACGGGCCCGAGCGTGGTTCGCGCGCTGACCGCCTGACCGTTGAGATAGTCGAGCAAGCCCTTGCCGATGCCGAGGTTTTCTTCATCGAGCACGAGGCGCGACAGAACGGTGTCGATCGTCGCCGGATTGCCGCCGCTCATGGCATAGACCAGCATGGCGCGATAGTTGCGTGGATCGTCGAAGCCGTCCTGCCCGGTCTTGCGCAGGCGCTCGTCTATCATTTCGAGCAGCTTGCGCTGCATCGGCAGCGCGGCATGGTCGCCCGATGCGATGCGGTCCTGCACCAGCTGCAGCGAACGCACCATCTGGAAGGGCTGGAGCTGGGTTTCGGCGCGCGCCAATGCGGGCAGGCTTGCTGCAAGCAGCGCCATACCGATCAGACCATGCAGCGGACGCGGGAGCCTCATCCGCCGTTCTCCAGCACGATCTCGATGCGGCGATTGGTGGCGGCCAGCGGGTCGGCGGCGTTTTTCGGCTTGCGGTCGGCGAAGCCGCCGACTTCGGTGACGCGGCGCTCGTCGAGGCCGCCGCGCACCAGCATGTAATAGGCCGAATGGGCGCGCGCGGACGAAAGCCGCCAGTTGTCGTAAGTTGCGTTCTTGAACGGGCGCGCATCGGTATGGCCGCTGATGGTGATCACGCCCTTCTGTTCGTTCAACGCCTTGCTGATCTTTTCCATCGCCAGGATGAGCTCGCGGCGGGGCACGGCAGAGCCGATCTCGAACATGCCGAAATCGAGCTGGTCGGTAACGGAGATGATCACGCCCTTGGCCGTTGCCTCGACCGAGATGCCGTCATGCAGCCTGTCACCGGCAGGGAAGGCGGCGGCAAGTTCCTTGCGCAGCTGTTCCGCCTTCTTGACGTCGGCAGCGCTCGGCTTGTCCTGCTTGGGTGCTGTCTCGGCAGGCTTCTCAGCGACGGGCTTTTCAGGCTTGGCTTCCGCCTTTGTCTCGGCCAGCTCTTGCAGCGGGGCGACATCCTTGGGAGCGGTGATATCTGCCTTGGCGGCTTCCGTCTCGGGCTTGGAACGTTCGGCGCTTGCCTCGGCCAGCGGCGTTGCTACCTGCTGCGACCAGAAGTCCGGCGCGAACGGATCGCGGTAGGACTCGCCGCCCTCAGCACCAGTTGCCGGGCCGGCTTCCTGCACGCCGCCGTCGCCCTTGTCGCTGACATTCTGGCGCACGCCGGAATTGGCGGCGATCTCGGCCAGCACCGCGTAGGGATCGGCAAAAAGGTTCTCGTCCGAGCGCTGGTCGGCGACGGCTGCATCGGCGGAATTCTGCTCCTTCGCCGGACCGGAATTGGCGCGTCCGACGCTTTCGCCGGCGCTGGTCGAATCTTCCGGCTTCTCGGCGGGCAGGCCTTCGCTCTCGCTTTCAAGGCCCCGGCTGCTGGTGGTGTTGTCCATCAGCTGCACGGGGTTGAAGTAGTTCGCGACGGATTTCTTCGTCTTCTCGTCGGCGGCGCTGATGAGCCACATGACGAGGAAGAAGCACATCATCGCGGTCATGAAGTCGGCGAAGGCGATCTTCCAGACGCCGCCGTGATGGGCGTCGTCCTCACCGCTGTGACCACGCCTGACAATGACGATCTCGTGCTTGACGTTGTCGATGTCCACGCTGCTCACGCCAGGATCTCCGAGATTGCCGTGGACCATTCGGCGATCCGCGTTTCGAATATGTCGCCGTCAATCGTCACCGTCAGGTCGAAGCCGGGGGCCTCGACATAGTCGAAATTGTGCTCCCGCTCCGGCATGGCGGCCCTGAGCGCCTCGAACAAGGACTGCGGGCCGGAAACGCGGATGCGCACCGCTTCGGGATCGGCGGTGGCGGTCTTGATCGACAGGGCGAGCGCTTCGAGCGAACGCTTCTGGATATCCTCGCTCAGAATGCCGCCGACGATGCGTGCCGTCGCCGTGGTGGTGAGTTCGGTGACACGCGCTTCCATCTCAGCGATGCCGGCAGCCATGGTCGCGCCGGCTTCCTGCCCGAAGCGATGAAGGACTTCTTCCATCTCGGTGGCGTGACGCAGGCGCTCGGCTTCCATTTCGATAGCGTGTTCGGCAGTAAGACGCTCGGTCAGCGCGGCTTCAGCGCGCGCAACTTCCGCGCTGATCATGTCGGAGTAATCGGGGGCTGCATTCGACGGAGAAAAAACCGGGGAAGCCGCCTTGCGTGGCGGCTCCGGCGTGCGTCCGGGTTCGGCCGCGCGAACGGGGCTTTTGCCGAAATCCTGAAGAAGCTCGAAAAGGGCAAGCGCGCTCATCAGGCGGCTTCCTGATGAGCCCATTTGCGCAGGATATGCGCGGTGCGTTCCTCATTGAGGTCGACCATGCGCGCAAGGCGTTCCTGCGGCGCAGGCCGGAGCTTGCGGCGCAGGTCGTCGAGCGGATTGGTGCGCGGCGGCTGCGGCAGGGCCTCTGCCTCGGCGTTGGCCGAGTCCGGTGTCGGCAGCGAACGCTGCACGTCGTCGAAGCTCGGGCCGGCGATCTCGGCAGGCTTGGTCAGGGAGGCCACCATCGGGCGCAGCCCGAAGAAGGCGACGAGGAAGACAACGATGACGAAGGCGGCCGCGTTGATGAGCGTGCCCGTTTGCTGGCCGAGCTTGTCCATGAAGCCGGGCGCTGCGATCTCGACGCCGTCGAGCCCATCAATGAACTCGACCGCCGAGACGTTGACCACGTCGCCGCGCGCCGTATCGAGGCCGGCTGCGGTGGAAACGACCTTCTGGATTTCGGCGATGCGGCCGTTGATCTGCTCTGCCGTCGCGCCTTCGCCGAGGATGGCTGCGAGACGCTGCTGGTTGACGACGACTGCCACAGACATCTTGGTCACCGTATAGCCGTTGCTGACGGTGGCGATGCGCTTGGAGTTCATCTCGTAGTTGGTGGTTTCCTCCTTGCGATCGCTGTTTTCGGAGGATTGCGGACCGTCGACGGCTGCGAGGTTTGCTTCCGGCAGGTTCTGTTCAACGGTGGCGGGTGCTGCGGCGCTGCGGCGGTTGGCGCTCTCATTGGCGCGCACGACCTGGACCGAGCGCTCGACGCGGGATTCCGGATCGAAGATGGTTTCCTCGGTCTGCCGTGTGTCGGTGTTGACGTCGGCCTTGACGCTGGCGCGGAAATTGTCCGGGCCGAGATAGGGCGTCAGGGCGCGGCGGATGTTGGCTTCGATCTGCGATTCCACCGTCTGCTCGACGCCGAGCGAGCGGCTGGCGCTGGAATTGATCGGATCGTCGCCGGCAGCAAGCAGCGTGCCGGCGGAATCGAGCACGGTCACCTTCTCTGCATTCAGGCCGGGGACGGCGGCGGCGACGAGATGGCGGATGGACATCGCGCTCTTGACCTCGTCGATGCCGGAGGCGCGGATGACGACGGAGGCCGACGGCTCCTGCTCGTCGCGGCGGAAATTGGCGCGCTCGGACAGAACGATGTGGACGCGGGCGGCGCGGATGCCGTTGATGGACTGGATGGTGCGGGCAATCTCGCCTTCGAGTGCCCGTACGCGGGTGATCTGCTGCATGAAAGAGGTCAGCCCGAGCGAGCCGACATTGTCGAACAGTTCGTAGCCGGCATTGGCGCTGGTCGGCAGGCCTTTTTCGGCAAGCAGCATGCGGGCGGTTGCGGTCTTGCCGGTGGGAACGAGAACGCTGGTGCCATCGGAGCCGACATCGAAGCCTATACCTGCTTCATTGAGCGCAAGACCGATCTGGTTCACGTCGGAACGTTCGAGCCCGACATAGAGCGTCTCGTAGGCCGGACGGTTGAGATAGAAGGCGCCGAGGCCGATGATGGCCATCACCAATGCGGCGACACCGCCCATTATTGCCAGCCGGCGCGGGCCGAAACCCTGCAGGTTCGAAAGAATGGTCTGAATTTGCTGCGGCACGGCTCAAAGGCTCCTGCATGTCTGTCCGCAGAAACACTAGAGGTCGAAGCTTGTGCGAAAATGAAATCGGGCCGCGCCCCCGAAAGAGCGCGACCCGGTTAATACCCCCCGTCCCATGAGCATCGGAACGAGCCGATGCTGATCCGCTATTAGCGGAAGAGCGACAGGATCGACTGCGAGCTCGAGTTGGCGATCGACAGCGCCTGGATGCCGAGCTGCTGCTGAACCTGCAGAGCCGAAAGGCGAGCCGATTCGGCGTTCATGTCGGCGTCGACCAGAGCGCCAACGCCGCGATCGACAGCGTCCATCAGCTTCGACGTGAAGGAGAGCTGCGAGTCGATGCGGATCTTGGCGGCGCCGAAATCAGCTGCGGCCTCGCGCATGGTCTTCAGCGTCGCCTCGGCGGTCGAGAGGTCAGAGAAGTCAGCAGCTTCGAGGTCGAAAGCGGTCACGGTGATCAGGTCGGGCGTACCCGAATCCTTGACATAACCAGCGAGCACGGTCAGGTCGGCGCCCGCGGTTGCCAGCAGGTTCTGGCCCTCGAAGTCGGCGGACGTGGCGATCTGCGCGATCTGCGCCGTAAGCGCGTCAATTTCCTTCTGGGTAGCTGCCGTGTCGATGCCGCCCTGCTCGTTGGAAGCGAGCTTGGCAACGATCTTCTCGCCGAGCGCGATAGCCTCGTCGAGGCCGGTGTAGGCCACGTCAACCACGGCCGAGCCGAAGTTCAGCGAGTCCTTGACGGCCTGGTTGACGCCGTTCTGGGCGCGCATGCCGGTGGCGATCGACCAGTAAGCAGCGTTGTCCGAAGCGGTCGAAACGGCCTGGCCAGTGGCGATGCGGTTCTGGGTGGTGGCCAGGTTCTTGTTGGTGCTGGTCAGGGTCTGCAGCGCGGTCATTGCCGACGCGTTGGTGAGAAGACTGGACATGGGTCCTGTTCCTTTAAGGTCTGATTTTTTTATGAGGAACATGCCGGAAGCTACCGGCGAGAGCGGAGCGGCATCATGCCTATGGCTCTGTTCGAACCAATCCGTCCTGTATGAATGCCTTTATGGCGGGCAATTCCTACCAAAAGGATAATTCAGTTTTGTGACTCTAGGGGCCGCTTCACCTCACCGCAACCCACGAAATCTTTCATCTCATTGTTCGGATGAGTCTTTTTGTCGCGGCGAAAATTCTTAACCATTTCGCGGAATGTTCAGTTGAACGATCTCACGAGGCTGCCGACGAGCAGGTTCCAGCCGTCGATGAGCACGAAGAACAGTATCTTGAAAGGCAGCGACACCACCGTCGGCGGCAGCATCATCATGCCCATGGCCATGGTGATGGTGGCGACGATCAGGTCGATGACGAGAAATGGCAGGACGATGAGGAAGCCGATCTCGAAGCCGCGCCGGATTTCCGAAATCATGAAGGCCGGAACCAGCACGCGCAGATCGACATTCTCGCGCGAAACCGTCTGGCCACGTTCGCGGGCGAGGTCGGCGAAGAGGTCGAAATCCTTGTCGCGGACATGCTTGACCATGAACTGACGGAAGGGATCGGAAATCCGCTCCAGCGCCTGGTCCTGGTTTATCTCGTTGTTCATCAGGGGGCGCACGCCATTGGCCCAGGCCTGATCGAATGTCGGGGCCATGACGTAGAAGGTCATGAACAGCGACAGGCTGATGATGATCATGTTGGCTGGCGTCGTCTGCAGGCCCATGCCGACGCGCAGGATCGAGAAGGCGATGACGAAGCGGGTGAAGCTCGTCACCATGATGAGCAGGCCCGGCGCAATCGACAAAACCGTCAGCAGGCCGAACATCTGGATGATGTAGCCGACGGTCGTGCCGTCCGCCTGGCCGATGCCGCCGAGATCGATCTGCTGGGCCTGCGCCACCGTTGCGGTGGCGATCAGCGCGAAGGCCGTGAGGAGGAGTTTTCTCATTCGAAAAGCAGTGTCCGGATGAGCACCTGCTTGACGTGGCCTTCGCTGCGGATTTTTGCCCGCTCCTCGAGATCGGCTTTCAGATGCTGGAACCCGCTGGCGCCTTCGATCTGGTGAACCTTGACGGTGCGAAGGAAGGCGAGGAGGTCCTGATGGATATCGTCGACAAGCGATTGCGGCTGGGCGGCGTCGAACACGACGGAGGCCTCCATGCGAACCCACATGTCGCTCGGCGCGGCAAGATTGGTGGTGATCGGCGGCAAAGGAACCTCGAGGCCGGCTGAAGCCTTGCCGTGGTCGCCCTCGGCCTTTGCCGGTGCTTCATGGCCTTCGCTTGCTGCAACCTCAACCTTTGCCGCACTCTCGCGACCATAGAGGTACTGGCCCGAAACCCAGCCGAGACCGATCGCGGCGGCCGTCATGCCCAGAAGGACCGCGGCCTGAATGACCAGCGACGGGCCTTTGGGCTGGGGAGGGGCTTGTTCGGTTACGGACATGGCGTCGGCGTTTCTTTCCTAGAAGGGAAGCACGTTGTCGAGGATCTGCTGGCCGTAGGGCGGCTGCTGGACCTCGGTCAGGCGTCCGCGCCCGCCATAGGAGATGCGGGCCTCGGCGATGCGCTCGTAGGAAATCGTGTTGTAGGGGCCGATGTCGGTTGGGCGAACGATGCCGGCGATGGTGAGGATGCGCAGTTCGGCGTTCACGCGCACTTCCTGCGAACCGTTGATGACGAGGTTGCCGTTGGGCAGCACATCGCTGACGACGGCGGCGACCGAAAGCTCGATGCTTTCGGAGCGCTCGGTCTTGCCGGAGCCCTTGGTGGAGGTGTTCGAGCCGACGTCGGCGTCGAAGGAGCCGCCCTGCTTGTTGCCGTTCCAGCCGAAATCCATGCCCGCGCCGAGGGTGCGGTTGACCTTGCGGTCTCGGTCGGACTCGTTCTTGAAGCGGGCGCGGTCGTTGATCTCGATCTTGACGGTGAGGATGTCGCCCGGTGCCAGCGCGCGCGGATCGGTGAACAGCCGCTTCTGGCGATCGTCCCACAGCGAGAAGCGCTTGACCGGCTGGGCCGGCGGCTGGGGATATTGATAGACCGATTGCGCAGCGATGCCGGACCCGACCGGGGACATCACCGGCTCCTTGCCGACTTCTTCGACTCTGGTGGCGCAGCCGGAAACTGTTGCAGCGGCCAGTGCTACGAGGGCAAATCGGATCATGAGGGGTCTTCCTTGCGGGCGGCACTCGCCATGATGCCGGTAAGTGCTGCGGCCGCCTTGCGGTCCATTTCGTTGAGGATGACGCCGGCCTTGCGCGAATCGAGCTTCATCATGATGCCGGCGGCGACATTGATGTTGACCTCGGCCAGCCTCTCGGCGGCAGCGTCGGGCTTCATCGCGGCATAGATCTTGACGACGTTGTCTTCCGCCTTGGACAGGAAGTCGTCGCGGCGCTTCAGCCACTCCTCGTACTCGGCGCGCTTTTCCTCCAGCAGCTTCATGCGCTGGTCGATATCCTTCTGCAGCGTCTCGAGTTCCTGCGCCTGCAATGCGTAGCGGCGGTCGCGGGCGGCGTCGGCGATGTTGGAGCAGAAGCGCTCGACTTCAGTTTCGGAGCCGTCGCTGGGAGCTGCGGCAGCGACGATCGACTGGGTCGCAGCCGGACCGCTGGCGCTCAGCATTGCCATCAGCGCTGCGGCAGCAAGGATGCGGCCGGCGTTTCGCCGGGGCCATGTGAGGAAGTGGGGATCAGCGCTCATTGGCCTTCACCTATTGCAGCACGAGATCGGCCTGCAGGGCGCCGGCGGATTTGATGCCCTGAAGGATCGCGATGATGCCTGCCGGCTTGACGCCGAGCCGGTTCAAGCCGGAAACCAGCGTTTCGAGATCGGGCCCGTCGAGAAGTGCTACCCTCGCGTCGGGCTGGCTGATGTCGATGGCGGTGTTCGGCTCGACCGCGGTGACGCCGCGCGAGAACGGCTCCGGCTGGACGATGGTCGGTGTCTCGGTGATGCGCACGGTCAGCGTGCCGTGGCTGATGGCAACGCGCGAGATGCGCACATCCTGGCCGATCACGATCGTGCCGGTGCGCTCATCGACGACGACGCGGGCGGGTACGTCGGATTCCACGACCAGATTTTCAAGCTCGGCATAGAAGCGCGCCGGCGAGATGCCCTCCGGCTTGCGGATCATGACGGTGCGCGAATCCTGCTCGCTGGCAACGCGCTTGCCGAAACGGGCGCGGGAATAGTCGTTGATGACATCCGTGACGCGGACGGCGGTGGAGAAGTCGGCGTTGAGAAGCTGAAGGGTGAGCAGCGACTGGTCGCCCATTGCGGCCTGTACCTGACGCTCGACGATGGCGCCGTTGGGGACGCGGCCGGCGGTCGGAACGCCCTGGGTCACGCGCTCGGCCTGGCCTTGGGCCTCGAAGCCGGCAATGAAGACGGGGCCTTGCGCCACAGCGTAGATTTCGCCGTCGGCTGCCTTCAGCGGCGTCATGATCAGTGTGCCGCCGGCCAGCGAAATTGCATCGCCCATCGAGGAGACGCTGACATCGATGCGCGCGCCGGACTGGACGAAGGGCGGCAGGTTGGCGGTGACGATGACGGCGGCGACGTTCTTGGCGCGGGCACGGCCGCCTTCGGACGCGATGCCGAGATTTTCGAGCATGGCGCGGATCGACTGCTCGGTGAAGGGCGAGTTGCGCAGGCTGTCGCCCGAACCCTGCAAGCCGATGACCAGGCCGTAGCCGACGAGCTGGTTGTCGCGAGCGCTCTGCAGCCGGGCAATGTCCTTGATGCGCGAGATCGGGCCGTTGCCGCCGGGCAGGCGCCGGCCGCGATTGTCATAGCCTTCGTCGCCATAGGCACCGCCCGCGCCGCCGGTGGCGGCAAGCACACGCGCATTCGTGTCGATGGCCGCGCCGTTGACGCGACCGGGGATCTTGCCCTCGGGGCCGTCGGCCAGGGCCGGCTGAAGCCCGATCAGGAAAGCCAGAACCAGTGAAATTATGCGCATCATAGGCCGCTGACCCGTACGGAGCCATCGGCCATGATGGTGCCCGATAGTACCTTGCCGCTGTCGAGATTGCGGACCTTGATCATGTCGCCGGCCGAACCCGGCTGAAGCGTCACGGCAGCCGCCGAGATGGTGAGTACGCCCGAGACGAACAGTGCCTGGACCGCAGCACCCTGTTCGACGAGAAAGGCGTCGCGCACCGCCGCGAGCGGGATGTAACGGCCCGGCAGCAGCGTGCGGCGTGCGATCTTGCCTTCGATGTCGGTCCTTGCCATGGCAACGGCAGCCGGCGGCTGCTTGCCCTGGCTCAAGGTGACTTCCTTGAGTGCCTCTGCAGGGATGGTCTCGCCGGGATAGATGACGCGATTGGGGATGGTCACCGTCTCGCCGGCAAAGGAAACAGCCGCGCCCGTCAGCAGCGCCAGTCCGGCGGCGGCCGCAACAATCAGGCTGTGAAATGCGCGCGGCATCATTCTCGTCACCTTATGTTCTTGGACACCACGGCAGCCATTTCGTCGGCGGCCTGAATGACCTTGGAATTCATCTCGTAAGCGCGCTGGGCCGAGATCAGCTCGGTGATTTCCTTGACCGGATCGACGTTGGAGTTTTCGAGGTAACCCTGCTCGACCGTGGCATAGCCGGGATCGCCCGGCACGCCGACATTGGCGACGCCGGAGGCCGGGGTTTCCTGGAAGAGATTGTCGCCGAGCGGCGCAAGGCCGGCCTCGTTGGCGAAGGTCGCCAGCGTCAGCTGGCCGAGGTCCTGAAGGTCGGCCTGGCCGTCGATGCGGGCAAACACCTGGCCGGTCTTGTTGACGACGACCTCGACGGCATCGGCAGGCACGGTGATCGCCGGCTGGACGTTGAAGCCGTCGACGGTGACGAGCTGGCCGGTGGCGTTGGTGTTGAAGGAGCCGGCGCGGGTGTAGAGGGTCTGGCCGTCGGCGCCCTCGATCTGGAACCAGCCGGTGCCGGTCAGCGCAAGGTCGAGCTTGTTGCCGGTGCTGGTGAGCCCGCCCTGAACGTGGACGTTGCGCACTGCGGAGGTCTTGACGCCGAGGCCGATCGTGACGCCTTCGGGCACGACATTGGCATTGGCCCGGTTGGGCACGCCCTGCATGCGGTCGACCTGATAGAGCAGGTCGGAGAATTCGGCACGCGCCCGCTTGAAGCCGGTGGTGTTGATGTTGGCGATGTTGTTGGCGATGACTTCCAGATTGGTCTGCTGGGCGTTCATGCCGGTGGCGGCGATGGCGAGTGCTTTCATGATCTATTGTCCTCAGATCGCCATGCGGCTGACTTCGAGATAAGCGGTGACGATCTTGTCGCGGATGGCGACAGCCGCCTGGAGAGACTGCTCGGCGGTCATCACCGCATCGGCAACCTTGCGCATGTCGGCGTCGCCCTGAAGCGCTTGGACCGATACGTTCTCGGCACCCTTGAGCGTGTCGATGGTGCGGTTGGCGGCTTCCGAAACCATTGTCGCGAAGGACTGGCCGATGTCGGTTCCGGCCGTCTGTCCGAGACTGCCGGGGGAGAGGCCGATGGTGTTCTCGACACCGCTCGGCTGGAGTTTCGTGCCTATTGCGCCGATGCCGGTGATCATCAGTTGCCTCTCATCAGGTCGATGGTCATGGAAATGAGGTCGCGCGCCTGTTTGACGACCTGGAGATTTGCTTCGTAGGAGCGGTTTGCCTCGGTCATGTCGGCCATTTCGACCAGCACATTGACGTTGGGCATCTTGACGTAGCCGTTCTCGTCGGCGGCCTCGTGGCCGGGCAGGAACTCGACCGGATAAGCCGTCTGGTCGCGATTGATCGCGGCGATATCCACCGTCGATGCGCCGACGGCGCGGTCGACCTCGGCGGAGAAGATGATGGTCTTGCGCTGATAGGGGTCGGCGCCGGGCGTGCTGCCGGTCGACTGCGCATTGGCAAGGTTTTCTGAGACGATGCGCAGTCTTTCCGACTGGGCGGTGAGGCCGGAGGCTGCGACCTTGAGCGTGGCGGTGAGTGCGTCCATGCGGGTCAGCCCTTCACGGTCAGCATCATCATGCGGTGGAACGCCTTGACGATTGCGGTATTCAACTCGAAGGTGCGGCGCACTTCGCCGGCCTTCATCAGCTCGTTTTCGAGCACGACGGTGTTTTCCGAGGGCAGCACCGAGTTTTTGCCGTCCTCGTTGCGGACGGCATAGGCGGCCTTGGAGATGCCGCCGGCGAAATGGCCTTCCTGCGTGGCGCTCATGGCGACGCGGCGCTTGTCGAGCACCTTCTCGAAAGGCTCGATCTCGGCGGTGCCGTAGCCGGGCGTATTCACATTGGCGATGTTGCCGGCGATCGCCGACTGGCGAACAGCCAGCCAGTCGGATTGCTGGGAAGCGAGATTAAACAAATTGACAGGCTGCATAGAAATCTCCGGGCAGATTTCCACACTGTAGGCAGCCAGTCTTGCGCGGGCCTTGCGGCTGGCTTGCAGTTATTGGCTGACCATGACCTTTTCCAAAAACCGGCGTCCGCTTTTTGGGGTCACGGTCTGATCGCTACTGCGAAAGCTCGACGATCTTGTCTGCGCTGGTGACGAGCACCCATTTCTTGCCACGCAGCTCGATACTGGCGACGCGGCTGTTGTCGGGCAGGAGCGAGCCGCGCTGAACGACCCACAGGCCGGTTTCGTCTTCGATCATGGCGCGGCCGTTGACGACATGGACCAGGCTGAACGTCGCCTCGTCACCGGGAAATGGCTGATCGGCGAGTGCAGACGCTACCCTCGGCACATCGTCGCTCGGCAAGGAGGCCGTGACGAAGGGATCGAGTTTTCCGAATGGAAGATCCTCGTCGGCGAAGGGTGCCTCAACAGTCTCATAGCGCGAAGAAAAAGCTATCCGGGCCGGGCGGGTGCCCTGGCCGCTGCCACTGAACTGCAAGGCCTGCACGCCGAACTTCTCCTGATTGAGAAAGACGTACCAGGGAAACAGCGCGCAGAAGAGGCCGAGCCCGACACCAAGGCCGGCAATGACCAGATCGCTGCGACGATCCGGGTTGCGGACAGCCTTGACCGGGACTGTCGGGCGCATGGGCGCCCGGGCAGGTGCGGGTCTGGCTTTAGCCGTGGCGACGGCAGCCGGCTTGGCACCCTGGAACGGACGCCAGCCGGCCTTTTCCTTCTCGGCCTTGCGTATTTCGTTGCGCGCCGGTTCGGTTCTTGTCGATTGCGTCGATGGTCTCGCCTTGAGCGTTACCCGCTCCGGCGTGCTTTCCTCGATTATGTCCAGCAGTTCGCGTTCGACGCTTCTGGGTTGCGGGTCGGGATGGAGTTGCTGCAGCACCTCCTTTTCCCTTTCCGCTCTGCTTGCGTTGGCCAATTCCTGGCGGCGCTGTTCGAAATATCCGGGCTTGGCGTTACGCCGAAAAAGCCGCCAGCCGGAGCGCTCGACCTCGGCCTCGTTCTGTTCGGGGATATCTTCGAGGGTCTCTTCGACCTGCGCCGGTTTCAGGCGCCGCCTCCAGGACCAACGCCGCGTCTCCTCGTCCCATCTTCTGCTCCTGCTGAAGATACGGCTGGTGCTCTGCTTGAGTTCGCGCAGACGCCGCCGGACTGCCCGCCATCCGGTCTGTTCCTCCCTGGCCCTGCTCTCGTCGAGCATGGCGCGGAGGGCGTGTTCAATTTCCCGGAGCTGCATCGGGCTTTTCCTTGGCTCTGAGATGACGGGCGAGATCGGCGAGCGGATCGGGCGAGGGCGGGTCGGCCGGCGACTGGGTCAGAACTTCGTAGACCACGGGCACCTGACGCACCGCCAGGTCGAGCTCGGCGTCGGCTCCCGCCTGGTAGGCACCGAGCAGGCGGATGTCGCGCGTATCTTCGAAGCGTGAAATCATAGATTTCAGGCGGGTTACCAGCGCGCGTTCGTCATTGCTCCAGGCCTTGCCGGCCAGACGCGAAATGGATGACAGCGGATTGACCGCCGGGTAGCGGCCCTGTTCGGCAATTGCGCGGTCGAGCACGATGTGGCCGTCGAGAATGCCGCGCACGGAATCGGCCACGGGATCGTTGTGGTCGTCGCCGTCGACGAGAACCGAAATGATCGCCGTGATGGAGCCTGTCGTGCCTTCGACGCCGGGACCGGCGCGTTCGAGCAGCTTGGGCAGGTCGGTGAAGACGGACGCGGGATAACCGCGCGCGATCGGCGGCTCGCCGGTGCCGATGGCGACTTCGCGCAACGCATGGGCAAAGCGCGTGATCGAATCGAGTACCAGAAGCACGCGGTCGCCGCGCTCGCGGAAATGCTCGGCGACGCGCATGGCGGTATCGGGTGCGCGGCGGCGCATCATGGCGCTTTCGTCGCTGGTGGCGACGACGGCGACCGTCTTGGCCATACTGGCCTCACCGATCGTGTCTTCGAGGAATTCGCGCACCTCGCGGCCGCGTTCGCCTACGAGCGCAACGACCACCGTGTCGAAGGCCTCCGCACCGGCAAGCATGGCGAGCAGCGTCGACTTACCGACGCCGGAACCGGCGAAGATGCCGAGGCGCTGGCCGAAGCAGATCGGCGTGAAGATATCGATGACGCGGACGCCGGTGAGAAACGAGGTTTCGACGCGCTGGCGCGACAATGCGGCCGGCGGCACGGAATCGGCTGCGTCCTGGATGTCTCCTTCAACCAGAGCCGGGCCGCCGTCTATCGGCCGGCCGAGCGAGTCGATGGCGCGTCCGCGCCAGGTGACATGCGGTGCAACGGCGAAGGGTCCGCGGTTGAAGACAAGGTCGTTGACGCCGGCATCGGCGGTGCGTTCGAAGGGTGCGACCAGTACGTCCTGCGAGCCGATCTGGATGATCTCGCCCCGCCGCGTTCCGTTCTGGCCGCGATGCTCGACGATGTCGCCGAGCCTCGCCGTGCCCGATAGGCCGCGAACATGGTAGTGCGTTGGCGATACTTCGGTGATCCGGCCACCGCGTTTGACGATGGTGCGCGCGTCGGCGAAGCGATGATAGCTCCGCTCCAGGATCGTCAGCCTGTTCTCATGATGCGCAGGCTGAAGGTCCGGGTTGGCTGCGACCGGCTGGGCGTTGGTCATTTACACTACTTCGAGCCGAGCGTCCGGACGGCTTCGCCGAAGGTCTCCTCGGAGCTGCGCATCAGGGCGGCTGTCTGTTCGAAGGCACGCTGGACGCCGATCAGCCGCGTCATTTCCAGGATCGGGTTGACGTTGGAATCTTCGACGAAGCCCTGTGCGACGCCGACATCGATGCGGTCCACCACAGGATCGGGCTGGCCGTTGGGGATGATGCCGGAATTGCCGTAGCGCTGGAAGTTGGTTCCGGGGTTGAATTCGTAGAGGCCGATTGCCGCGACGAGCTGGCCGTCCTGGCGAAGCACGCCGTCGGCACCTGCCTGAGGTGCGCCGTTGCGCGGGTCGAGCTGGATCGGCGCGCCGCCGGCGTCGAGCACGGGATAGCCTTCGATGGAAACGAGCTGGCCGGTCTCCAGCATGGTGAAGCGGCCGTCACGGGTCATGATGGTGCCGGCCGGCGTCTCGATGCCGAACCAGGCATCGCCGCGAATGGCAAAGTCGAACGGATTGCCGGTTTCGCGGAACGATCCCGACTGCGTCGACAGATAGGTGTCGCCGGTCGAGGCGAAGGACACGGATTTTTCGCCGACGCCCGAGACAACGTCTTCGAATTTCACGCCGGTGGCGCGAAAGCCGACCGTCGAGGCATTCGCGACGTTGTCGGCGATCGTGTTGAGCCGGCGCTCCAGCGCGATCTGGGACGAGAGGGCGACGTAGAGACCATCCTGCACTTTATATGTTCCTCAGCGTTTCATTGACTGGATGGAGAGCAGCAGATTCGTCGACACGCCATATTCGGCCGGCTGGCTGAACAGCACCGTCAGCGAAGTAGCGGCCGACGTCGAGGGATTTTCGATTTCCCAGAGCGCGGTGAAGCGCTGGATGAACTTGCC
Source organism: Mesorhizobium sp. YR577 (assembly GCF_900116595.1). Taxonomy (NCBI): domain Bacteria; kingdom Pseudomonadati; phylum Pseudomonadota; class Alphaproteobacteria; order Hyphomicrobiales; family Phyllobacteriaceae; genus Mesorhizobium; species Mesorhizobium sp. YR577. Next base: position 27,536 of record NZ_FPBI01000011.1, on the reverse strand, counting down.
GAGCTTGTCGGGATCGGAAAGGTCTTCGATCTTCAGCCGCGACTCGAAATATTTGACCTGCTTGTCGATGTCGGCCTGCGCGAATGCGTCGGGCAGGCCGAGCGCGGTGCGGACGACCTGCGCCAGCGCCTTGTCGCCGAGGACTTCGTAGAAATTGGTGATGTTTGGGGCATTGCGCTGGAAATAGAGCGCGAGCCGCACACCTTCATTCTGCGCACCAGCGTCCTGTTCCAGCGACTGGCGGAGATATTTGTCGGTGACGGGCTGCTGGGACAAGACGTAGGTCGTTGCCTTCTCACCATAGGCCTCGAAGTTGAAGGCTGTCGCGAAGGCAGCGTAGCGCGGCTCCTCCTGCTTGTTTGCGAGGCTGTTCTCATCGCGGACACCGCCCTCGAGAATCTTGCGCAGAAAATCGTTCGTGTCGATTTCCGGATCCATCGCGTAGGCGGTCTTGATATAGCTGACCAGCCGATCATTCTTCATCAGCTCATCGATCGACTTCACCTTGACGATATTGGCCAGGTAGTAGGTCGTCTCGGCCTTCACTGCATCGGAGTCGGGATTGCCGCCGTTGATCTTGATCTGGGTGGCGTAGTTCTCAGCGGTGAACTGTTGCGCCATGTTGTATGTGGTCGTCTCTTCGCCGCGGGCGGCGAAGTTGAAGCTGCGGACGAATTCGGCGTAACGCTTGTCGCTGAGCTTGTTGGCGAAGCTGTTCGGATCCGAAATGCCTTCCTTCAGCGCCTTCTCCATGAACGCCTTGGCATAGGCCATGTCTTCAAGCCCATGGGCCTTCATCGCGTAGTTGAACAGCCGGGTGTTCGAGACGAACTCGTCGATCGTCTTCACCTTGGAGATGTTTTCGAGATAATATTTGGTCTCGCGATCCACCACAGGCTGCTTGCTGACGCGGTCGAGCGACCTTGTCAGGTTGCTCGCAATGAGCTGGTAGCTGGTATAGGTCGTCATCGCGTGGCAAGCCTCCGCCCAAAGTATCCGGAGAAGCTAAACCAACTTCCTTGCGCGAAGCTGAATCGCAGATGACATGCAGAAACAGCTTGTGATTTTTTGCGGTTGCGAAAAAATACGAACCCGATTCAAGCCTCACACAAGGCACAGCCGCTATTGCATTAGGCTGTAGGACTTGCGGAAGGACGGGCAGTGGGCATTCTGATCGGTTTTGCGGTGACTCTGGGCTGTGTGCTCGGCGGCTTCATGGCCATGGGCGGGCACATCGACGTGCTTATGCAGCCATGGGAGTTCGTCATCATCGGTGGTGCGGCACTCGGGTGCTTCCTGGTTGCCAATCCCATGAAGACGGTGAAGGATACCGGAAAAGCCTGCGTCGAGGCTTTCAAGCAGGCGGTTCCGAAGGAGCGCGATTATCTCGAGACGCTCGGTGTGCTGCACAGCCTGATGCGCGAACTGCGCACCAAGTCGCGCAGCGAGGTCGAGGCTCATATCGACAATCCGGAAGAATCGGTGATCTTCCAGGCCTTCCCTACCGTCCTGAAGAAACATGACCTGACGCATTTCATCTGCGACTACTGCCGCCTCATCATCATCGGCAATGCGCGTTCGCACGAGATCGAAGCGCTGATGGACGAGGAGATCCAGACGATCCGTTCCGACAGCCTCAAGCCCTATCACGCGATGACGGCGATGGCCGACGGCCTGCCGGCGCTCGGCATCGTGGCTGCGGTGCTCGGCGTGGTGAAGGCGATGGGCGCGCTCGACCAGTCTCCTGAAATCCTCGGCGCGCTGATCGGTGCGGCACTTGTCGGCACCTTCCTCGGCATCTTCCTCTCCTATGCAGTGGTGGGGCCTGTCGCCACCAAGATCAAGATCGTGCGCGAGAAGAACAATCGCCTCTACATCATCGTGAAGCAGACGCTGCTTGCCTACATGAACGGCTCGCTGCCTCAGGTGGCTATCGAATTCGGCCGCAAGACGATTTCGTCCTACGACCGGCCGTCGATCGATGCGGTCGAACAAAGCACCATGAACACTGCCGCCGACGCCAAGAAGGCTGCCTGATAGATGGTCGCGTCTGAACGGGAATCATGCCGGCCATGAGCAGCGTAGCCAGTCCAGCGGAGACGCGAGCGTTCATCGTCGAACGTCTTGTCGGCGATACGGGTGAGCCCGACCGCATCCTCGATGCGGCGCGCTCGCTTTCGGAGCGCGCTCTTCCGGCGATCATTCAGGGTCTTGGCGAAAATCTTTCTGTGCCGGTCGGTTTCGACATCGTCTCGGTCGATCTGGCCCGGCTCGCGCAGGCGCGGCCGACGAGCGGCCATCATGCGATGACGGTTGCTTCATCAACCTCGTCACCCGATGCGCTGATCCTGTCGATGGATGCGGCAGCCGTTGCTATCATCGTCAGCGCGCTTTTCGGCGGCGATCCCGAACTGCCGGTTTCGCCGATCAACCGCGAATTGTCGCCGACGGAGACGGAAGTGGCGACGATGGTGTTCCAGCAGATCGCCGAGGCGGTCAACGGTTCCGGCCCGCGCGCCTTCGAGTTCCGGCTGCCGCTGCCTGCCGCGATCACCGGCCTGGAATTGAAGAAGCACATCGTCCGCGACGGGCCCGCCGTGCGTGTCGTCTTTTCGGTTTCGATGGGCGCCACGGTCGGCAAGGTGTCGCTGACCATGCCGCAGCGCGTGCTTCTCAAGCATCGCGGCGACGCGGGCGTGAAGCAGAGTGCGGAGCCGGAGACGGAATGGCGCACCCGTTTCAGCGAGGAAGTCATGCGCTCGGAGGTCAATCTGGAGGCGACGATGCCGCTCGCCAAGATGACGCTTGGCGAGATTGCCATGCTGCAGGCGGGGCAGGTCATCGAGCTTGGAGAGACCGCGCAGTCGGAGGCAAGGCTTTCGGCGCGCAACAAGACACTGTTTGTGTGTGAATTCGGCAAATTGGGGCAGAATTACACTGTGCGAATCAGGCATCCTTTCGATGCCGGCCAGGACTTCATCGATACGCTGCTGCCGGGATGACGGGCGGCATCGTTTCGAGAAGAACCTGAATTGGAGAAGGCTATGAACCAGACCAACCCGGCGCCGGATGTCGATATTCCGGAAGAACAGCTCAACCGGGCGATCGAGGAATTGCGCGGGGCTCTCCAGGAAGAGGAAAAGCGCTCGCCTGACAAGGCCAAGGCTGAACAGCAGGCGTCGAATGCCGGCGTGATCATGAACATTCCCGTCGACGTTCAGATCGTGCTTGGCAGCACCGAAATGCCTGTCTCCGATCTGATGGCCTTGCAGAAGGGTTCGACCGTCGCTCTCAATCGTCGTATCGGCGAGCCCGTCGACGTTGTCGTCAATGGCCGCAAGATCGCGCGGGGCGAAATCACCGTGCTGGAAAGCGATCCGTCGCGCTTCGGCATCAAGCTCACCGAAATCATAACTGCGGCGAAGCCCGCGTGATGGATTTCCGCGCTCCCGCCAATTGCAGGAGGCTCGGCGCATGACGACGGCGCTTGTGAACCTGACGCGCGCGCAGAAAGCCGCAGCCATTCTGGTCGCGATGGGCAAGCCGTCGGCGAGCCGGCTCTTGAAATTCTTCAAGCAGGAAGAACTGAAGGCGCTGATCGAGGCCGCGCGGCTTTTGCGCACCATCCCGCAAGGCGACCTGGAGCGCATCGTCGCGGAGTTCGAGGCGGAATTCACCGAGGGCGCGGGCCTGCTCGATTCCGGCGACCAGATGGACACGATCATGAACGAGTCCCTCTCGGCCGAGGAGATGGACGCGATCATGGGCAACGGCAAGAAGGTGGCCGGTCCGCAAGGCCCGCCGCCGGTCTGGCCGGACCTGGAAAAGGTCGAACCGGAGCGGCTCGGGAAATTCCTCGCCAGCGAACACCCACAGACTTCGGCGGTCATCCTGTCCAAGCTGGCGCCTTCGGTCGCGGCCAATGTGCTGCTTGCGCTGGAGAAGCCGCAGCGTGGCGACATCATCCGGCGGATGATGTCGATGACGACCGTGCCCGAGGCCGCGACCCGCATCGTCGAGAACCAGTTGCGCACCCGCGTGCTCTCGGAAGGGGCGAAAAAGGATATATCGGTCGGTCAGACCCGCGTCGCCAGCCTGCTTAACGAGATGGACAAGTCGCAGCTCGACGAAGTCATGCAGGGTCTGGAAGAGACCGGCGTGAGCGATCTCGACGGCATCCGCGCGCGGCTGTTCTCCTTCGACGATATCCCGCTTCTGGCGCAGAAGTCGCGCGTGGTGCTGTTCGACGGCCTGTCCACGGAACTGGTGACGCTGTGCCTGCGCGGCGCATCGCCCGAGATCACGGAAGCGGTGCTGTCCTCTATCGGCGCGCGCGCGCGCCGCATGATCGAGGCCGAGCTTGGCCAGGAAGTCGACGGCATTTCGGCAGCCGAAGTGACGAAGGCACGCCGCAGCGTCGCGTCCACCGCCATCCGCATGTCGCTCGAGGGCGCCTTCGAGCTTCCGTCGACGCAGCACGCTGCCTGAACCCGGCACTGAGAGGACACCTTGTCCGAGGGCGCCGACAAAGAAAGCAAAACAGAAGAAGCCACAGAGAAGAAGATCCGTGACACCGTCGAAAAGGGCAAGCTGCCCGTTTCGAAGGAAACCGGACTTCTGGCCTCGTTCGTCGCCATACTGATCTTTGCCGTGTTCTTCGCGCAGGACAGCATCAGCCAACTCGGCATGTTCCTGTCGATCTTCCTGGAGAAACCGGAAGCCTGGCCGCTTTCTACGGCGCCGGATGTGATCGAGCTTTATCAGGTGGTGTTCATCGAGATTGCCAAGATTCTCGGCATCCTGATGGTGCTTCTGGTGGTTGCCGGCGTCGGTGCTTCGGTGTTGCAGAACATGCCGCAATTCGTGGGCGAGCGCATACGCCCGCAAGCCGAGCGCATATCGCTGAGCAAGGGTTGGACCCGCCTGTTCGGCATACAGGGCTTCGTCGAGTTCCTGAAATCGCTCGGCAAGCTGGGTTTCGTGACGCTGGTGCTGGTCTTTACGCTCAGCGGCGATATTCGCCTGCTGCTTTCCGGCATGATCACCCAGCCCGCCGCGTATGCCCTGACCATGCGTTCCATCGGCATCGACATCATCGTCTCGATCGTCTTCGTCATGGGGCTGATCGCGGCGGTCGACCTTGTGTGGTCGCGCTTCCACTGGCGCCAGGACCTGCGCATGACCAGGCAGGAGGTCAAGGACGAGATGAAGCAGTCGGAAGGCGATCCGATCGTCAAGTCGCGCCTGCGCTCGCTCGGCCGCGACCGGGCACGGCGGCGCATGATGGACGCGGTGCCGCGTGCCACGCTGATCATCGCCAACCCGACCCATTATTCGATCGCGCTGAGATATGTCCGCGACGAGGACGCGGCCCCGATGGTTCTTGCCAAGGGGCAGGATCTGGTGGCGCTGAAAATCCGCGAGATCGCCGAGGAACACGGCATTCCGATCTTCGAGGACGTGGCTCTGGCCCGCTCCATGTACAAGCAAGTTTCGGTGGATAGTGTGATACCGGCTAAATTCTACCAAGCCGTCGCCGAACTGGTTCGCATCGTTTACGGCAACAAGGTGCCGCGCAAAGGGATCTCATGATCAAGCAGCCGCATGCATCGACGCGTGAGATCATCGTCGCCAACTCCATTCAGGAGGTGGTGAGCGAATTGCGCCTTGTCGATGTGGCGGATTACATCGCCTTCATAAGGCTGGAACAGTTCGGCTGCATTTCAGACATCGTCGATTCAGCCGCCGAGCTTTTCTTCATGCCGGGTACGCTTCGTCTCGGCCATGGCGGCGAAGCGCATGTCGGCTGGTCGGAAAATCCGCGCATCGTGCTCGACCTCGAATTGCGCCCGGCCGGCGCCACCGTCTATTTCGCCCTGACACTGACGGCGCTTCATGCGTCGGTGGAAGTCAATTACGTCGCCTTCGACATGGCCGATGAAGACCCCGAAAAGAACACCGCGTTTCTGGAGGCGTCGCTCGAACAGTCGCGGATCCGCAAGACGGTGACGCGGCTTGTCGCCGAGGAAAGCTAAGGCGGCTTTTATGCAATTCCGGACGGAAAACCGCTACACACTTTTCCTGGAATTGCTCATTCGATCAATCCCATCCGCAGCGCCTTTGCCACCGCGTGCATGCGGTTGACGGCGTTCAGCTTCTGCGTGGTGTTGGTGAGATACTGGTTGGCGGTGTGCACCGACAATTTCAGTAGCTTGGCGATGTCTTCGCTGGTGAAGCCGTTGGCCGTCAGCTTGAGGCATTCCAGTTCGCGTTTCGAGATCGACGGCACCTTGCCGCTGTCACCGGGCCGCATCACCGCGACGGCACTGAAGAGCGCAAAGCAGCGGGCGTGGATTTCGTGGAGCTGCTCCGGCGGCAGGCTGATATCGGCGCCGTAGAAGATCACCAGCCCGCATTGGCCGCGCTCGGCATAAACGGGGAAGGCTATGCCGGAACTGTCCGGCACCAGGGGTGAAATTTTCCCGGCCCAGTCGAGCGACTCCAGGGTCCTTGCCGATGTCGAGCGTGCATCGCTGCTCCACCAGCATGGCAGGCTGGAGACGCGCGTATGCTGCACCAGATCCTCGCCATTGCTGCCGGAGACGAATTTCGTGTGCAGCGATACGCGCGGATAGTCGGAATCGAAGCATGGAACCAGGCGCGCCCGCTCCATGGACGGGCTGACGAGAAACAGCCCAAAGCCGGTGGCGTTGATATCGACGGCGATCCAGCGGCAACGCCGCACGGCGTCGGGAATGGTGACGGCCGGATGCGTCTCCGAGCCCGGCACGTTGGCGCCGAAGGGGTTTCTTCTGATACCGAGCAACACGTCCGCTGCTTTTGCCGCCGCTGCCTGTGTCAAATGATGCCGCTCCTGATTGCGGTTGCCACCGCCATGGCGCGGTTGCTGGCCGAGAACTTCCGGATCGCATGGGTGATGTAGCTGTTGACCGTGTTGGACGAGACGCCAAGGATCACGGCCACCTCGTCCGTGGTCTTGCCTTCCGATACCCAGAACAGACATTCGCGCTCGCGGTCCGACAGGGGATCCTGCATGGAGGCTGCCGCGACCAGTGCCGGTGCCTGCGAGAGCGCATAGCAGCACTCGACCTGCGCCCTCATCAGCGCGCCGATGTCGATCTGGCCGGGAACGGCCGCGGAAAAGAGGATGAACAGGCGCTGGCGGCCGACATTGAGTTTCAGCGCATAGATTTCGCAGTGGCCGAGCACGTGAAGGAGCTTGGCGTCCTCGCCGCTCAGCATGCCGTCCAGTGCAGGGGCGTGAGCGCTGACGATGCCGCGCGGCCTGATGCCGGGAGCAACGGCAAGCGCGCTCGTTGCGAGATTTGCGATCAGCTGATGCCCGGCGAGTTCGATCGCGTCGTAGATCCAGTTGGAGGCGAGTATGCGCGCATCGCTCTTGTCCTGGTCGTGCAGGATGGCGACCAGCATGTAGCTGTCGGCGCCGATGGTGGCCGTGAGCTGCATGAGAAAACCGGTCAGGTCACCGCGCGATGTCAATTTGACGGCGGCTACCCCGGTATCCTGATGCTGCTCGGCTAGACTTGTCATGTGTCCAAAATGGCCGGAATCCATATAAATGCCCGGACCCCTGGCGACGCCAGCGACTGAGCCTGAAAACGCTTTCACCTGTTACGAAAACTCGCACCTGGCACGGTGTGGTGCCATCGGCCGAATCCTTGCGGGACCACGCGAAACCTGCCGCGTCTTGTGCCGGAAAACACTCCGGAACTCTGACTTTGAGTGGTTCGCCAGGCCCCCCGCGGGCCGGCTGATTCGGGTCTAATCTAACCCAGCGGAATCCGTCAGCAAACCCAAAAATTAACAAATGTTAAAGCGTGTGATCCGAGTGTCATTTGGATTACAGCCCTATGCGCGTTGGCAAAGGCACTGCCGGTTATATTAAACCGAATGGTTGACAATGCGTTTGCGACTGCCATATTGAACTGTATGGTTTAATGTGATCTGGTCAGATTGCCGGAGCGAGGAGAAGGTCAATGCGTGAATTCGGTGTTGTCACAGCACCCAATACGGTTCGGCTGGAGCGCGTGTTTCCTGGGCCGATCGACCGGCTATGGGCCTATCTGACCGAGCCGGAAAAGCGCCGCGTCTGGCTGGCGGCGGGGCCGATGGCGGATCATGTCGGCGGGGTGGTCGAACTTCGCTTCAGGCATTCCGAGCTTTCGCATGAGGCGACACCGGAGCGTTTCGGGGAAAACGGCAAGGAGTTCAGGAATGTCGGCGAGGTGACGGCATGCGACCCGCCGCATTTGCTGAGTTTCACCTGGCCGAGCAGCGGCGGGGACAAGTCGGAAGTGACCTTCGAATTGTCGCCGCAGGGAGACGACGTCCTCATGGTGCTGACTCATCGCCGGCTTGCCGATCGCCCGGAAATGACCAGCGTCGCCAGCGGCTGGCACACCCATCTCGGTATCCTCGAGGATCAGCTGGCAGGGCGAAAGCCGCGTGGTTTCTGGTCGACCTACATGGAGCTTGAAAAGGAGTATGAGAAGCTTTTGCCTATGTAACGCCACCAGCGCTTCCGGTTGGCTGTTGACGCCCTGAAGCAGCTTGCATCCCTTGCCACAAACGCGTACTGAGAATAAAAATATTCACTGCGAGTGAAATCTCAGCGCAAGGAGAGGCGGGCTTGGCAAAGAAGGCTTCACAGGCAACGACACAGGCCGGGAAACCAGCTGCGGGCGTTTCGGTACGGCCGTTGAAGGTGGTCGAAGGCGACCTTCACAACACAGCATTGAAGCAGAACCCGCATGCGGTGCGCGACACGCGCGAAAACGTGCTGGAAGTTGCGATCGGCCGCGAGGTACGTGCCTTTCGCAAGAAGCTCGGCATCACGGTTGCCGACCTTGCGGCTGCGACCAATATCTCGCTCGGCATGCTGTCCAAGATCGAGAACGGCAACACCTCGCCATCGCTGACGACGCTGCAATCCCTGTCGCGGGCGCTCGGCGTGCCGGTGACGGCGTTCCTGCGCCGCTTCGAGGAAGAGCGCAACGCGGTCTTCGTCAAGGCAGGCGAGGGCGTCGATGTCGAACGCCGCGGCACGCGCGCCGGGCATCAGTATACGCTGCTCGGCCATGTCGGCTCGAACACCAGCGGTGTCGTGGTCGAGCCCTATCTGATCACGCTCAGTGAGGATTCGGACGTGTTTCCGACCTTCCAGCATGACGGTATGGAGTTCCTCTATATGCTGGAGGGCGAGGTGGTGTACCGCCACGGCGACAATCTCTACCGGATGATGCCGGGCGACAGCCTGTTCTTCGACGCCGATGCGCCGCATGGGCCCGAAGAACTGACCAAGCTGCCGATGCGCTATCTCTCGATCATCTCCTATCCGCAGGGTAGCGGCGGGGATTGATCAGTCCGGCCCGAAGCCCGGCGAGGTCGGTGCGCCGTCGTCATATTTCGACAGCCATTCGATGACCGTCGGACGGTAGCGCGACAGGCCCTTGTAGTCGGCAAGTTCGGTCGGCAGGTCGCGGAGCACGCGGTGGAAGCGGCGCGCCCATTTCGGCGAGGTCACCAGCTCGTCCATCTTGATCAGGTAGCAGCGGATCGGGAAGACCAGCGCATTGGAGCGCGGCAGGCGCCAGAAGCTTTGCAGCTCGACGCGCAGATGGACCTTCTGGCCGACATTCTCCGGCGTCACCGTCGCCCGGTCGGTGCCCCATTTGTGATAATTCTCAGGGCTTGTGTCGAGGCGCGGATTGATGGTCATCGTCCAGTTCAGGCGGCGCGCCGGCGCGCCCTGCTGGATGTTGGTCAGGAATTTCAGCGCGCGTGTAAAAATGCCCTTCTCATGCGCCAGCGGCACCGGGGCGTGCCACTCGAAGAAGTTCATGCCGATGTCGAAATCGAGCGACCAGTCGGCCTGGGTGGTGACGATGCCGGCATCCATCCAGAGATTGCCGTCGCGCTGGTCGAGGATACAGAAATCGCCCTGGCTCTGACGGGTGATGTATTCCATCGGCCCGTAGGGCAGGGTCGAGACGTCGCCGAAGGTGAAATGGTCGTCGATGCCGAGCGGCCGGTTGATCCAGTGCCATTTGTCGCCGTCGCGGGTCAGCGTGAAATGCTCGGGATAGCTCTCGGCCTTTGAGGTCATCAAGAGTTCGAGCAGGTCCCAACCGGCCAGCGTCATATGCGGCAGCGACTGGCAGCGCAGTGGGTCTTCGGCCAGCACCAGCGCCCGGTCGTGCATCTCAGAGACGTAGTGCTCGTCGACGTCGATGCCGTGCTCCAGCACGCTGCCTTTCGGCCCTGGCACATGCGGCTCGATGTTGACCGCATACATGTAGGCATCTTCATGGAAGGGAAACGGAAACCGCCTGATATGCTCGGGACTGTTCCTGAAGGTGAAATCGTCGCGAAACGTTTCCTTCCTGAAATTGATTCCCATGGTCTTTCCCCTTTTAGCTAGCGTTCGAGAACGAGGGATTTTCCTTCGAAACGTGAAACGCATGGCATGATCTTGCAGCCGGAGCGGTGTTCTTCTTCCGACAGCCAGTGGTCGTTGTGCAGGAACTTGCCGTCATAGGAGACGACATTGGTTTCGCACTGGCCGCAGACGCCGCCGCGGCAGAGATAGGGCGGATCGACGCCCGCTGCCTCGATGGCTTCGAGCAGGCTCTGCTGTTCACCGACGCGGATCTGCTTGCCGCTGACGGCCAGCTTCACATCGAATGGCTTGCCCGGTTGGGGTGCTGCGAAATGCTCGTAGTGCACCGTCTCGCCCGGCCAGCCGGCCTCGGCTGCTGTCCGGCGCACCCAGTCGATCATGCCGGCGGGGCCGCAGATATAGAGATGCGTGCCGAGGGGCTGCGACGACAGGAGTTTTTCCAACGGCAGCTTCTCGTTGCGGTCGTCATGATAGAGATGGATGCGCCTGCCGTAGCGTGCCTGCAGCACGTCGGCATAGGTGCCAAGCGCTTGCGTGCGGCAGGTGTAGTGCAGCTCGAAATTGCCGCCTTCGCCGGCAAGCTGCGAGGTCTGCGCCATGAAGGGCGTGATGCCGATGCCGCCGGCGATCATCAGGTGCTTCTTGGCCCTTAGGTCGAGCGAGAACAGGTTGACCGGGTTGCTGATGACCATGCGCTGGCCGGGCTTTACCCGCTTGTGCATGAATAGCGAGCCGCCGCGCCCAACATCGTCGCGCCGCACGCTGATCGTGTAGTCGGTGGTGTCGAGCGGCGAACTCATCAGCGAATAGGGGTTGAGGCGGGTGCGGTCGTCGTCGCGCATTTCCACCACGACATGCGCGCCGCCCGAAAAGGTCGGCAGGATGGCGCCGTCGGTGCGCCGGAAATGGAAGCGCTTGACCAGTTCGTTGACGGGGACGACATCGGTGACGGTGACGTCGATCTTGCTTGTTCCGGCGCTCAACGGAAAATCCCCTCTTTTGGAGGGTTCTCGGTCGGGTCCTCCGCATTGATGCACACGCCCTGGAAGGCGGCGATGCGGCGCGAGTAATGATCGCGTACCAGAAGAAGCAGGCCACAATGCGAACAGGTCGCCGGCTGGGTCGTCACGTTCTCGGTGATGCCCTTGCAGTGGACGCATTGCACCCGCCGCGCCAGCGAGCCGCGCTGCTCGGTCTGGATCGACGTGTGGTCGATGCCGGCTTCAAGGGCAACCTGCATGGCCTGGCCGATCAGCCCTTCGGTGCCGGAGAGATAGACGCGCAGGCCCATATGTGCGGTTGCCAGCGTCTGGCGCAGGCGCGGCAGGGCGCTGGCGATCGAGGGGCCTTCATAGAATTGCGCCGGGTGGAGCTGCTTCAACGGCTCGATATATTTCGCGCCGGTATTGCCGGGAACGAACATGACGTGCGCGTTGGTGAAGAAGCCGGCGGGCGCGGTCTTCGTCATGTCGAGGATCGCCGCCGCGCCCTCGGCGTCGGCGATGAAGAGATGATGCTTTCCCTGTTGCGGCGAGAGCGTGCCGTAGACGGGTCGGCTCAATATGGTCTTTGCCGTCATGCCGGCTCAACCCTTTGCGGTGCGCTTCAGCTTCTTGGGATCGTCGAAGGGCAGCGGTTGTGCTGTTGCCTTGATCTTGCCGCTGGCGTTGTGGATTTCAAGCGGCGTACCGGCCACGGCGCAGTCGACCGGCATGCGGGCGATGCCCATCGATTTCTTGACCAGCGGCGAATACATGGCGCAGGTAACGACGCCGACCTGCTTGCCGTCCTTGAAGATCGGCGCGCCTTCGTCCGCCGGCTCCTTGCCTTCCAGCAGCACGCCATAAATCTTGAAGCGCTCCTTGCCCTTCAAGCGGTAGTGCTCCTCGGCCCCGCGGAAGCCGGTTTTGCCGGGGCTGACGGTGAAATCGAGGCCGAGTTCCCACAGCGTATCGCCGGGGCCTTCGTTCTCGAACGGGTATTTCTGTGAATTATCGTAGGGGTAGAACAGCAGGTAGCTCTCGACGCGCAGCATGTCGAGCGTGGTGAAGCGGCAGGGGATGATGCCCATGTCCTTGCCTTCCGCGAGGATCGTGTCCCAGATCGTGCCGGCATCCTGGCCGCGGCAGAAGATTTCATAGCCGCGCTCGCCGGTATAGCCGGTGCGCGAAATCATCACGGGGAAGCCGAACAGGCGCGTCTGCATGTGATGGAAGTAGTTCAGGTCGCGAATGCCCGGCACATGCTTGGCGAGAAAGTCGACGGCAAGCGGCCCCTGCAGCGACAGATCGTGAAGATTGTCGTCGAAGCGCAGCGACACGTCGCGACCCATGGCGGCGCGCTGCAATTCCTCGTGGCCGGTGCCCGAGCCGTGCACGACCATCCATGAGTTCGGACCCATGCGGTAGAGGATGCAGTCGTCGGTGAATTTTCCGGCCTCGTTGAGCATGCAGGCATAGACCGACTTGCCTGGATAGACCTTCTCGACATCGCGCGTGGTGGCAAGATCGAGCAGGTGGGAGGCGTGGGGGCCGTTGACGTGGACCTTCTTCAGGCCCGAGACATCCATTAGCCCGGCCTTGGTGCGGATCGCGACATATTCCTCGTCGGCGTCCTTGTCATAGGTCCAGGCGGTGCCCATGCCGCTCCAGTCTTCGAGCTTGGAGCCGAGGGCGCGATGGCGATCCGCAAGTGTCGAGAATCTCCACGAAGCAGTCATCTGATACATCTCCCATTTGCACTTTGCTTGATTTCGCCCCCGCGCGAAATGCTGCAACTTTGATTGCCGGCCATAGTGCCTCAAAATTCCAGACACGCAACACTGTAGTGCAAAAAATTTCATTATCAGGCAAAATCAGGGATTGCCGCCGCCAAGCCCTCGATCGTGGGCTTTTGGCAGAAAACGGAGCTGAATTCGCGTCGCGCCACCTGACGACATTCCGGTGCGTTACGGTTTACGCCGCGTAAATACGCCTTGACATCGAGTTTCTGCGGGTATTTTCTTCGCAAACAAAAATGTTGCCTGGCAGTATAATTCCTACGGGGAAAGCGGCGCTTAGCCAGGCCAATGAAAGCGCTGTCGAAAGGGAGAGAAATGTCGGACCTCAATCAGCGGATTGAGGCCATGTACCGCTCTGACGTGCGCGGTGCGTGGCTTCTCGTAGTACTTCTCTGGATAACCCTGCTCTTCGTCCTGTTCATGACCTGGCCCTACATTCCCAATAGCGGGATCAGGGTGGCAGTCGTCGTCGCGGCTGCCGCGGTGCTGATTTTCAACACCGCCGCGATCCGGGCGATGGTCAAGCACTACGCCGAAGACAAGCACTTCATCTACGGGCTGGATATCCAGCATCTGGACGCGGCGAAGCGGGAGAAGAATCTCTGACGCACCGGCAGGTTTTGGGAGGACAATAATGCCGAAATACATACCACCGGAACAACCCAAGGCGATGCAGGTTTTCGACATCGTCTTCATCGTCGTCGCCATTTTCGTGGCGCTGTGGCTGCCGCTGAAGCTCGGTCTTGCCGGCGTCTCCAAGGCCATCGACAAGATCGAGAACCCGACCTGGGAAAGCCTCGGCCAGAACCCGACGATGGTCGGCTTCTGGGAGAAGCTCGGCTACAACCCGGCGACCGCTCACGACATCATCCAGAACAAGTTCCACTACACCTGGGACATCACCACGCTGCTCGTCATGGTCGTCGTGGTCGTCGGCTATTTCATCTTTCTCTTCCGCGCCTCCGACAAGGAATACCGCGAAGTGATCGACGAAAAGTTCGGCGACAAGAAATAGGAGCGAAACGATGTGGTTCACACTTTCCTATGTCGCCTGGGCGCTTTCGGCGGTTCTCGCCGCCTGGATGCTCTTCGACTGGTTCAAGACCGACACGACCTATTCGGAAGACGTGCTGACCTCCTCGCGTGAAGGCGAGATCGAGGCAGCCACCGAAAAACACAAGCTCTGAGGGCGTTCGATGACTGACGCTGCAATTACAACTTCACCGTCGACGGTGGTACCCGGCCAGCGGGTTTCGCTGCTGCGCGTTCTCGGCCCGGCCCATGTATGGGCTCTGGGCGTCGGCATCGTGCTGGTCGGCGAATATACCGGCTGGAACTTCGCCGTCGACAAGGGCGGCTCGCTGGCCGCGCTGATCGTCTGCTGGTTCATCGGGCTGCTCTACACCTCGGTCGCAATGATCGATTCCGAAGTGACGTCCACGGTCGCCGCCGCCGGCGGCCAGTATGCGCAGGCCAAGCACATTGTCGGCCCGCTCATGGCCTTCAACGTCGCTCTCTATCTCGTCTTTGCCTACACGATGCTGGAAGTGTCCGATTCCATTCTGGTCGGCGACCTGATCGTCACCGTGGCAGGAACGGAAGGGCTGGAACGGCACGCCTTCGTCGTTCTCACAATCGTCCTGCTTGCCTGGCTCAACTATCGCGGCGTGTTGATGACGCTCAACGTCAACTTCGTCATCACCGCGATCGCTTACGTTGCCATTATCGTCCTGTTCTTCTCGGTCCAGCCGTGGAGCCAGGGCACAGTGCTGAAGCTCGGCGAACTCATCACACCGGAAAACGCGCTGCCCTATGGCTGGATCGGCGTGCTCGCTGCTTTCCATTTCGGCATCTGGTTCTATCTCGGCATTGAGGGCACGACGCAGGCCGCCGAAGAAGTGCGCTCGCCGGCGCGGTCGCTGCCCTATGGCACGATGGCCGGCATGATCACGCTGCTGATCGGCGCGGCGATGACATGGTATGTCTGCGCTTCGCTGCTGCCGTGGGAGTATCTCGGCTTCACCTTCTTCCCGCTGTTCGACGCGGCGAGGGCAACGGGCTCCGGTTTCCTCGAGACGCTGCTGTTCTGGGGTACTGTGCTGGCGGCTGTCGCTTCGGCGAATGGCTGCATCAACGATGCGGCGCGCGCCTGGTTCTCGCTCGGCCGTGACCGCTACCTGCCGACATGGTTCTCGGCAGTGCACCCGAAATACCGCACGCCCTACCGGTCGATCCTGTTCCTGCTGCCGATCGCGCTGGCCTTCGCCTTCATTGCCGACTTGAACCAGGCGATCACCTTCTCGATCCTGTCGGGGCTGCTCGGTTACACCTTCATGTCGATCAACATCATGATGTTCCGCAGGAAGTGGCCGCTGGGCTCGATCCGCAGAGGCTATACGCATCCGTTCCACCCGATGCCGGCGATCGCGCTTCTGTCGATCTGCGTCATCACCTATTTCGCGGTGTTCCTCGGCTACGGTTCGCAGCTCATCGCCATGACGCTGTTCTACATCGTCGTGTCGATCTGGTTCCACTTCTACCGCTACAAATACGTGCGTCGCGGCGACCAGTTCACCATGCCGTGGCCGAAGCCCGTCGGCTACTGACGACCTGAAACCGGCGGCCCGCGCGACAGGTGCGGACCGCCGAAACATCTTAAGGCAAGCGGAGCGATCATGGTGAAAACCGCACTCGGCATCCTGCTGTTCGCTCTGGTGGCGTGGCATCTCATCCGCATGTTCCAGCGCAGCCGCGAGACGACCGCTGAGCGGCAAGGGCTCTTGTTCAGCACGGTGAAGGAACTGCTTGAGAACCCGGTCGTGCGTGAACTTCAGGCACCAGACCATCCCATCTTGGAAGGGCAGTTCCGTGGCTTGCCGGTGCAGCTTCGCCCGGTGGTGGACACGCTTGCGGTGCGCAAGCTGCCGAGCCTGTGGCTTCAGGTGACGATACCGATTGCAACGGGCGTTGGCGGCACATTCGATTTCATGATGCGGCCTGCCGGGCCGACGAGCTTTTCGAACTTCGACCACCTGCCACATATCGTGAATTCCCCCGTTGGATGGCCGGACGATGGCCTTCTGCGCAGCGACAATCCGCACGACATGCCGCAGCCAGGCGCGGTCGCGCCGGCTTTGCCGCTGTTTGCCAATCCGCGCATGAAGGAATTCCTGGTCTCGCCCAAGGGCGTGCGCATCGTGATCCAGATCGCGGAGGCGAACCGCGCGCAATATGGCGTGTTCCGGCAGGCGGACTTTGGCGACATAGTCATCAATCCTGACCTTATCGAAGCGGTGCTTACCCGGATGGTGGCGGTGGTCTACAATCTGCGGCAACCGATGGAGGTGGCAGCGTGACGATGGTTGCCGACGCGAAAGAGCCGTTCAAGCCGCTGGCGATCCTCGTGGCGGCAATCCTGCTGCCGGGTTCCGGGCATCTTCTGCTCGGCTATGCACAACGCGCGCTGATGTTCCTGTTCTTCATGGCGGTATTCGGCTGGGTTGGTATCAGGCTGCTACCAGATGCCTCGTTTTTCGCGCGCCATTCCGGAGCCATTCTGATCTATGGTTTCTGCGTGCTCGATGCCTATAAGATCGCGCGGATCCAGCACGAGAAATGGCGCTTTGCGCGAAGGCAGGAAATCACGCCGCCAGCGGCGTGATGCCACGACATACAGAGGGCACGCCGGGGACGGCGCCGGGCTGTTTCAAGTTGCGCCCTTTCTTTTCTCACATGAAAAAAACATTCATATGGGTTGAACTCAATTTTCAAAACTGCTAGCCATTGAAGTCAGAAAACTCGCAAGGAGGTTCAGGCCCATGTGTGGCATTGTTGGACTGTTTCTTAAGGATAAATCGCTGGAGCCTCAGCTGGGCGCCATGCTGTCGGAAATGCTGGTTCTGTTGACCGACCGCGGACCCGACAGTGCCGGCATCGCAATCTATGGGGCATCGCAAAAAGATCACGGCAAGCTGACGATCCAGTCGCAGCAGCCGGCGCGCGATTTCGCCGGGCTGGAAGCCGATCTCGGCAAGAAGATCGGCGCTTCGGTGACGATGCTGGTGAAATCCACCCACGCCGTTCTCGACGTGCCGCGCGACAAGCTCGAAGCGGCGCGCGACGCCATTGCCGAACTGCGCCCGGATGCGCGCGTGATGGGCATGGGCGACACGATCGAAATCTACAAGGAAGTCGGCCTGCCCGAGAAGGTCGCCGAGCGCTTCGAGGTCTCGAAGATGAGCGGCACGCATGGCATCGGCCACACCCGCATGGCGACCGAGTCGGCTGTCACCACCATGGGCGCGCATCCGTTCTCAACCGGGCCGGACCAGTGCCTCGTGCACAACGGTTCGCTTTCCAACCACAACAATGTTCGCCGCGAACTGAAGCGCGAGGGCATGACGTTCGAGACCGAAAACGACACCGAAGTCGCAGCCGCCTACCTGTCGCACAAGATTTCCAACGGGCAGGATCTGGGCCAGGCGCTGGAATCCAGCCTCAGCGATCTCGACGGTTTCTTCACCTTCGTCGTCGGCACCAAGAACGGCTTCGGCGTGGTGCGCGATCCGATCGCCTGCAAGCCGGCTGTTCTGGCCGAAACCGACCAGTATGTCGCCTTCGGTTCCGAATATCGCGCACTGGCCAAGCTGCCCGGCATCGACGGCGCCAAGGTCTGGGAGCCGGAACCCTCCACCGTTTATTTCTGGGAGCACTGAAACCGTGAAACACGATGTCGTCAATGTAGCGGAAAGGAGCTCCGGCATGCAGGTCTTCGACCTTGCAAAGTCAACGCTGCGTGAACTCAACCAGGCGCTTCACAACGTCCAGAACGGCTCCAACGAGACCGCCTGGGAAGTGCTGAACCCGAAGGGCAGCCACGCGGTCGCGGCGGGCGTCGACGCGCCGATCAACGTCGATGTGCGCGGCAGCGTCGGCTACTATTGCGGCGGCATGAACAGCGAAGCCACCATCACGGTGCATGGCTCGGCTGGCCCCGGCGTCGGCGAGAACATGATGTCGGGCTCGATCATCGTGAAGGGTGACGCCAGCCAGTATGCCGGTGCTACCGGCAAGGGCGGCCTGCTGGTGATCGAGGGCAATGCCTCGTCGCGCTGCGGCATTTCGATGAAGGGCATCGACATCGTCGTCCATGGCAATATCGGCCACATGTCCGCCTTCATGGCGCAGTCTGGCCATCTCGTGGTGCTGGGCGATGCAGGCGATGCGCTGGGCGACTCCATCTACGAGGCGAAGCTTTTCGTGCGCGGCAACGTCAAGAGCCTGGGTGCCGACTGCATCAAGAAGGAGATGCGGCCGGAGCATATCGCCAAGCTGAAGGACCTGCTCGAGCGCGCCGGCGTCAAGGACGTCAAGCCGGAGGAGTTCACGCGCTATGGCTCGGCCCGCACGCTCTACAATTTCAACATCGACAATGCCGACGCGTATTGAGGCAAGATCAGAATGACCTATCAGAACCCGCCGACGAAGCCCCGATACTCCGCGACATTCGACGAATATACGCTGTCGGAAATCCGCCGCGCTGCCGCCACCGGCATCTATGACATTCGCGGCGCCGGCGCGAAGCGCAAGCTTCCGCATTTCGACGATCTGCTGTTCCTCGGCGCGTCGATCTCGCGCTATCCGCTCGAAGGCTACCGCGAAAAGTGCGATACCAGCGTCGTGCTGGGTGCGCGCCATGCCAAGAAGCCGATTGAGCTGAAAATCCCGATCACAATCGCCGGCATGAGTTTCGGTTCGCTGTCGGGTCCGGCCAAGGAAGCGCTTGGCCGTGGCGCTTCGCTCTCCGGCACCTCGACGACCACCGGCGACGGCGGCATGACCGAGGAAGAGCGCGGCCATTCGCAGACGCTGGTCTATCAGTATCTGCCGTCGCGCTACGGCATGAACCCGCGCGACCTGCGTCGCGCCGACGCGATCGAGATCGTGGTCGGGCAGGGCGCAAAGCCCGGCGGCGGCGGCATGCTGCTTGGCCAGAAGATTTCCGACCGCGTCGCCGAAATGCGCACGCTGCCCAAGGGCATCGACCAGCGCTCGGCCTGCCGTCACCCCGACTGGACCGGCCCGGACGATCTCGAGATCAAGATCCTCGAAATCCGCGAGATCACCGACTGGGAAAAGCCGATCTATGTGAAGGTCGGCGGCGCGCGTCCCTACTACGATACGGCCCTTGCCGTGAAATCGGGTGCGGATGTCGTGGTGCTCGACGGCATGCAGGGCGGCACTGCCGCTACGCAGGAAGTGTTCATCGAGAATGTCGGCCAGCCGACGCTTGCCTGCATCCGGCCCGCCGTCCAGGCGCTGCAGGATCTTGGCATGCACCGCAAGGTTCAGCTCATCGTTTCGGGTGGCATTCGCAACGGCGCTGACGTTGCCAAGGCGCTCGCTCTGGGCGCTGACGCTGTGTCGATCGGTACCGCGGCCCTTGTCGCGCTCGGCGACAACGATCCGCGCTGGGAGGCCGAGTACCAGAAGCTCGGCACCACGGCGGGTGCGTATGACGACTGGCACGAAGGAAAAGACCCGGCAGGCATTACCACGCAGGACCCGGAGCTGATGAAACGCGTCGATCCTGTCGCTGCAGGACGGCGATTGGCGAATTATCTGAAAGTGATGACGCTTGAGGCACAGACCATCGCGCGTGCCTGCGGCAAGAATCATCTCCACAATCTCGAGCCGGAGGACCTCTGCGCACTGACTATCGAAGCCGCCGCCATGGCCCAGGTGCCGCTGGCGGGAACCAATTGGATACCGGGAAAGAACGGTTTCTGATCAAAAAAATAAGAAGAGAGAGGAACATGCCATGGGAACGGCATTCGAAAGCAAACGGGGAACTGCTGTGGCAAACGATCTCGCAGAATTCGCAAAGGCGAATAACGTCAAATATTTCATGATCTCCTATACGGACCTGTTTGGCGGCCAACGCGCCAAGCTGGTTCCGGCACAGGCGATCTCGGACATGCAGAAGGAAGGTGCTGGCTTTGCCGGCTTCGCGACCTGGCTCGACCTTACGCCGGCGCATCCCGACATGCTGGCGGTGCCGGACCCGTCTTCGGTCATCCAGCTGCCGTGGAAGCGGGACGTGGCGTGGCTCGCCTCCGACTGCGTCATGGAAGGCAAGAGCGTTGCCCAGGCGCCGCGCAACACGCTGAAGCGGCTGGTGGCTGAAGCCGCCGAAGAGGGCATGCGCGTCAAGACCGGCGTGGAACCCGAATTCTTCCTGACGACGCCGGGTGGCGAGAAGATTTCCGACGAATACGATACGGCGACGAAATCCTGCTACGACCAGCAGGCGGTGATGCGGCGCTACGACGTCATTGCCGAGATCTGCGATGCCATGCTGGAACTCGGCTGGCAGCCCTACCAGAACGACCATGAGGATGCGAATGGCCAGTTCGAGATGAACTGGGCCTTCGACGATGTGCTCAACACCGCCGACAAGCATTCCTTCTTCAAGTTCATGACCAAGTCGATCGCCGAAAAGCACGGCCTGCGCGCCACCTTCATGCCCAAGCCGTTCCAGGGCCTGACCGGCAATGGCTGCCATGCCCATATCTCGGTGTGGGACCTCGACGGCAAGAGCAACGCCTTCGCCGACAAGAATGCCGAGCTGGGCCTGTCGGCCAAGGGTCGGCACTTCCTCGGCGGCATCATGAAGCACGCCTCAGCCTTGGCCGCGATCACCAATCCGACGGTCAATTCCTACAAGCGCATCAACGCGCCGCGCACGGTTTCGGGCGCGACCTGGGCACCCAACACGGTGACCTGGACCGGCAACAACCGCACTCACATGGTGCGCGTGCCAGGCCCCGGCCGCTTCGAACTGCGTCTGCCCGACGGTGCTGCCAATCCGTATCTGATGCAGGCTGTCATCATCGCTGCCGGTCTTGATGGCATCCGCACCAAGGCCGATCCGGGCGAGCGCAGCGACATCGACATGTACAAGGACGGTCACACCGTCACCAACGGCCCGAAGCTGCCGCTGAACCTGCTCGATGCCCTGCGCGAATATGACAAGGACAGCGGGCTGAAGTCGGCGATGGGCGAGGAATTCTCCAGTGCATTCCTGAAGCTCAAGCATCAGGAATGGAATGCCTACGCTTCCCACTTCACCCAGTGGGAACGCGAAAACACTCTCGACGTGTAATACGGAAATAGCAGGCCTGCGCGGCGGAAACCCTTGATGAAATATTCGATCTTCTCTCTCGCGCGGGCAGCCCTTTCAGGTCACAAGAACTGGCCCCGCACCTGGCGCGATGCCCAGCCGAAGAGCCACTATGACGTGGTGATCATCGGCGGTGGCGGGCATGGGCTGGCGACCGCCTATTTCCTCGCCCACAAATACGGCATCCGCAATGTCGCGGTGCTGGAAAAGGGCTGGATCGGCTCGGGCAATGCCGGCCGCAACACCACCATCGTGCGCTCCAACTACATGCTGCCGGGCAATACCGGCTTCTACGAGCTTTCGATGAAGCTCTGGGAGCGGATGGAGCAGGACCTCAACTACAACACGATGATGAGCCAGCGCGGCATCGTCAATCTCTACCACTCCGACGCGCAGCGCGACGCCTATGCGCGGCGCGGCAATGTCATGCGCATCAACGGCATCGATGCGGAACTGCTCGATCAGGCGCAGGTTCGCAAGATGATGCCGTTCCTGAATTTCGACAATGCGCGTTTCCCCATCCAGGGCGGACTGCTGCAGCGCCGCGCCGGCACGGCGCGCCATGACGCCGTGGTGTGGGGCTATGCCCATGCAGGCGACCGGCTTGGCGTCGACATTATCCAGAACTGCGAAGTGACAGGCTTCACCCGCGACCAGAACGGCAAGGTCACCGGTGTCGAGACCTCGCGCGGCGCGATCGGCGTCGGTAAGGTCGGCATGGCGGTGGCGGGCAATTCATCGCGCGTCGCGGCCATGGCCGGCATGCGCCTGCCGATCGAAAGCCACGTGCTGCAAGCCTTCGTCTCGGAAGCGATCAAGCCCCTCATTCCGGGCGTCCTCACCTTCGGCGCCGGCCATTTCTATGTCAGCCAGTCCGACAAGGGCGGCCTGGTCTTCGGCGGCGACATCGACGGCTACAATTCCTATGCCCAGCGCGGCAACATGCCGGTGATGGAAGACGTCTGCGAAGGCGGCATGGCGCTGATGCCGATGATCGGCCGCGTGCGCCTGCTGCGCCAGTGGGGCGGCATCATGGACATGTCGATGGACGGCACGCCGATCATCGACAAGACGCCCATCGACGGCCTCTATCTCAATGCCGGCTGGTGCTATGGCGGCTTCAAGGCGACGCCGGGCTCGGGCCTCGTCTTCGCGCATCTGATCGCCACCGACACGCCGCATGAGGAAGCAAAGCGCTTCCGGCTCGACCGCTTCCAGCGCGGCGCGATGATCGACGAAAAGGGCGTTGGCGCCCAACCGAACTTGCACTGAAGGCGGATCAGGAATGCGCATTGCATGCCCATTTTGCGGCGAACGCGAGAACGGTGAGTTCACCTATCTCGGTGATGCCAAGCCGAAGCGCCCGGCGATGGCCGCCATCGACGGTGGCGCGGGTGCGCCCGGCGAGGCGGAGGCCTTCTACGACTATGTCTATCTGCGCGACAATGTTGCCGGCGAGATGAGCGAATACTGGTATCACGGCGGCGGCTGCCGCTCCTGGCTGGTCATCGAGCGCAACACGCTGACCCACGAGATCAAGTCGGTGCGCGCCGCACCCGGTGTGGGTGCGGCCAAGGCGGGGGCGAAGTAATGGCTTCCGCACAAACCAATCGCCTCGCGAGGGGCGGGCTGATCAACCGCAACGCGCCGCTGTCCTTCACCTTCGACGGCAAGGCGATGACCGGCTATGCCGGCGACACGCTGGCCTCGGCGCTGGTCGCCAATGGTGTAACGCTGGTTGGCCGCTCGTTCAAATATCACCGCCCGCGCGGCATCCTGACCGCCGGTCCGGAAGAGCCGAATGCACTGGTGGAGCTGCGCAGCGGCGCGCGCCGCGAAGCCAACACCAAGGCGACCACCGCCGAGCTTTATGACGGGCTCGACGCGCTGAGCCAGAATCGCTGGCCTTCGCTCGGCTTCGACGTGATGGCGGTTAATTCGCTGCTGTCGCCGATCTTCGTCGCCGGCTTCTACTACAAGACCTTCATGTGGCCGGCGAAGTTCTGGGAAAAGCTCTACGAGCCGGCCATCCGCCGCGCCGCCGGCCTCGGACGGCCGAGCGGGATTGCTGACCCGGACCACTATGAGAAGGCCTGGGCGCATTGCGATGTGCTGGTCGTCGGCTCTGGTCCTGCCGGATTGGCCGCCGCCCTTGCGGCCGGCCGCACCGGCGCGCGCGTGATCCTCGCCGAGGAAGACCGCCTGGCCGGGGGGCGGCTGAACAGCGACGGCGGCGAGATCGACGGCATGCCGGCGGGCGAGTGGCTTGCCGGGGCGCTGGCTGAACTGGAAGCCTTGCCCAACGTCCGCATCATGACGCGGACCGCTGTGTTCGGCGTTTATGACGGTGGCACCTATGGCGCGCTGGAGCGCGTCAACGACCATTTGCCGATTCCGCCGGCGCACCAGCCGCGCCAGCGTCTCTGGCGCATCGTCGCCAAGCGCTGCGTGGTGGCGGCGGGCGCGATCGAGCGGCCGATCGTCTTTTCCGGCAACGACCGGCCGGGCGTGATGATGGCTTCGGCGGTGCGCACCTATGTCGAGCGCTTTGCTGCCGCACCTGGCAAGCGGCTGGCGCTGTTCACCAACAATGACGATGGCTGGAGAACGGTCGAGACCGCGCATCGCGCCGGCATCGAAATCGCCGCCGTCATCGATTCCCGCAAGGATGTGCCGCAGCATCATCGCGCGCTGGCGCAAAGCGGCGGCTTTGCCGTGCACAACGGCGTCGTCGTCGATGTTAAGGGTGGCAAGACGGGCATCAGCGGCGTCGAGGTCGCGCTGGCCAATGGCGGTCACGCGCAGATCGCCGCCGATGTGCTTGCCATGTCGGGCGGCTGGAACCCGTCCGTCGGCCTGTCCTCGCATCATCGCGGCCGGCCGAAATGGCGTGAGGATATCGCAGCCTTCGTGCCGGAGGGTGCCCCGGCGGGGATGCTTTCGGCAGGTGCTGCCAATGGCGAGTTTTCGCTGAACGCCTGCCTGCGCACCGGTCATGAAGCGGGGTTCGCTGCTGCATCCGATTGCGGCTTTGGTGGCAAGGGCGGCAGCGCGCCGGCCGCTGCCGACGAAGCCATTTCCATCTCGCCGCTCTGGCATGTCGAGGGGAAGCACAAGGGCTTTGTCGACTTCCAGCATGACGTGACCGCATCCGACATCGCGCTGGCGCAGCGCGAGGGCTTCGAATCCGTCGAGCACCTGAAGCGCTACACGACACTCGGCATGGCGACCGACCAGGGCAAGAACTCGAATGTCACCGGCCTGGCGATCATGTCGGAGCTGACGCGGCGCTCGATCCCGCAGACCGGCACGACCATCTATCGCCCGCCGCATGTGCCGGTGGCGATCGGTGCCTTTGCCGGCCATCACCGCGACGAGAATTTCCATTCGGTCAGGCTGACGCCGTCGCATCACTGGGCGGCCGAGCGCGGTGCCGTGTTCGTCGACACCGGCCTGTGGAAGCGCGCGCAGTGGTATCCGATTGCCGGCGAGAACGACTGGCTGACCTCGGTCAACCGCGAGGTGCTGACTGTCCGCAACGGCGTCGGCTTCTGCGATGTCTCCACGCTCGGCAAGATCGACGTGATGGGCAAGGATGCCGGCGCCTTCCTCGACCGCGTCTACATCAACGCTTTCGCCTCGCTGGCCGTCGGCAAGGCGCGCTACGGGCTGATGCTGCGCGAGGATGGCATCGTCATGGACGACGGCACGACCTCGCGGCTGGCCGAAGACCATTATTTCCTCACCACCACCACGGCCAAGGCCGGGCCGGTGATGCAGTATCTCGAATTCTGCCGGCAGGGTCTGTGGCCCGAACTCGACGTGCAGCTAACCTCCTGCACTGACCAGTGGGCGCAGTTCTCCATTGCCGGGCCGAAGACCCGCGACCTGCTGCGCGAGATCGTCGATCCGGCGGAAGATTTGTCCAACGAAGGCTTTCCCTTCATGGGCGTGCGCGAGGTGCGGCTGCGCGGCGGCATGTTCGCGCGGCTGTTCCGCATTTCCTTCTCGGGCGAAATGGCCTTCGAAATCTCGGTGCCGGCCCGCTATGGCGATGCCATGGCGCGTAACCTGATGAAGGCCGGCGAGCCCTTCGGCGTCGTGCCCTACGGCACCGAGGCCCTTGGCGTGATGCGCATCGAAAAGGGCCATATTGCCGGTGCCGAACTCAACGGCACGACGACGGCCGACGATCTCGGCCTCGGCAAGATGATGTCGAAGAAGAAGGACTTTGTCGGCCGCGTCATGGCCGGGCGCGAGGCGCTGACGGCACCCGATCGTCAGGTCGTTGTCGGCCTGAAGCCGGTCGACAAGGCAAGGCGGCTGCGCTCCGGTGCGCATATCATTCCGAAGGGCGCGGCGGTCGGCCCGGATACGGACCAGGGCTACGTCACCTCGGTCTGCCATTCGCCAATGCTCGGCCAGTGGATCGGCCTGGGCCTTGTCGAGCGCGGGCGCGAGCGCATCGGCGAGATCGTGCGCGCGCATGATCCGCTGCGCGGCGAAGACTATGACGTCGAGATCTGCAATCCCGTCTTCTACGATCCCGAGGGAGGGCGTCAGCGTGGCTGATTTCACCTGGACCACCCGCTCGCCGCTGCAGCAGGCCGTTATTGCCGGCAAGCATGGTGCGGCGATTGCCAAGGCAGGCATCCGCCTGTCGGAAATACGCGATTTCGATCTGGTGCAGGTCTTTGCGCGGCGCGGGCAATGGGCAGCAACGGCCAAGGCAGCCAAAGCCTATTTCGGCGTTGTTGCACCGACCGGACCGAAGGCGGTGACGGGCAAGAAGGGCGTGCTGGTGTGGTCCGGTGCCGACCAGTTCATGGCGCTGTCGCCGCGTATCGGCACGATCCAGCCTATCGACGGCTTGCGTGGTGTCTTCGAGGGTTTCGCTTCGCTTTCCGACCAGTCCGACGGGCGCTGCCTGATCCGTCTATCGGGTCCGCGGGTGCGCGATATGCTGGCGAAGGTAAATTCGCTCGACCTGCATGATAGTGTGTTTGCTGTCGGAACGGCGGCGGCGACTTCCATCGATCACACGGCGGTCAATCTGTGGCGAGAGGCGGATGCCGCAGACGGGTCGCCGGTGTTCAGCGTGCTGGTGTTTTCGAGCTTCGCCGACAGCCTGTGGCATACGCTGGTCGACTCGGCGGCCGAATATGGCATCGAGGTCGAAAGCCTATCGATCGCTGCCGGCTGATCGCAAAGTCTCCTTCTAATTGACAAGACTGCGTCGGTTGAGTTGGCCGGCGGCTGCCCCTAAGCTTTGCCGATCATGATGATTGGTCGCGCGGGCGGATCGCCCGGCGGACCGGGAGGTCGGCATGAACAGTCAGATCAAAGCGAATGCGCGATGCGCAACGTCTGCGGATGGCCGAAGGCTGATCGTCCTCGCTCTGGCCGCGAGTGTACCGCTGCTTTGCGCGCTCGTTCTTTTCTTCGCAATTGTCTCGAATGCTCGTGCCAGCGAAGAGCGGCTCTCGATGGCGCTTGGCGATTTCTATCTCGTCGATTCTTCCGGTGAGGTTCGCAATCAGGACGCAGAACACGACGCGCGGCTGAAGCGGTTCGATGAGATCATGCACGACGAATTGTCGAAGAGCGGAAAGTTCTTGCTGGCTCAGATGCAGTGCCCGGAAGCGGGTTGCACCAGCAAGGAGTTGCAGCTCGACGACATGCTGGACCGCGCAAAGGGCGCCGGCGCGCGCTTCGTCACCGTCGGCGCGGTCGAGAAGATGAGCACGCTGGTGCTGTGGACGCGCTTCGAGGTCTATGACGTGCCGACCCGCCAGATCGTGTTCAACCGCCTGCTGACCTTTCGCGGCGACAATGACGAGGCCTGGCAGCGTGCCGCGCGCTATGCGGCGAGGGAGCTGATCAAGAACGCGCCGGTGAAGTGAGGGCGGCAGGCGCTGTTTGCCTTGCCGTAAACGGCAAGGCGTGTGCGTCTGAAGCACCCCCACCCCCTAACCCCTCCCCACAAGGGGGAGGGGGATCGGTGGCGTCTGTGCGAGGATCGTCGATTAACGGTTTTGCGCGGCATAGCGGCCGCGAAATTCCCCTCCCCCTTGTGGGGAGGGGTTAGGGGTGGGGGTTGCTCCAATCCGCTTTGCGGATTGGAGGAGAGTGCC